>CALBDB010000040.1 GCA_937927755.1 uncultured Lysobacterales bacterium
CGATACCGAGTAGAAATTCCGAACCTGGTGATCGACAAAATATTGCTGGATATCACCCATCATGCGCATGGCGAATTCAGTCGAGAAAATACAGGTATTCTGGGCCTGGTCTTCCTTCAGGATATCGGCCTGCACGGTGCCGCGTACCTTGCTGATGGTCTCGCGCTTGATACGGGCATAGGTTTCGGCATCCACAACCTTGTCGCCGGTGATACCCAATAACCTCAGGCCCAGGCCGTTGTTGCCTTCGGGCAATTCACCGGCATATTCGGGCTGGGCTTCCCGGAAATACTTCTTGATCATCTTGTTGGCCTTGTCCCAGCCATCGGTTTCATCCAGGTGTTTTTCGACCTGCTGGTCGATGGCGGCGTTCATGAAGAACGCCAGCAACATGGGTGCGGGACCATTGATGGTCATTGAGACCGATGTGTTGGGTGCGCACAGGTCGAAGCCGGAGTAGAGTTTCTTGAGATCGTCCAGCGTGGCGATAGAGACACCAGCGTTGCCGATTTTTCCATAGATATCGGGGCGGGTGTGAGGGTCTTCACCGTACAACGTCACCGAATCAAAGGCCGTGCTTAAGCGCACGCTTTCGCCACCTTTGCTTAAGTAATGGAAACGGCGGTTGGTGCGCTCGGGGGTGCCCTCGCCCGCAAACATTCGGGTCGGGTCTTCGCCTGCCCGGCGGTAGGGGAAGACGCCTGCGGTGTAGGGGTAGCCGCCGGGGAGGTTCTCCCGCATCAGGAATGACAGGAGTTCACCCCAGTCGCGGTCCCGGGGCATGCCGATTTTTGGGATCTGGAGTCTGGATAGGGATTCTTTGTAGTTTGGACCCGAGATTTGTTTGCCGCGGACTTCGTAGGTGTATTGTTCGGTGCGGATGCCTTCTTTTGTGGCTGGCCATTGTTTCAGGAGGGTGATGGCTTCTTTTGAAAGCTCGGCCAGGGATGCGTTGTAGCGTTGGCGGAGGATAAACAGGGACAAAGAATCGCTACCGGCTGTGCCGGTTGCTCCTACAGATTCATTTTCCGCCCCGCTGTAGGAGCGATCGGCGCAGCTGGTCGCGATTGTATCCGCGGATGCATATGCGTCAAATGCCGCTGGCAATACCGGGTCGCCCAGATCCTTAAGGCATTCGTAGTAGTTTTGCGCCAGGCTGACAGCCTGGGCCTGTCTTTCGATCTCCTGGTTGATGTCCCTGCCCTGTTCGGCAATTTCGGCCAGGTAACGGGTGCGGTTGCCGGGGATCAGGATGGTGGCGCTGGGTAGCTTTTCAGTGATGTCGAGCACGGTTGATCGCGACCGGCTTTGCCGATCGCTCCTACGATCTGTTGTTTCCGGCAGCCAATGTTCTTCGGGTAAATCCAGTTTTTCCCGCAATAAGCGCATCAGGTTGACAAACATCCAGCTCAGGCCGGGGTCGTTGAACTGGCTGGCGATGGTCGGGTATACCGGCACATCCTCGTCATCCATCGTGAAAGCCATGTGGTTGCGTTTCCACTGCTTTCTGACATCACGCAGGGCGTCTTCGGCGCCGCGCTTGTCGAACTTGTTCAAAACGACCAGTTCGGCGTAATCCAGCATGTCTATTTTCTCGAGCTGGCTCTGGGCGCCGAATTCGGATGTCATCACGTAGCAGGAGAAATCCACCATATCGACGATCTCGGAATCCGACTGGCCGATGCCGGCGGTCTCGACAATGACCAGGTCAAAACCGGCGGATTTCAGAAAATGGGTGGCGTCCTGCAGCATGGCGCTGGTGGCCAGATGCTGGCGGCGGGTGGCCATCGAGCGCATGTAGATACGTTCGGAACGCAGGCTGTTCATGCGGATACGGTCGCCCAGCAATGCACCACCGGTGCGTCTGCGCGTGGGGTCAACCGCCAGGATCGCGATACGTTTTTCGGGGAAACTGGCCAGAATACGGTTCAGCAATTCATCGGTGACCGACGACTTGCCCGCACCACCGGTGCCCGTGATACCTCTTACCGGAGCCTGTCTGGGTGCGCCAGCCCATTCGTGCCGCTTCATCTTCAGTTCGGCATCGCCAAACATGCCGGATTCCAATGCTGTCAGCATTTGCGCGACATCGCTGGCATTATCCTTGCGTAATTGTGTCGGGAAAGCCGGCGGTTGACGGTGCTCGGCGGCTCGCCGGACCACGTCTTCGATCATTTCGACGAGACCCAGGTACATGCCGTCGTCAGGGTGGTAAATGCGGTTCACACCATAGCCTTCGAGCTCCTTGATTTCGTCCAGCGTAATGGTGCCGCCACCGCCTGCAAAAACCTGTATATGCCCTGCCCCGCGCTCATTAAGCTGATCAATCATGAAACGGAAATATTCGTTGTGGCCGCCCTGGTATGAGGAAACGGCGATTGCATCGGCGTCTTCCTGGATGGCTGCGCGCACGATATCGAGCACGCCGCGGTTGTGGCCGAGGTGGATGACTTCACAGCCCTGCGCCTGGATCAGGCGGCGCATGATATTGATGGCGGCATCGTGGCCGTCGAACAGAGAGGCCGCGGTAACAAACCGCAGTGGCGTATCTACTACAGGTTTGCTATCGATATTGGAGCCTGCGTTACCAGTTACGGTTGTTTCTGCTTGGTCGCTCATACTTATTACCGTTAAACTATTTTCTGTACTGGGCCAATGCGAGTTGGCATTTCTCTTCCACACCCTGCAAATCATTGAGCATGACTTCCAGGTCTTTGCGTTTGCGTTCCAGCTCGGTACGCTTTTCACCGATACGGGTTAAAAATATTTCAAGTTGCTTACGGTTGCCGCCCGGCGAGCCATACATCTGGATCATGTCCGCCGTCTCATCCAGGCTTAACCCCAGGCGTTTGCCACGCAAGATCAGCCTCAGGCTGGTACGGTCGGTCGCGTTGTAAATTCGCCGCGTACCATTCCGTTTCGGGCTTAGATAGCCCTTTTCCTCGTAGAACCGGATTGTCCGGGTCGTGATGCCGAATTCATTTGCGAGATCGCCGATGGTGTATGTCTTTTTCACCCGGGGTTTCCTTTGCTGCTCAGGTGTACTGGAACAACATGAGAGGATACATTACGTTTACGTTAACGTAAAGTATATGTATGCCAGAAATCCGGGTAGGTGCGACGTTGAGGCAATCGCGACGAGCACGTCGCTCCTACAGGGGGGTTTTGAATTGGATACGGTGATGATGCATGATGTAATTGTGATCTGATTGCCAATGGAAGACCCCGATGAAACCCGATATCACCTTGTATGAATATGGACCGAGCCGTTCCAAGCAGGTCCGCTGGACGCTGCTTGAACTCGGGCTTGAATTTGAATCCATCGAAGGCCTCGAACTTCTCCATAGCGATGAACTGAAGAAGGTCAATCCAATGGGTAAAGTGCCGGCGGTGGTAGTTGACGGCGAGCCCCTGTTTGAAGCGGCGGCCATCTGTACTTACCTGGCGGATCTAATGCCTGATAAAGAGCTGATTGCGCCTTCGGGTACGCGGAAACGAGCCTTGCATCTTCAGTGGGTCAGTTTTGCATTGACCGAACTGGAGGCGTACGTGTGGAGCAATGCGCGGAATACGTTTGTGTTGCCGCGGGAAGAAAGAGAAACGGCTTTGTTTGAGCAGAATAACAAGGCTTTCAGGCATGCTGCCGGAGTGCTGGACAAGTTTATGGAAGACAGGCAGTTCCTGGTGGGTGACAAGTTTTCGGTGACGGATATCCTGGTTGGGTTTACGTTGAATTGGGGGAACAGCCAAGGATTGCTGGAGGGTGCACCTAACCTCAAGCGTTATCTTGGAAGGTTGAAAGAAAGGCCTTATTGCCCGATGTGACCATCGCGACGAGCACGTCGCTCCTACAACCTAAATCCTCGTAATTTGCCGTTCGTCGCATGCCTGTATCATCTTGTCGAATCAATACGGACATTCGCTTCAACCCGGCGCACACTTCCCTCCAAGTGTTGTCGGGGTCCTGTATGGGCCAGAGGGACCGACTCCTTATTTTTGCTGTGACAACCAGTCAAGGAGTTATCATGAAAAATCCTGCACTACTAACCATTGCCACCGGCTTTTTGCTGGCAACACCCTTTTTATCCGCCGAAGACACCCTGCCGCTGAATGCGGTTAACCGTGCCAATGAGGTTATTGATGCGGCCATTGAGGCCTATGGCGGCGCCGAGGTCATTTCCAACCTGAACAGCGTGGCGCGTAAGAGCCACTTCACTACCTGGGCCACCAACCAGAGCCGTGCGCCCGGACCGCCCTGGGATGAGAACGAGCAGATGAGCTTTTCTGCAGTCGATTTTGAAAACGAGACCTTTGTTGGCAAAAACAAGGGAAGCGGTAATGGCTTTGATTTCAATGGCAGCCAGATCATCAAGGCTGAAGAGGGCTGGCAGGTGAGTTATCGCGCCGGCACCGTTACTCCAATTGCGGAACCGGACTTCAATACCACGTCCGGACCATTCATCCGCGTGACAGCACCCCTGTTGGTCAAACAGCTGCTATCCCGGCGTCATACCTCGCATTGGTTGGGTGAGGTGGAGTTTCAGGGTCGCCCCCATGACGTCGTCACGCTGGTAATGGAAGTCGGACCCGCGCTGAGCCTCTATTTTGACAAGGAGACACATCTGCTGAGTCGCAGCGAGCGTGTGTTGCCTCCATTCGGACAGGTGGATTACCGGTTCACCAACTACGAAACGGTTGATGGCATCCCCTTCAGCAAGACCTTTAAACTGTATGTAAATGACGAGCCCAATGTCTTCATCGACATCAAGTCTACCGAGGTCAACAAACCGATTGAACAGTATGCAACTGTGCCAACCAACCTGGAGATGATCGAGGTCGCACCACCTGCACCCACCGAGGTGGAAGTCCAGGAAATCAGGGAAGGCGTCTTCCTGGTTGGCGCAGGCACGACCTATGCGATGTTTGTCGAGATGGAC
>CALBDB010000041.1 GCA_937927755.1 uncultured Lysobacterales bacterium
ATGAGTATGCCTGGGAGACAACGGTTGCGGAGCAGCGGCAAAATAATGTTCAAATACATGACGGTGTCAGTGAACGGGAATTCATCGAATTCCGAACCAGGCGTGATAAGGAACTGGGCATGCCAAAATTAATCCTGCCCGCAATTCAGGTCAACATTCGTGCCGGTAATTTGCCGCCGGCGGATGAAAATGGAGTGGCTTACCTGAAGTTACCGGTAAATATCCTGTGAGCAAAGACACTCCTTGTAGGCTAGAGACAGTCACCTGATGGAAATCAAAAGAATTTCCCCATTCCTTTCCATATCGCCACAGATATACCCGGCACACGTGGAGAAAATCGCTGCGCTGGGTTTCAAGACCATCATCAATAACCGGCCGGACAAGGAGAGTGATGACCAGCCGCTGGCGAGCGAGCTCAGCGCCGAAGCGGCCAAGCACGGCATGGTATTCATCAACCAGCCGGTTATTTCGGGTCATGTGACACGGCCGGATGCGGACAATTTTGCGGCAGAACTGAAACGCGCACAGGGCCCCGTGCTTGCGTTTTGCCGGACCGGCACGCGCTGCACGATGTTATGGGCCATGACTGAAGCCAGGCATATGGATGCGGAGGTCATTTTGAATTTCGCGGAGAGTTTGGGTTACAACCTGAAGGCCCATCGTGCGACCTTTAAATATATAGCGACAAGCGCGGCCGGGGGCGCCGGGACGGAAATGCGCCAACATGTCGCCGAGACCCACGATGTTGTCATCGTCGGTGGCGGCAGTGCCGGTATCGCAACGGCAGCCAGCCTGCTGAAACGACGCCCAGAGCTGGATATCGTCGTGATAGAACCGCGTTACAAGCATTTTTACCAGCCGGGTTTCACGATGGTTGGCGGCGGGGTTTTCGAACCCTCCCAGCCACAGTCATTCACTGAAGACCTGATGCCGGCAGGTGTGCGCTGGGTGAGGACCGCGGCTGCGGCGTTCGAGCCCGGTCACAACCAGGTCATCCTTGAGGATGGCAGCCGGCTTGCCTACCGGCAACTGGTGGTGGCATCGGGTCTGAAATTGCACTGGGGCGCTGTTGAGGGTTTGCGGGAAACACTTGGTAAAAATGGTGTAACGTCCAACTACCGCTTTGATTACGCCCCGTATACCTGGGAACTGGTGCAGAAATTACGCTCAGGGCGAGCGATATTTACCCAGCCCCTGATGCCGATCAAGTGCCCCGGCGCACCACAAAAAGCCATGTACCTGTCCTGCGACCATTGGCTGCGGAATCATTGCCTGGATGACATTGATGTCCGGTTTTGCAGCGCCAGTAACGTCTTGTTTGACGTCGAACACTTTGTTCCGCCATTAATGGAATACATCAAAAAATACGATGCTGATGTCAATCTCTTTTACAACCTGGTTGCCATTGATGGTGAGGCGCGGAAGGCATGGTTTGATGTTTCCCAACCCGGCAGTGAGCCATGTCGCGAAGAGATGGAATATGACATGATCCACGTTTGCCCCCCGCAGATTGCCCCCGACTTCATTCGCAGCAGCCCGTTGGCTAACGAAACCGGCTGGGTCGATGTTGCGCCGGATACATTGCGCCATACACGTTTTGAAAATATTTTCAGCCTGGGCGATGTGTGCTCGGCGCCGAGCGCAAAGACCCTGGCTGCGGCCAGGAGGCAGGCGCCGGTGGTAGCGCAGAACCTTTTATCCGTGTTTGACGGCAAAGAGCCTGATGTTTGCTATGACGGCTACGGTTCCTGTCCGCTGACCGTTGAGCGGGGGAAGATCGTTTTGGCGGAATACGGCTACGAGGGGAAAATATTGCCGACTTTTCCAGAATGGCTGATTAAAAGTGACCAGGCCAGCAAGGCCGCCTGGGTCCTGAAAGAAAAAATGCTCCCAACCGTGTACTACCAACTGATGCTAAAAGGGCGGGAGTGGCTCGTCGGACGCTATTAGCCCGGCAACATCCTATTATTGTGAGCGATGAAAGCGCGGCTGGATTGCCCCGGCAGTCCTGATAATCTGCTTTTATAGTTCCGATAAAAACGCTATATTGCCCCCTTCGTTTTTTCCCTGTATCTCGATGGATTGATTAAAGGAAGTTTCATGCCTGAAATGGTCATTATTGTTGGTGTTATTTTTATTCACATAGCCCTTGTGCTCTATTCCATATTTATCTGGAAGGAAAACAAACACAAGAGAGCCACCAACGGGGTGGTGGGTTTTATCACGGCAGCCGTTACATTTGATGTTGCAGCGACTATCTGCATGATGATCGGCACCGTGGAAAAGTATTTCACCCTGCACGGGATACTGGGCTACACCGCGCTGGTTGTTATGATTGCCGATGCTGTTTTTATATGGAGACACCGCAACAGACACGGCACTGAAGTCCCGTTCAGCGACACCCTGAACCGGAACTCAAAACTCGGTTATGTTTTATGGTTGATCGCATTTGGCACGGGGGAAATGCTGGCTGTGATAAATCACTACTGACCGGTCCGGCGCTTCACCATCAGTTTGAAGACATCGCGAACCTCTTAACAAGAGGTTCGCTTTTTTTGTGTCGGTAATTCAGGTCTAGCGTGCTTTCAATGTCAGGCTGATCGTCTGTTCAGCGTCATCCCGTAGGAAGGTCACATCGATTGCATCACCCGGGCTGAACTGCTTGAGCATATTTGAATAGCTCCGCAGGTCGGTAACCTCAGCACCGTTGATGGCAGTGATTACGTCGCCCTTTTGCAGGCCGGCATTCTTGGCTGGCGTGTCATCACCTACCGCGCCGATAGATACACCTTTACCGCTGAATGCAAAGTCCGGCATCAGGCCGGTGGCAACACCCCTTTCGCCACCCGACGGTCTGGATTCAGCGGGTTTGCCGGTGCTGCCTTTAAATTCCATTGGCTCCGGCCGCTCAGCCAGGTATTCAACGCCTTCGCGGACGATGGAGGCCACCTTCACCAGTCCGTTGTAATCCAGCTTATCTGCCGTGTCGCTGGGTTTGTGGTAATCGGGGCTTGCACCGGCAAAAAACTGGACTGCCGGCGCGCCAGCTTCGATAAACGCGATCTGGTCACTCGAATCGATATCCTGCGTTGGTGTTTCAGTTTCCACACCGGTGACAAAACTTGCACCCATGAAGATAAATTTCCATTCGCGCGCGGAAGTACTGCCGAGCACCAGCAACTTGTTGTCACCCAGGCGCCCGACGGTATCGATATTCAGGTTGCCCATAACCTTGCCAACCGGGTAGCGCTGCATACTCCTGACGTAGCTCCTCGCACCAAGCAGACCGGCTTCCTCCGCGGTAAAGGCTGCAAATACGACTGACCGCGACGGTTCCATGGATTTGCCCAGGGTTCGCGCCAGCTCCAGCATTACGGCTACGCCGGAGGCATTGTCGTCCGCACCGTTGTGAATTTTGCCCTTGTTGCCGGATTTGGCGTCCGGCCAGCCCAGGCCAAGGTGGTCGTAATGTGCGCTGAGCACAACAGATTCCTCTTTCCACTCCGCATTTGTGCCGGGAATGACGCCGAGCACGTTGCGCACGGTAATATCTTGACCATCCTCGCCGGTAATGCTGAAGGATTGGAAGTAACTTCCGTCATCACCTGCCGGTTCGAGACCCGCTTCGCGGAACTGTGCTGCGATGTATTCGGCAGCGGCCTCGTGTCCTTCAGATCCGGGCACACGGCCCTGCATGGCATCATCGGCGAGTTTCAGGACATCTTTTTCCATTCTCGCAGCATTGAAGACCGGTGCGAGCATGGCGAGGGCCGGTCTTTTCTCCAACTGCGGAAGTTCAACCGAGTATTCGGCGAGATCGGCCGCCAACGGTGAGCCGACCGATGGCCACTGGCCTTTTTCAGAATTGGTGGGTTCGGTGCCGCTGAAGCCAAGGTATGAATATTTTCCATAATGCGGAAGTTTACGGGCCAGGCCGGCCACGGCCTCGGCGTCGTGCGCTGTCAACCAGGTCAGCGCCAGGTCCGTATTGCCCGGGTGGCGCAAGGCAATCACAAAGCTGTTTTCGGCGGGATCGTGTTCCGCCTGGCCGAAGCGTACGGACGTTTCACTGATCCCGGCGTCATAGGATTCAAGACCGGTTTTTACGGCGGCTAACCACAGGTTATCCCAACCGAGTACCCAGACGCTGTGATCAGAGGGCAGTTCGTCGATTTCAGAATCAAGTTTGACCTTGAATTCGTCGCCCTTGTCGCTTTTCCAGATGGAAGACAGTTGCTGGTATTTTGCCAGTTCCGCTTCGCTGGCCTTGGAAGGCAATATCATCAGGGTTTTTTCCGCCCCGAACATCTTGGACAGGGACGGTGGAATTTCCCGGTAGTCCAGGCGCCGCATCAGGTTGAATTGCGGATCGACTTCGACCCGTAATGGGTCGCAATCAAGCACGAAGCTGAAGGTCTGTTGCTTCGCGGTCATCTCCACTATCTCCCGCTCAACCTTGTCAGCGCTGTAGATAACTATGGGTATGGACAGCATGTAGGCATCGCCGTCCTGTGTCTGCGCCAGGTCTATTTCGATCACCCTGGGGCTATCCGGCCCCGACAGGCGGATATCGCTGATGGTTAGTTCCGGTGCGCCCGCCTGCTCGACCCACTGCTTGAAGAACGGCTCCAGTTGTTCGCCGGAGACATCTTCAAAGGCAAGCATGATGTCGTCAAAACCAGCACGCTTGAACTTGTTATCACGATAGAACTTCTGAAAGGCGCGCGTGAAGTTTTCGTCACCGACCCTGGAACGCAGCATGTCCCACATCATGGCGGTTTTACCATAACCAATTGACGATGATGATGCATTGGTGCGGGACAGAAAATCTTTCAGCGGAAATTCATTCTCTGGTGTCACGTAATCGGTGTAACCCTGCAATGTCGCTCGACGGTAATCGGCACCGGTGCCACGTTGTTCTGCGATCAGGTGATCTGCCATGTAGGCGGTGAGTCCCTCGCACCAGTTGCCGGTTTCAAAGTCGACGAAAACGCCGTTACCCCACCAGTTGTGTAACAACTCGTGCGGGTAGGAGGAGTGCAGGATAAACGGGAAGCGGATGATCTGCGGGCCGAGCAATGTAAATGAGGGCATGCCATAGCCCGTTTCCCAGAAGTTCTCCACCAGGGCGTACTTGGAATAGGGGTAGGTGCCGACCAGTTCGCGGTACATTTCCATGTACTGGGCCGTTGTTTCAAGATATTTGTTGGCCAGGCCGTCGTCCTTTTCACGCAAGAACGCCATGGCCATGACATTGCCCATTGCGTATTCATACTCGGTAAACTCGGCGGCAATGACAAAAATTTCTTCGGTAGGTGTATCGACTTCCCAGACATCAGTCCGGAATCCGGTTGATTCTTCAAAGTCAGTGCGTTTTCCCTGGCTTACGCTGCGCCAACCCCCAGGTGATTTCACGGTCATCTTGTAGGTGACATATTCATCGCCAAAGGACGGTATCCAGTGTGTCGAACCGGACAGGTAAACACCCCGGGGGTCAATCAGCCCTGGCGATTGGCTGAAACCACGCGCATATTCCTCGTTGGCCTGCACGACCGGGTGATTGATCAGACCAGTATAGTAAAGGGTCAACGATTCAGCCTGGGCTCCGTCGGCAAGCACGACCCGGTAATGCTTGTTCTTGATCACCGAAGAATAATCTTCCTGGTCCATGCCCTTGTCTTCAGTTCCCGGTTCGGCGCTGGTCTGCTCAATGCTGACGCCTGCGGTCATGCTTTGCGGTGACAGGTTTTCATGCAGGCTAAAGGTCAAGCCGGATAGCTCTGCCGACCCGGGAACCCTGATGGTGTCATTGACCTCAAGTTTCGCCGTGGCGGGGTCTATGTTGACCGTTAGCTCATGGTAAAAAATAACGTCCTGTGCGTAAACGTTATTGCACAGGGCAATTAAAGCCAGCATGGCCAGGGACTTTTTCATTGGATATACCTTCAGTTGGGTCAGGATTTTGTGGGTGTGAAAATTAACACAAATCGTTTCCCGTTGCGGAGCTTTAGGTCAGTAAACCATGATCCAAATCAAGTAATTGAGGGTTTTTCGATAACACGTATCCCTGTTGCGATGATAAAATATCCGCCGTTCTATGACCCAAAAAAGCGCACGTGAGAAAATGCGCAGTAAAAGTTAAGACACAGCACAGAAACTGAGGAGTTAAACATGAGGCTCGAGTTGAAGAAAAAACATTTAATTACAAGTCTGGCGGCAGCATTGCTGACAATGGTTGCTTCAGTGGCGCTTGCCCAGGACAACAACGAAGAAGGGGCCGAAGACGAAGCGGTTGAGTTGGAACCTGTGGTCGTCGTGGGCGGCAGGGTAGAGCAAAATCTCGAAGATATCGCCGGATCCGTATCCGTCATGACCAGCAAGGATATTGATGAACAGATGGTAAGCGATATGTCGCAGTTGTTCAGGTATGAGCCGGGTATCGATGTCACCGGCTCCAATGGCACGGCCCAGAATTTCATTGTCCGCGGCATGGGAGCTGACCGTGTCATGATGATCAAGGACGGCATGCGCATGAATGAAGGCTACGGCGCTGACGGCGCCAACGACGTCGTTGGCCGTGGCTTTATCGACATGGATACCGTCAAGCAGGTCGAAGTCGCCAAGGGCGCTGCATCCTCGCTATATGGTGCCGATGCCGTGGGCGGTATCGTTGCGTTTTCAACCAAGGACGCGGCGGACGTACTCGGCCCGGACAATTTCTACCTGAATTTCAATGGTGATTATGACGGCCGGTCCGATGAAGTTGGTTACGGTGTGATGACCGCCTTCAGGACCGGCAGGTTCGAGACCTTGCTCAGTTACAAGGGCCGCGATGGCCATGAAACCCAGAACTTCACCAACGAGCGCGATCACGCCGATGTTGACTCTGACAGCTTGTTGTTCAAAACCGATTACGTCATTGATAACGACAAGAAAGTGACATTCTCATATGACTATTACCTGCAGGAAGTGGATCGTCCGGACGATGGTTCTGACAAGGGTAATTACTTTGGTCTGCCAGGCTGGCAAATCAACGAAGAGTCGAGCTACAACGAGAAAGAAAACAACTCCTACCAGCTCCGCTACAGGGACCGTGATTCCGGGTGGGCCATCATGGACAGCCTCGATATCAACCTGTACATGAACAATACCGACCAGAGGGACGAGTTCCTGCTGAACCACGATACACCGCCGCCATTTGGTGTGGGTGGTTCCCGTGACACGCTCAAGAGCGATCTGTTCCAGCAGGAGACCTGGGGCTTGAGCACGTCTGCGAGCAAGGTGATCGGAGAGAAGCGCGCGCATCAATTGAGCTACGGTTTTGATTGGGACACAACGGACTCTTACCGTCCGCGTAAGGAGACCCGTACACAGAGTGACGGCACGGTTATTCTCGATGACCTGACGGCTCCATTCCCGAAGAACACAACCGAACGTCTCGGTGTCTACCTGCAGGATACATTCCAGTTGACCGACAAATGGTCATTGACGCCTGGTATGCGGTATGACTATTACAAGATGACGCCAAAGGCTGATGATGGCTATGACAGCGTCAATCCCGGTGAAGAAAATGCGCCGGAGAAGATTTCCGACGACAATGTGTCCTGGCGTCTTGGAACGATCTACAACTTTACGGACAATTTCAGCGCCTATTTCCAGTACGCCCAGGGCTTCAAGGTTCCACCGTATGATTTGGCCTATTTCTACTTTGATCATGTGGCCTTTGTCGGCAATGGCATCCGCATTATTCCCGCCAACGACCTGGTGCCGGAAGAGAGCGATTCCTTCGAAATTGGTATTCGCGGCGAGATCGGAAACCTCTCCTATAATGTTTCTGCTTACATGAGTGATTACGATAATTTCATCCAGATCGCTTACGTCGAAACCATTTCTGAGATCAACTGGGATTTCGGCTTCCCGTTGCCGCTGGATGTAGATGTATTCCAGTACCAGAACATCGAATCTGCTGAAATATCAGGCATGGAATTCCGTCTCGATTACTACCTGGGCGGTAATTTCTCCGTGTTCCTGAATGGTGAGTACATGGACAGTGAAGACAAATCCACGGGTGAACAACTCAGGTCAATCCGGCCCATGGGCGGAACACTCGGTTTCAATTACTTCAGTGGAAACTTCTCTGCGGATGCCATGATCAAGTGGGAAGACCGTATGGATAAGAATCCTCCGGGCACCTTGACCACGGATAGCTACACAACAGTTGATGTATTCGCACGTTACGACTTCAACGATCACTTCTCGATGAGCGTGGGTCTGCTGAACATGCTGGACGAAGAATATATCCAGTACTCCTCGGTTGCGGGTATTCCGGATGACGGGCGTGATTTGAACCTGTACACCGAACCCGGCCGTACCGTTAGTGCCCGTTTCAAGGTCACATTCTAAATCAAAAGGACCTGGGCATAGATCATGTGTATTAATAAAACCATATCGGTCAGCGTGCTGGCTACGACCATTGGCCTGCTTGCCGGAACTTCCGGCGTGCAGGCCCAGGAACTGGACGTACGCCGTATCCCCCACGAGGGTGCCGGCGCTGAATTTTACTTCGGGCCGGATAACCAGACACTGATCGGCAATGCCAAGCTTGAAGGCGATGAGACGCATCATGTTTACACCATGGACATTGATAGTGGTGAAATGGTGAAGATCAACGGCAAGGGTGAGGATGCCTGTTCGCATTTCTTCCCCGATGGAAAACGCCTGATCTGGACCTCGACACGGGATTTGACCGACCTGCCGAAAGGTGGTTATTCAGACCCCAATGATTATCCCACGGGTGCGGAACTCTACAGTTCTGCTTTGGATGGCAGTGATGTCAAGCGCCTGACCGACAACCTGGTCTATGACGCTGAAGTCGCGGTGTCCCCGGATGGAAAATGGATATTGTGGAGCCGCCAGATCGATGGCGAAATCGATTTGTGGCGAATGCCTGCGGACGGTTCCGGTGAAGAGCAGCAGATTACCTTCACCAAGGGTGAACAGGAGGGCGGGGCTTTTTACCTGCCGGATGCCGAAACCGTTCTATTCCGTTCCTGGGACAGATCATCGCAGGGCCAACGCGGTATGCCGATGACGATCTATACCATCAAGCATGACGGCAGTGACAAGAAACAGGTCACCACGGAAGAGGGAACCAACTGGGCGCCATACCCGGCACCCGACGGTGAGCACTTTGTGTTTGTGAAAGTTTTACCGCCGCACAACTTTGAAATTTACCTTCGCAGCCTTGTAAGCGGTGAGGAAACCCGCCTGACGTACAACGATGGGTTTGACGGATTTCCTGCCATATCAGCCGACGGCACCATGATGACGTTTTCATCCGGGCGTCAGGCTCCCAAAGGCGCGCGTGTTTTGCACCAGTACATTATGGACATAAGCTCACTTGGTTTAGGTCCAAAATAGGTAGCAGGAAAAGGGGCGGTCTTAAGGGGTCAGGTGCATTTTTTAAAACTCTGAACGGGGTTTTAAAAAGTGCACCTGGCCTTTTCTCCACGTTTCTGTTTTAAATCAGATAGTTATATCATTTAAAATTGGTCAAAATCATGAAATCATTCATCTCTGTTATCGCATCCGTACTGATTGCCGTGTACGCCGGACCCGGCCTTGCTAAAAAGAAGGCGGAACCCCAATCCGTGGTCAGCTATCCCGCTGTCCCGGAGCAATCCACCAATGCCCGGACGTTTTTCCTTGAAAACGGCCTGGAAGTTTTGGCGGTGCATAATCCCGGTTCGCCGATGGTAGGCCTGAACCTGCTGATCCGTGTTGGTTCGGCTTACGAGGATTACAGTACTTCGGGTATGTCCCACATGCTGGAACACCTGTTGTTCAATGGTTCCGAGCGACGCACACAGGCCGAGTTGTACGAAGAGGTCGATTTTTACGGCGCCTACAGCAACGCGCATACAGATATGTTCTATACCAATTTCATGTTCCTGGTGCCTGCCGGATTCATTGAAGAGGGCATGGATATCCAGGCCGACATGATTTTCAACTCTATCCTGCCGGAAGAGAAATTCGACAAGGAACGGGGTATCGTTATCGAGGAAATCCGCAAGGACCGCGACCGCAAGGAGTGGGCCATCGGCAACGCTTTCAGACGGATGAATTACGGCTCGACCGGCGTAGGGCTGCCCACAATCGGCACGCTCAATACGATCGAACACCTGTCTCGTGACAAGACCTATGAGTTTTACAAGGCTCACTACGTGCCAAACAACATGGTGTTGACGATTCTTGGTAACTTTGACCCTGCCAAAATCAAGCAACAACTGGAGACTTACTACGGCAAGTACCGCTCCGAACCGGTAGAGAAATTTGTCACAACGGCCGAGGCGGTGAAGACAGACCAGGTGAATGTAGCAAGCGGCGATGCCGACAAGATGCATGGGCAGGTCGTTTTCGATGTACCCACCGTGGGTGACGAGGCACATCTGAGCTACGAAATTTTCGTGGCTTTGTTCGAGGATGACGATGTCAATATTGCCTATGACGACTACCCGGGCAGCGGTCGCCTGATCTTCTCATTCAAGGAAGAGGCTGGTATAGACAGGGCTGATGTTTTCAAGAATGTAGTGGACACCATCAATACAACTGACGCTAATTTGGCGGAGATTGTCACCGATGAAAAGATTGACCTGCTGCATAAAAAGCAAACCGTTGAAGAAATCTCGCTTCTGGATTCACCCCATTATTACGGCATGATGAAAGCCGGTAATGTCGCATTCATTTCAGCTGCCGAGTCGATGACGAGACTTGACCGTATTGCTGAACTGTCAGCTGAAGACGTCATCGGCCACGTGAAGGGTTTCTCCGAGCGTAATCACCACTTCAACCTGTTCACCCCCGAAATGGTCGCTGCCGGTGCTGACCAAGCCATGTCCATCAGCACGGAGAAAACGGTACTGCCGTCCGGCGCGACCCTGGTTAGCCGCACCTCCGGTGGTTCCGAAATGTTTGGCATGCATATACTCATCAAAGACCGGTACCTGCTTGAGGGAGAGCTCAGGGGTGGTGCGGAGATGCTGCATGAACTGCTTAAATCCGGTACACCGAAATATACAAAGGAACAGATCCAGGCTGAGCTGGACGCACACGGCGCCACGCTGAAAGCTGTTGATATGGGTTTTATCCCTTACGATGACTATTACAACTCCGCCGACTATGGTTACATCCGTTTTGAGTGTCTTGCAGATGATGCTGAATGGGGAGTCGGCTTTATTGCCCACCTGATGGACAGCACGGATATTGACGAGGCTGATTTCAGCAAGGCCCACAAGGATGCGGGCAACCGGATTGCAATGAAAAAGAGCACCGCGCTGCATACCGCCGACCAGGCCTACAAGGAACTTCTGCTCGGCGAAGGCCACCCGTTTACGCTGGCAGTCAGTGGTACGGCCGAGTCGCTGGAGAAGATCGACCTTGACGGGCTTAACGACCTGCAAAACCGCTACTTCAACCCGGCGAACTACATCATCACCATATCATCGCCTCTGCCGCATGCCGGCCTGGCAGAACAACTCAACGCGATTTGGGGTACCAATGGGACCAGTGTCAGGCGCGCCGTGAGCGTGCTGCCCGCAACAGCGGAGAAGCAGGAAAAAGTTATCGACCTCGGCAAGGAGCAAGCGCAAATACGGCTGGGGTTCCCGGTTGAAGTCGCGCCGGAGGACAAGGCCGCATTTGATGTTATGACCTCCATCCTGTCCTACCGGATGATGTTTGATTTGCGTGAAACCAGGGGGCTGGCTTATCGCTTGAGCATCAGGGTAGGCACCGATGGTAATGCGGACTGGTTAACCGCGGCCATGGGAACGGGCGTCGAACAGGTTGACGATGCGCTTGAAGGTATCCGTTCTTATTTTGACGCATCCCGTCTCGATGATGTAACCCAGAAGGAAATCGACAAGACTGTAAATGCGTCCAAGGGCCGTTACATGATGCGCAACCTGACCCGGCTGGGCCAGGCCTATTACATGGGGTATCACGAGTATTACGACGATGACTACCAGATCGCACTGCAGCGGTCGGAAAAGGGCGAGCAAATTACGCCGGCGGATGTGCAAAGGGTTGCCGGGAAATACCTGGCCGTCCCGGAAAATTACACGCTTGTTATCGTCAGATAATGAGCCGTGAGCTGACGTATCGGAGATGTGATGATGAACACAACCCGCCCCGTTAATGCCAGTCTCCATGCCCTGGCCTTGTTAATACTGGTTTGCTGTTCAGCAGTCACGCAGGCTGCCGAAATACGCGTTATTGCCGGTAACGGCGAAGCGGGGTTTGCAGATGGTACGGCTGACGCAAGGTTCAATAAGCCCATACGTCTTGCGCCATTTGGCACAGGCAGGATACTGGTTGCTGACATCAGCAACCATGCAATCCGGTCTGTAACACTGGAAGGTGAAGTGCAAACACTCGCTGGCGGGCCCGGCAAGCAAGGTCACAAGGACGGTCCGGCGGCAGAGGCGGGTTTTGACAGCCCGCATGGTGTCGCGGTATCGCACGGTGGTGAAATCATCGTCGCAGATGCCGCCAGCCACACGATCCGCTTGTTTGAATCTGCGGATGATGGATACCAGGTGACAACGCTGGCCGGTGTACCGGGTCAATCCGGCTTGCGCGATGGCCCGGCAGCCGAGGCCCTGTTCAACTCACCACACGGGGTGATCTGGGAGAGCAATGACAGCATACTGGTTGTTGATATCGGAAACGCCGCCATACGGCGTATCAAGGACGGCATGGTGACAACTGTTGGTAGTGCCGCCACCAGCAAGATGGTGATGCCGATAGATATGATGCCGGCAGAAGACGGCAGCTACCTGATCGCCGATGCCGGCATCCAGAAAATACTGCGCTGGTCACCGGGAGAGGAGGGTGTCATTCTTTCGCCTGAAACCGGGCTGGCCATGCCGCACGGGGTTGACGATGATGCGGCCGGAAATGTCTACGTGGCGGAAATACGCGGTGCCCGGATTACGCAATTGGCTGAAAAGAAAGCTGCGCAACTGGTTGCCGGGACGGGAGTTGACGGCCCAGGCCCTGACCAACTGGACAAGCCCGCAGGTGTACTGGTACATGATGGCTACCTGTGGATAGCCGATCTGAACAATCATCGCATAAGTGTTGTGCCGATCGAGTCCATTGCGAACTCAAAAGACTAAGCAACTTTTTGCCGGGCTCTCCAAAGGTCGTAGGCGAGTTGGTGTGTCAGCCAGGTTTCAGCGCGGCCCCCATTATCAACACCAAGCCAGGCCTCTAGCCGGAGAGCCATTTCGGGCGATATAGCCGCGTGACCATTGAGCACCCGCGATAGGGCAACCCGGCTAACGCCAATCTGGTTTGCAGCCTCCGTGACTGTCAGTCCCATTTCAGGCAGAACGTCTTCACGCAATATTTCACCGGGGTGCGGCGGGTCGAACATTGTGCTCAATGCTTTATTTTCAGTGGTAGTCGTCATAATCAATATCTATTGCGTTGCCGTCTTGGAAATTGAAAATCAATCGCCAGTTTCCACTGACGGAGACCGCCCAGTTTCCCGCCAGGTCACCATGTAAAGAATGAAGTTTCCACCCGGGAACATTCATATCTCCGGGAGATGATGCAGAACTCAACCGTGCAAGCTGCCTCGCAAGTCGAGGTGCATGGGACAGTTTAATACCCGCACGGGACCCGGTCTCAAAAAACTTCGAGACGCCTTTGTGCCTGAAGTTTTTTATCACTGAATTAAAGTGTATCGTGTATCGTTACGCTTTACAATCATTGCAGTCGCGGCTGATATAGATTCCGGTTGTGAGATAGCAGGCTCAAGCGTAGACGCCGAATGGAATTAAGAAAATGTCATTTTCCTGCAGAGCAGGTAGGTGAGTGGCTTGAATAAGCGTAGGTAACAACTGGTACTTATTGAACCTCGTTTTGATTATTGCGCGGGCCAGTTTTCCAGTGTGTTGACCAGTTCAGTCAGAAACGCGTTTGTCTGGAAGGCATCAATGGCGCGGTGATCAATGGTCAGGCTGACGTAACACATCGGCCGGATGGCTATGACATCCTGACCGTCAACTTCGTGTACCTTGATTCGTTTTTCGATTTTACCAACACCCAGGATGGCTGACTGCGGTTGGTGGATAATTATGGGTGTTGCGATCAGGCTTCCGGAAACACCGTGGTTGGAAATGGTAAAAGTGCCGCCGCGTACATCATCCGGCGTCAATTGATGCTTGCGTGCACGCGTGGTCAGGTCCGCCAGGTTTGCAGCGATAGTCTGCAGGTCCATGTCCTGTGCATTGTGCACCACCGGAACAACCAGGCCTTCATCTCCCAATGCCGTCCCAATTCCGATATTGATATGTTTGAAAATTTCCAGCTGATCTTCTGACCAGCGGCTATTGATCCTTGGCACTTTCTGTATGGCGGCAACGGATGCGGCAACAAAATAGGCGGTCAGGGTCAGCGGTGTGCCTCGGTTTGCGAAGTCTTCCTTGTTGGCGGCCCGGTGCCGCATGACAGCAGATAAATCTGCCTCAAAAACTGCAGTAACATGAGGCGCCGTTTGCATCAGGCTGGTAACCATGCTGTCGGCGATACGTCTGCGCATCTTGTCGTGCGGAATGATCTCTGAATCTTCAGTTTGTCCGGGGTGTAGCTTTGTTACCGGTGTCGGCTGCGGTTCAGTTTCCTGTGTTTCCCCTGCTGCGGGAACCATGGTTTTCAGGTCCTGAAGAGTGATCCTGCCATCCCGGCCGGTGCCAGCGAGTCCGCTGATATCCAGATCGAGTTCCTGTACGCGTTTTTTGACAGCCGGGCTCAAGCGCTCCCGCTGCGGGGACGCGCTTTTATCAGTGGCGCCCGGCCCGGGCTCTGCGGCTGGTTTTGCTTCGGTTTCAGCACCGGCTTCTGTGCTCAATGTGCATAAAACATCGCCGGGGTTGACCTCTTCGTCCTGTCTTACCTTTATGTCGGCAATACGGCCGGTTGCGGGTGCGGATACTTCAACAACGACCTTGTCGGTTTCAATCTCTACGATTGCGTCGTGTGCCTGGACATTGTCACCCTCGGCGACAAGCCAGCGGGTGATGGTCGCCTCAGTACCATCCTGCTGGTCTTCAGGAAAGCGAACTTCGATGCGGTTTGTCATTTCAGAACTCTAACAGGTCCCGCATCGCAGTTGTGATCCGCTCGACGTTTGGCACCACGGCATCCATCAGTAACGGGTTATGCGGGTTCGGCACATTCGGCATCGCCAGCCGGCGCGGTGGCGCATCGAGTTCGAAAAAGATCTTTTCCGTCAGGCAAGCGGAAATTTCTCCGCCAAAACCCGCGGTAATGTTGTCTTCGTGGACTATCAGGCAACGGTGCGTGCGGCAGACCGATGTGATGACAGTTTCCTTGTCCCAGGGGGACAGCGTACGCAGGTCGATTACATCAATATTGCCACCAAGGTTTTCGGCCGCTTTCTGACAACGCGGCACCATTGCGCCCCAGGTAACCACAGTTAAACGGTCACCTTCACAGACCCTGGTTGCGGACCCGAACGGTATGACGTAGTCGTCACCCGGCCAGGGACGTCTTCCCCATGCATCATCAAGCATGGATCGGTGTTCAAAAAAGATGGTCGGGTTGTTATCCCGCAACGCGGTGCGCAACAGGCCTACGGCGTCTTCGGCGTTGGACGGCATGGCCAATTGCCAGCCGATAGCGTGCAGCCACTTCACCTCGGCAGCCTGGCTGTGCCAGGGGTCTCCGGCTTTGAAGAAACCGCCGGGTATACGGACAACCATCGGCGAGGCAAAACGGTTGGCGGTGCGCCAGCGCATCGTGCCGCAGTCATTCAGCTGTTCTTCGGCCGGGTCGGCATATTTGCGGAACTGGATTTCAGGCACTGGCATCAGTCCGGCGACAGCCATGCCGACCGCCCGGCCTATGATGCCTTCCTCGGACAAACTGGTGTCAAATACGCGCCTCTTGCCATAGGTATCCTGCAAACCCAGCGTGGCGGCGTGTACCCCGCCCTTGGGGCCGACGTCTTCACCGAAAACCGCCATTTTTGGATTATCCGCCAGTTCTGAATCCAGCGTGCGGCGAATGGCGGTCAGCATATTGATGCGTTCGCCTTCCGGGTGCGAGATAGTGGTGCTGTTCGGGTAAACATGACCCGTGGGCCACAGACCGCCCTGGTGTTGCAGTATAGGTTGACCGTCGTCACCGTTCTCGCTGAATACAAAGCGCTCGATATTTTCCGGGTTCGGTTGCGGGCGTTTGCGTACCTTGATCAATGCCGCTTTAACATCTTCACGCGCCTTGAGCGCAGTTCCCGTCCACTCTTCTTTTGTCATCAGTTGTTCCGCTATGACAAACTCCCTCAAACAGGGCAGGGGGTCGTGGGCCGTTTCATCGGCAATTTGTAAATCGCTCTTGTATTTTTGGGTGTCCTGGCCGGAATGACCAGACAGGCGGGGCACTTTCAGGCGAACAAGCGCCGGACCATGTCCTTCCCGTATATGCTGGATGGCTTGCGCAAGGTAGGTGGCAGTCTGCCGCGGGTTGCTGCCGTCTCCGTCCAGCACAAGAAGATTGCTGAACGCATACAGGTTTTTCGCGATGTCGCCACCCGGTGTCTGCACATCCGAGGGCACCGAAATTCCATAGCCGTTGTCCTCGATATAAAACAGCATGGGCAGCATACGCGTGGTCGCATTGTTCAGGGCAGCCCAGAAACCACTGCTGGATGTGGAAGCATCTCCGCCCAGTGCCACGCCGATCGCGCCCTCGCTGGTGACGTCATGCAATTCATTGGTCTTGTACAGGATCGATTCCGCCCACCCGGAAATGGGTGTGTACTGTGCGCCTACGCCACCGCTCATCGGCAGGAAGCAGGGCCGGTTGTTTTTAGGCGGCAGGTTAAACACCACACCGATATCACGGCCGTCACTCATGCCGCCGGCACGCATCATCGGTCCGGCCATCGCGTCTTCCAGTTCCAGGCCCAGGGCCAGCAGGAACGGTCGTGAGCGGTAGTAACCGCTGGCCGCATCGCCCGGGTGATCCAGCAGTGAAGCAAGGATGATCTGCGCCATATCATGACCGCGGGCCGAGAACTGGTATAAAACCTCGCGATTCTTCATCAACTCCGTTTCTTCAAGGTCATCAATGGCTCGGGACAGCAGGGTCAGGTAGGCGATGCGGGGCCAGTCGAGGCTGGTGGCGTGTTTAAGTTGGGTATGATCGAGATGATTAATGGAGGCGACGTTTACCATTTACTTTATCCAGTTTTGTTAGCCTATATAGAAATTATATACCTAAATGACAAGTATTTAATTGCGATTAAATCGATATAGATATATAGAAGAGGTATATAATTCTAGAAATACACAGTAATAAGTGAGGAAATTGTCATGAAACTGGACAAGCACGATATTGCCATCATCGAGGCCCTGCAAAAAGACGGCCGTTTATCCAATCGGGACCTTGCAAAAAAGGTCTCGTTGTCACCTTCGCCCAGTTGGCGGCGCTTGCGTTCTTTGGAGGAAACGGGCGTTATCAGCCACTACGCGGCCGTGGTAAATCGTGAGGAAGTGGGCTTGTCAATCATGGGCTTTGCGCACGTTACATTGCACGACCACCGCTCCGAGAATGTGAAGAAATTCGACCAGGCTATCCTGGGTGCACCGCAGGTACTGGAATGCCACGCCACCAGTGGTGAACACGACTACATGTTGAAGGTGGTGGCGCCCGACATGGCTTCCTACCAGGATTTTCTCAGCAGTTATCTTTTGAAGATTGGCGTTGTCCGGACAGTTAATACCAGCTTTGTCCTGAAACAGCAGAAAAGTACGACTGCTTTACCGATGGATCAAATCAAGCTCTGATCTGAATTAAGGGTGCGAGGGGGCAGATATATTTTTCAAACCTGTGACCCAGGTTCTGGGTATATGCCCGACCCCCTGTATGCTGAACTGTGAATTAGGTTTTGTTGAACAGTGATTTAATTTTGCCTTTCAGGTTTTTCTGCGGTTTCTGAGCGTTCGGTATCATGCAACATTCCGGCAAATAGAAAAACTGCAATTCACCGAGTTTGCCATTGAGTACCTGTTCTGATGAAGAATCCTGCTCGGCCAGTTTCCTGGCCAGGTCGAGGGCTTCTTCCAGGTAGCCCGTATAGCGTTTTTTGCGCTCTTCAAACGGCATGGGCGGATTTCTTTCCGAACCGGATTCAAGCGCAGCCTGCAACGAGAAACGCTGCAGTTGGGTCGGGGATTCTTTCTTGCACCATGAGCCATCGTAGATGTTGAAGTCATACAGCTGTAAAAAATGGCTGCCGTGACTGGCCACGAAATCGATGGCATCAAGCATGTAATCGACCTCGAGGTCATCCATGACGTAATGCATGCTGACCCGGCACCAGCCGGGCTTGATACCCGAGTAGCCGTCGGTGACACAGACACGGTATTCTTCGGATGTCTCTTCATCAATGTCCAATAGCCGGTGCCCATATGGGCCGGCGCAGGAACAACCGGCACGTGACTGAATACCAAACAGGTCATTCAGTAGCGTGGTGACAAACTTTGGGTGCAGGTAACGCTCACCACCGGCCTTGATGTTGAATGAGACGATGCCGACACGTTTGGCCGGATCCTGGTTGCCCAGGATTTCAATCTCAGGATTTGCCAGCCAGCGCCGGAAGACTTTTTGCAGCAGTTCGTGCTCGCGTCGCTCAATCCGCGCCACGGTAACATTGTCTTTGACTTCGAATACCATTGCGGCCTTCAAGACCTGCAACACACCGGGTGTGCCGGGTTTTTCCCGCTCTTCAATGTGGCTAATAAAATCCTGGCTGGTTGGCCCGACATAATCAACCGTGCCGCCTGCGCTGACTGTCGGCGGCAATTCGCGGTGATAGATTCGTTCATTGAATACCAGCACACCGGTGGAACCCGGCCCGCCAAGAAACTTGTGCGGTGAGATGAATATCGCATCCAGTGACGCATCGCCGTCGTATTTGCCCGCCGGCGGATTCATGTCGATCTGCACATAGGGGGCACTGGCAGCGTAGTCGAAACAGGCGATGGCATCATAGCGGTGCAAAAGCACGGCAATTTCATGCACCGGAGAAATAATGCCCGTGACGTTTGAAGCCGCTGAGAAAGAACCGATGCGTTGGCGGCCCTTGTAAGCGGGGTCTTGCAGCAGTTCCTCAAGATGTGCCAGGTCTATTCCACCATCCTGATCCATCCGTACCGTAACTACTGTTGCCAGGTTTTCACGCCACGAAATTTCGTTGGAGTGGTGCTCATAGGGCCCCACGAATACAACCGGTTGGTTTTTCTTCAGGTGGTCCTTAAACGCTGCGAGCTTTTCAGGGCCAATTGCATCGCCAAGTAATGTGCCCAGCTGTTGACGTGTTGCCGGAGGCAACGCCACGCCGATCAATTGCTGCAACTTGTCGATGGCGCCAGTAGCACCGCTACCGACTGAAATAATGCGCCCGGTTTTGCCTGCATTGACAGACTTTTTGATACTTTCTTCGGCCTCTCTCAGCAGTTGCGTCATTGAGCGGCCGCTGATGTCATCCTCGGTGTGGGAGTTGGCGTAGATCCTTTGCAGCTGGCGCAGGTAATTTTCGACGAAACAAAGGCAGCGGCCGGATGCGGTGTAATCTGCATACATCATCAGGCGGTCACCAAAAGGCGTCTCGATAAGGGCATCGGCGCCAATCAGCTCACGGCGCAAAAAATCAAATTCCATAGGTGTGTTCTTTGTCATGCCTTTAAAACTATTCCGGCTATTTGTCAGAGCATGGAATCTTACATGAAATCAGTACGCTGATCTGTGGTCTTTTGCTTTGAACAAGGGTCATTTCTGGTCACGGATCCCACTGTCAGGCATGCACCGGTTGAGGCCAGCGTCAGCACGAGTATTGAAACCAGTCTGTTCAAATCAGTTTTCCCGGTTCACCAGTATTTACATCATGGCGTCATTTAATGTACATACTCAGAATGCTCGACCCCCTGTTCGAAAATTCGAATGCGTGTAAACCAAGTTCCTCGGTCAGGTCACGGCACGCGGCAATTGCCCTTACGCTGTTACCATACCCATCGAGGCGCGGCGACCAGATGCCGATTCCGATTTGCCGGTTGACGACGGCCATCAGGCAGCCCGAAACCCCCGACTTGGCCGGCAATCCAACGTCAAGGGCCCAACGCCCGGCATAGTCATACATGCCGCAGGTAAACATCATGGAAAGAACCTGGCGCACGGTCAGGGGTGAATAAACCGCGTTCCCGCTGGACGGGTGTGTTCCTATGTTCGCCAGCGTGGCCGCCATTATGGACAACTCCCTTGCCGTTACCATCGCGCTGCACTGGCTTACATAAGAAGCCAGTTTTTCTTCGACCGGGGCGTTGAAAAACCCGGTGCTCTGCATCAGGTAGGCGAGCGCCCGGTTACGTGCGGCGGTGGTCATCTCGGACTCGAATATTGATTCGTCGATGCGGATATCACTGCCGGAAAGCTCTGAAAAGAGCCGCAGAATCCGGTCACCAGTCTTGTCAGCCAGCGCGTCATACAGCATTCCTACAACTGATATGGCGCCCGCGTTGATCATAGGATTGAACGGCAAACCCGTATCCGGGTTCAGTTCAATGGAATTGAACGACTCCCCGGACGGTTCGCTGCCAACATGTCGTCCCACCGCCTCGATGCCGAATTCCTCCAGGGCCAGGCCATACACAAACGGTTTGGATACGGACTGGATCGAAAACGCGCTGTCGACATCACCCGCGGTAACTGTTTTATTGTCGATGGTGGTAATGGCGATTCCGAAAGCGTCCGGGTCGGCCTCGGCTAGTGCCGGAATATAGGTGGCAACCGCCCCTTCCTGGTTTTCTTTGTGCTTTTCGTGAACGGAATCGACGAGCCCCTGCAACAGTGTGAGCTCAGACATGACGAGACTTTACAAACCTTCTGCGTGGGCACGGCAATACTTGTCCGATTGCCGATGTCATTGTAGCGGTCACTGAACTTACCCCAAGCTTCACTATGGATGTTGCCAGAGTAGCGCATGGCTCCAATATGGTCAAAGTTGCCCAGGAAACATGATCGACAAGTGAATTGAAATCCTGAACTGCCATAAGTGTTTAGTATTGCAGATGTTGACCGGAAATAAGTCGATCTGGCGCTCCCTAGGGGAATCGAACCCCTGTTTCAGCCTTGAGAGGGCCGCGTCCTAACCGCTAGACGAAGGGAGCGTTTTGCTGTTATTGCAACAGGGTGGTCATGGTAAACTACCCTTATCATCATGTTCAACCAGCTATGAGTTTGAACCACCCTATTTATAAAAAATTTTCAGGAATTTATCATCACTAAGCATATTGTTATCCCTTTCAAGGAGCACGGAATAGCAGTCAAGCAACTGTGCCCGCATGCCACTGAAGTAGTCCGCCGCCTGCAGGAAGAAGGGTACGAGGCCTATATCGTCGGCGGCAGCGTACGAGACCTGTTGCTGGGTAAGGTGCCCAAGGACTACGACGTGGCGACCGATGCCATACCGGAGGAAGTCAAGACCGTTTTCCCGCGCGCACGGCTGATCGGTCGGCGTTTTCGCCTGGCACATGTGCGCTTGGGCGGGACCCTGATCGAAGTGGCGACATTCCGTGGGCCGCAGGTCAATGATGATGACGATCACCAGCACAGTAATGGCCGCATACTGCGTGACAATGTCTGGGGCAGTCTTGAGGAAGACGCAGTGCGCCGCGACTTTACCATCAATGCCCTTTTCCTGGACCCTGTCAGCGGCGACATCCAGGACTTTGTCGGGGGTTACAAGGACCTGTCCGAGCGCAAGTTGAGACTGATAGGCGAACCGCGTACGCGATACCGGGAAGACCCGGTGCGTTTGCTGCGGGCCGCCAGGTTCGTTGCCAAGCTTGGTGTTGAGCTGGGTGAAGAAACGGCCGCGCCTATTAATGAAATGGCGCCGCTGCTGGAGCAAATCCCTCCGGCCCGCCTGTTTGAGGAAGTATGCAAGCTGTTTATGACCGGCCATGCATCCAATACACTGGAAGCATTGCAGCGCTTCGAATTGACCCGTGCCCTGTTCCCGGTTCTCGAGAGCAAAGGCAATCCCGGCAAGGCTAAAACCGGGCCGCTGATGGAAATGGCCATGAAAAACACGGATCAGCGTATCGCCGTGGAGAAACCGGTGACCCCCGCATTCCTGATGGCCGCCCTGTTGTGGCAACCGGTACGCAAACGTGCAGAGGCTTTACAGGCAAAAGGCGTGCAGCAATACCTGGCCCTCGGTGAGGCCGCAGATGAAGTGATGGCAAAGCAGGTCCGAAGAACCGCTATCCCGCGCCGATTCAGCGTGGTCACGCGGCAAATTTGGACCATGCAACCGCGTTTTAATCATACCCATGGCCGCCGCGCCAGGACCCTGATGAATGACAGGCGTTTTCGCGCGGCTTACGATTTCCTGCTGCTCAGGTCAGAGGAGGACGAGTCGTTGAAAGCCCTGTGCGACCACTGGACCAAAGCACAAAAAGGCGTGACGCTGAACACCGGCCAAAAGAACCGAAGTGAAAAAAAATCCGACCGCCGCCAACGGCCGCGACGGAGGGGGCGTCGTCGTTCGCCTGCCGCAAAATCCTGAGACATCGGGAACAGGCACAGTATCATGAAGGTATGGTTGGGTTTGGGCAGCAATTTGCAGCAGCCGGCGGAGCAAGTCAAAGATGCTTTAAGCAGGTTGGCAGCGATCGATGGAATCTCGATCCTGCGAATTTCCTCGTTCTATATCACGCCGCCATGGGGCGATCAGCAACAGGACGATTTCATCAATGCCGTGGCGGAGATCGAAACCAGCCTTGAGCCGGTTAGCCTGCTGCGTAAGTTCCAATCGATAGAACAAATGATGGGACGCAAGCGCAGCAGCAGGCAGTGGGGACCCAGGCTGATCGATATAGACCTGTTGTTATATGGGGACCGGCAAATAGAACTGGATGAACTGGAGGTTCCGCACCCGCGGATGCACGAAAGGGCGTTTGTCCTGGTGCCGCTTGCAGAACTCGACCCGGATCTTGCAATTCCCGGCCGGGGGCCGGTAGAAAACTGTTTGCAGCAAATCGACTGTGGCGGTATAAGACGTCGGGCAGAAGAGAATCTGGATTAGTATCCAGGTAACATGGTGATGATTGTTTTTGCAGCGATTGGGGACGAGTGTCATAAAAAGAGACATTTGTTGTTTTTTTGTCCCGAAACGCTTGCAATTAATTGCATTAGTGGTATTATTACAACCAATCTTGGTAAGACTGCAACAAAATCCAAGATCGCAGGGCGCGAAAAGACGGATACATCACTCCAAAATATGCCCTTCTCCATCATCGGAGA
The DNA here is from genome assembly GCA_937927755.1 of uncultured Lysobacterales bacterium. Classification (GTDB taxonomy): domain Bacteria; phylum Pseudomonadota; class Gammaproteobacteria; order Xanthomonadales; family SZUA-36; genus SZUA-36. The sequence goes on from CALBDB010000041.1 coordinate 23,398, forward strand.
AGGGCATTTTTTTTGCTTGCTGTTTTTAGGGTTTTTGTAGGTAAATAATAAATAAAAACAATCATATAGAGCTTGTTTATGTTTTTGGTGTATTGTTTTTATAAAGCAGGCCGTTGATTACAGGCTTGTTTTGCTGGAACAGATAAAAAATTTTGGCCAGCCTCACAAGCTGGTTCCAATTAAGGAATAGAAACACATCATGAATCAGGATTTTCTTAGGTTGTTGCAGAAATACAACACGGAACCAGTGCAAAAGAGCTTATCCGAACTTCTTTGCGAACCGGACCGGTTTAAAAAATTCAGTGCGCAGTCCAATGGCCTGCTGCTGGATTCTTCACGCACCACGATAGGTTCGGAATCCATGCAGCAACTGCTCACGCTGGCATCGGAGTGTGGTGTGGAGAAAGCCCGGCAACAACTTTTTGACGGTGAAAGTGTCAACTACACCGAGAACCGGCCGGCCTTGCATATGGCCATGCGTAGTGATGATTTGCTGGCGGGTGTAGATCGGGAAACAGCCGCAAGGGTCACTGAAAACCGGCAAATTATGTTCCGGTTCGCCTCTGCATTTGCTGCCGGGCATCTCCCCGGCAGGCCCGAACAGCCTGTCCGCCATATAATTCACATCGGCATTGGTGGCTCGGTGCTCGGCCCACGCCTGTTGATAGAGGCTCTCGGTGCAGACACGTCTGTTAAGGTCCATTTCCTGGCCTCAATCGATGCACATCTGCGCACAGAATTGCTGGCCAGCCTGGACCCGGCCGAAACAGCCGTAGTCGTCGTAACCAAGAGCTTCACAACCGGTGAAACCCTTATGCACGCACGCAGGGTTCTGGACTGGATGGAGCAGGCCATCGGGCGACAGGCTGCATTGCAGCGGTTGTTTGCCGTCAGCGGCAATCAGCAAGCTGTCGATGCCTTTGGTGTGGTTAGGGATAATACACTTTACCTGCCGGACTGGGTGGGCGGCCGTTATTCCATCTGGTCGGCTGTCAGCTTGTCTGCCGCGGCGGTGATGGCAGAAGGCGGATTCGCCCAGTTTCTGCGTGGTGCTGCCGACATGGACCGCCACTTTCAAACGGCGGCACTTGAAGAAAACCTGCCGGTGTTGATGGCGCTGACGGATATCTGGCACCGCAATATCTGTGCTTATCCGGCACAGGCCGTAATTCCGTATGACCACCGTCTGCGCTCCCTGCCGGCTTATCTGCAACAACTGGTGATGGAATCCAACGGCAAATCAGTTGATCATCAGGGCCGGCAGCTCGAATATGACACATCGCCAGTCCTGTTTGGCGAGCCGGGAACCGATGCCCAGCACTCGCTGTTCCAGATGTTCCACCAGGGCACAGATATCGTGCCATTGAGCTTCATCGCTGCAATCCGTCCGGATCATGCCGATACGGAAGCCCATGCAGGTCTGCTGGCCAACATGCTGGCCCAGGCGACTGCGCTGGCAACCGGCACCGCCGGGTTGGGTGAGCAGGTGCAGGACCCGCACAGACAAATGCATGGTGAGCGGCCCTCGGTGGTCCTGTTGATGGATAAACTGGATCCCTACAGCCTGGGCCAGTTACTGGCCATGTATGAACACAAGGTATTTGTTGAGAGCGTCATCTGGGATATCAACCCCTTCGACCAGTTCGGTGTTGAACTGGGTAAAGTGGTAGCGAAAACCATCCAGCCGGCCCTTGAGGATGAATCACTGGGTGTGCCCGCAAGCTACGGACTGGCCGCAATTCTGGATTACATCCATAGCAAGAAATAGTGCGTAATCTGTGGACATTCCTGCTCTTTAAACCGCATTAATTCCCCGACAGTCTTTTTTGTCCTGTTGGGGTCGGTTATGCTTCGCAGTCTTAAATAGGCAACAGGCCAAAACGGGCCGGATAGGACATGGATCAGACACCTTATAACCCCCTGGAAATTGAAGTTCGCGTGCAGGCACGCTGGGAAAGCGAGAAGGCATATGAGGTGATCGAAGATCCGGATCTGGAAAAGTACTATTGCCTGTCGATGCTTCCATACCCTTCCGGCGCCTTGCACATGGGTCATGTGCGAAATTACACCATTGGTGACGTGATCAGCCGCTACCAGCGAATGCTGGGAAAAAATGTGCTGCAGCCGATCGGCTGGGATGCATTCGGACTGCCGGCCGAGAACGCAGCGATCAAGAACAATACGGCGCCGGCCAAGTGGACATACGCCAATATCGAAATTATGCGGGATCAGCTGAAGCGGCTGGGGTTCGCCTATGACTGGTCGCGTGAGTTCGCTACCTGCACGCCCGATTATTACCATTGGGAGCAGCTGATGTTCACGCGCCTGATGGAACAGGGCCTGGCCTACCGCAAGGAATACGAGGTCAACTGGGATCCGGTTGACCAGACCGTGCTGGCCAATGAACAGGTGGTGGACGGGCGTGGCTGGCGTTCGGGCGCCGTGGTGGAAAAACGCACCATTCCCCAGTGGTTTTTGCGTATCACCGATTACGCCGACGAACTGCTTAATGGCCTGGATGATCTGGAGCAGTGGCCGGAAGCGGTCAAAACCATGCAACGCAACTGGATCGGCCGTTCCGAGGGTTGCGAATTTGAAATGAAAGTCTGCGACGCGGATGGCAATATCGATGCCGAAGGTCGTGGTGTACGTGTATTTACCACCCGGCCGGATACGTCGTTTGGCATGACCTATGCGGTCCTGGCACCCGAGCACCCATTGGTTAACGAGGTTACGACCGCTTCACAGCGCGAACAGGTCGAAGCCTTCACTGCAACGGCGCGGTTGGCTTCGGAGGCAGACCGTACCTCGGCCGAGGGAACACTGGATAAGCGTGGCATCGATACCGGCGCGTTTCTGTTCAATCCATTCACCGGGAAACCGGTGCCCCTGTTTATCGCGGATTACGTACTGATGGGCTATGGAACCGGCGCTATCATGGCCGTACCCGGGCAGGACCAGCGCGACTGGGATTTTGCCAAGGCACATGACCTGCCAATTGTACGCACGGTCGCAACACCGGAGGGCTGGGAGGGCGAAGCCTACGTTGAGGATGGCGTGGCTATCAACAGCGCGTGGCTTGATGGACTGGGCGTAGCCGAGGCCAAGGAAAAAGCAACCCTCTGGCTGGAAGAAAAAGGTATTGGCGAACGCAAGGTGAATTTCCGACTGCGCGACTGGGGTGTCAGCCGCCAGCGTTACTGGGGTTGCCCGATCCCGGTCATTTACTGCCCGGACTGCGGTGCGTTGCCGGTGCCGGAAGACCAGTTGCCCGTGGTATTGCCCGAAGATGTCCAGTTCATGGGTGTTCAATCACCGATCAAGGCCGATCCTGAGTGGCGCAAGACCGAGTGCCCCAAGTGTGGTGGCGCGGCCGAACGGGAAACCGACACCTTTGATACCTTTATGGAATCTTCCTGGTATTTTGCGCGTTATTGTTCACCGGGTGCTGACGGCATGGTCGATGAACGTGCCAATTACTGGCTGCCGGTGGATCAGTATATCGGTGGAATCGAGCACGCCATATTGCACCTGATGTATTTCCGTTTTTATCACAAGCTGATGCGTGATGCGGGTATGCTGGAATCCGATGAGCCGGTCACCAAACTGCTGTGCCAGGGCATGGTGGTCGCCGAAACCTTCCGACGTGAAGCAGACGACGGCAGCACCATATGGTTCAACCCGGCCGATGTCGAGGTCGAGCGGGATGAAAAAGGCAAACTGACCGGTGCGCGCCTGATCGCAGACGGCCTGCCGGTGGAAATCGGCGCGATCGAAAAAATGTCCAAGTCCAAGAATAACGGCGTGGATCCGAAACACCTGGTCAACCGCTATGGTGCGGATACGGTCCGCCTGTTTTCCATGTTCGCCTCACCACCGGACCAGTCACTCGAATGGTCCGATTCGGGTGTGGAAGGCGCATTCCGGTTTTTGCGTCGCCTGTGGTTCATGAGTACAGAGCACATCGCGGCGGGTCCTGTCGAGGCCCTGGATGTTGGCAGTCTGAACTCCGAACAGAAAACTATCCGGCGCTACTTACATGACACCATTGCAAAGGTAAGCGACGATGTCGGTCGCCGGCAGACGTTCAACACCGCCATTGCAGCGGTGATGGAATTGACCAACCACCTGGGCAGATTTGAAGACGACACTCCCCAGGGCCGTGCCGTCCGGGATGAAGCCTGGCGGGCTGTGGTACGCTTGATGGCTCCCATCACGCCGCACGTGTGTGAAACATTGTGGGAAATGCTGGGTGAGAAGGGTAGCGTAGTCAGTACACCATGGCCCGAAGTGGATGAGAGTGCGCGTGTTCGCGACCAGATAACACTGGTGGTACAGATCAACGGTAAATTGCGGGCGCGTATAGAGTTGGCGCCTGGCAGTGACCAGGAGACTGCCCTGGCCAGTGCGATGGCAGATCAGAACGTCACACGGCACATGGATGGCAAGGACGTGCGCAAAGTTATATATATACCGGACCGGCTGTTAAACATCGTTGTAGCTTAAGGCTTGTCAAGATGAACAGATTTTACCGCCTGCTTTCTCTGTTGTTGCTGCTGCAACTAGTCGCCGCATGCGGGTTTCAGTTGCAGACCCGTTCCGAGCTTCCATCTGAAATGTCGCATACGAAGTTGAGTGTTCAATCTCCAAACAGTGAATTTGCACGCCGTCTCGAAACCCATCTGGAGCAGAACGGGGTGAAAGTGGTAACCGTGCAGGACGACGCAGTAACGCTGGAAGTGCCGGTCAACGTAATGCGTAAGGAAATCCAGTCCATCGGTGACAACGCACGTGTGCGTGAATTCCTGCTGCGCCACACCGTCCAGTTCCGGCTGTTGGACGGCGAGGGAAACGAGATGATCCCGCTGCAGACATTCGAACAAAGCCGTGTCTACAGTTTTAATGAGCAGGATATCCTGGCCGCGGAACGGGAGAATGAATTTCTGCGCAATGACCTGGCCGACAGCATGGCCCGCATGGTGGTCAGGCGGCTGGGCACCTACGGAAAGTAATGGTACTGAGAATTGAGCAACTTGCCGCCAGCCTGCAGCGCGGATTAGCCCCGGTATACCTGATTGGCGGTGAGGAGCCGCTTCTATTGCAGGAATGTTGTGACCTGATCAGGGAAACGGCAAAGGCACAGGGTTTTGTCGAACGTGAAATATTACAAGCCGACGGTAATTTTGACTGGTCGGCGTTACAACAGGCAGCCGCACCTTCGTTATTTGCAAGCCAGAAAATCATTGACCTTCGTCTGCGCACCGGCAAACCCGGGCGGGAAGGCGCGAAGGTATTGACCGAATGGGCCGGGGCACCCGACCCAAATATGTTGTTGATGGTCAGTTGCGAAAAATGGGATGCGTCGTCGCGCAAATCCAAATGGGCTTCCAGTCTTGAAAAAGCCGGTCAACGTGTCGATATCTGGCCTGTCAAATCACAGCAGTTGCCGGGCTGGCTTGAGCAGCGTATGCGGCAGCACGGCATGCAACCGGAGCCGGAAGTGCTGCGCATATTGGCTGACCGCCTGGAAGGAAACCTGCTGGCGGCCCGCCAGGAAATTGACCGCCTGGCACTGCTCAGGGGCGCCGGTGTGGTTACGGTGGATGATGTGATGAAAGTGGTTGCAGACAGCAGCCGCTTTGAATCCTTTGCACTGGCGGAGCATATGCTGAGTGGCAACCTGCGTGAAGGGTTGCGGGCTGCTGCTGGTCTTAAACGCATGAACACACCGATTCCAATGCTGCTCGGGGCTTTGCTGAAGGAGCTCAAAACCACCGAGGCATTCAGGCTCGCAATGCGGGCAGGGGAGGCGGAAACCACGGTTTTCAGACGTTTGAACATCTGGCAAAACCGCCAGGCCATTGTCCGGGCAGCGGCCCGGCGCCTGGATACGCGCAAGCTTTACGCGGCATTCAAGCAGCTATCCCTGATTGACAGGCAGAGCAAGGGCAGGGCGGCAGGTGACCCCTGGCAAAGCATCGACGATTTGCTTCTCCAGCTATCTAATCAGGGTTAAATGATGAGCAATTCCAGTCATCCTGTTGGTGAGCCCCTGGCTATATTCGGTGGAACATTCGATCCGGTGCATTACGGCCACCTTCGTTGCGCGGAAGAGGCGCGCGTTCAGCTGGGTCTGGAAAAAATGTACCTGTTGCCCTCGGGAACACCGCCGCACCGAAATGTGCCACAGGCAAGCACCCCGCAAAGATTGGCGATGTTGCGTCTGGCACTGGGTGAATTTCCAAACCTGGAAATTGACGATCGCGAAACCCGCCGGAACGGCCCGTCCTACATGGTCGATACGTTACACGAGTTGCACACAGAGTTTCGAGGGCGCCCAATATTGCTGCTTCTCGGGCAGGATGTAGCAAACGACCTGCACACCTGGCACGAGTGGGAGCGTCTGTTTGATTTTGCCCACATCGTGGTATTGACCCGGCCGGGCAGCGTGGCGGAGTACCGGCAGGATGTGGCAAAAAAGATCGACCGGCGTACTTGCATCGATGCGCAGAAACTGCTCGATTCACAGGCTGGTGGTGTCCTGTACCTGGCTGTCACCTCCGTTGATGTTTCCGCAACGATGATCAAGAGCATTATCCGCCTGGGGCGGGCGCCGGCGTTAATGATGCCGCGGGCTGTATGGAACTATATCAGCGAAAACCACCTGTATTTGCCCGTCTGAAACCACCATGCAGGCAAGCTGCGCTTTACGCGACCGACGCTGACCGCTAAAATTGGCGTACTCACTACAGGTAATGAGAAAATTTGAATACCGAAACCGTTCGTGAAGAATTAACCACCGACCAGTTGCACCAACTCGTTGTCTCCTCCTTAGAAGATTTCAAAGCCAGTGATATCCTGGTGATAGATGTCTCGGGTAAAAGCCCGTTGACCGAGTGCATGATCATTGCATCGGGTAATTCGACCAGGCATGTGAAATCCATGGCTGATAACTTGTTGGTGAAAGCCAAGGCCTCGGGTAACCCCCCGCTGGGTGTCGAGGGTGCACGGGAAGGCGAGTGGGTATTGGTAGATTTGAATGACGTTATCGTCCACCTGATGCTGCCCCAGACCCGGGCATTTTATAATCTGGAAAAGCTCTGGGAAGCAAGTGCGGATCACCGCAGCGGTATAAGCAGCTCCGCATAGGAGACGCAAGCACCACTTAGTTAAGACATCGAAGGAGCATTGGATGCAATTGCTGGTGGCAGCCGTTGGACAGCGTATGCCACGCTGGGTCAATGAAGCCTGGAACGAATATTCCCGCAGGATGCCACCGGGCCTGAGTCTGTCCGTGCGCGAAGTTCCATTGGCCAAACGCGGTAAAAATGCCGACGTCAGGAGATTGACTGCCGTTGAAAGTTCGGCGCTTCTGGCCGCCATGCCGCCCCGCGCCAGGATCATAGCCCTTGATGTCAAGGGCCAGGCGTGGTCGACTCAGAAACTGGCTACAAATCTGGAGGAGTGGATGG
>CALBDB010000042.1 GCA_937927755.1 uncultured Lysobacterales bacterium
GATAGCGGAGATTCGTAACCTCGGTTTATATAAACCCGTTCCCGAAGACAGGCGTATTCCGGTCCTGCCCGGTGACCGTGTCATGGAGCTGGACGGTCACTACCTGTTGCCCGGTTTTATTGATATGCATGCGCATTTCGGCGGTGATGAACAGGGTGTATCCGCGGAGTACGTTGCCAAACTCTGGTTGGCTCACGGCATCACGACTATACGTGAGCCAGGCAGCTTCAATGGGCTGGACTGGGTGCTGGCACACCAGGCCCGCAGTAAGAATAATGAAATTGCCGCGCCCAGGATCTTTCCCTACGTTGGCTTTGGCCAGGGCGTAAAGGGACCATTCCTGACTGAGGAGGACACGAGAGCCTGGGTCAGGAAAATCGCAAAGCAGGGTGCTGCCGGTATCAAGTTCTTTGGTGCGCCTGCAAATATCATGAAGGCCGCGCTTGATGAAGCGGGCAAACAGGGTATCGGTTCGATGATGCACCATGCCCAGCTCGACGTGGTGAACTGGAATGTCATGGACTCGGCCCGTGCCGGAATGACCAGCATGGAGCATTGGTACGGTCTGCCGGAGGCCATGTTTGATGACAAGCTTATCCAGAATTATCCGCTGGACTATAACTACACCAACGAGCAGCACCGGTTTGGCGAGGCCGGCCGCCTATGGGCCCAGACAACCGAGCCGGGTTCCGCAAAATGGAACGAGGTGCGCGACGTCCTGATATCAATGGATTTCACTCTCAACCCGACGCTGACCATTTACGAGGCGAGCCGCGACTTGATGCGTGAAATGAACGCCGACTGGCAGAAGGAATACACACCGCCCGCACTGTGGCAGTTTTTCCAGCCGTCGTTGATATCGCATGGTTCCTACTGGCATGACTGGACCACGGCAGACGAAGTTGCCTGGAAAAACAATTTCAGAATCTGGATGCAATTCCTGAATGATTACAAAAACCACGGCGGGCGGGTCACACTGGGTTCCGATGCCGGTTATATCTGGAAGCTCTACGGCTTTGGCTACATACGGGAAATGGAGCTTTTGCAGGAAGCCGGCTTTCATCCACTCGAAGTTCTACGCTCGGCCACCTTCCAGGGCGCGCAGGTTCTCAAAATGGATGACCAGATCGGATCAGTCCGCGTCGGAAAACTCGCGGACCTCGTTATCACGGAAGAAAACCCAATAGCCAACTTCAAGGTCCTGTACGGAACGGGCCATTTCAAACTGGGTGCCGATAACAAACCCGAGCGTGTCGGCGGCGTGAAATACACCATCAAGGACGGCATCGTGTTTGACGCCAAAGAACTGCTGGCAGATGTGCGGAAAATTGTCAGCGAGGCCAAGGCTGAGGCTGGGGATTAAGACAAACCTTGGTTTGGTAATTGAGGATTGATTCCCCACAGATTACACAGATTAAGAGCAAGAGCGATTGGTGGGGTGGCACCTGTGGGAGATTGCACCTCGCGGCTATATCATGACTGTAGGAGCGACGCTTGCGTCGCGATTGGTTCAACCTTGCACAACCCTTGGTAATATCGCGACGCGAGCGTCGCTCCTACATTAATAAATCGCCCCGAGGCGCGCCTCCCACAGTAAGTTCAGAGTTCAATCCAAGAAATCTGTGTAATCTGTGGGGAATAATTTCAGCCCGAAGCCCCAGCACTCTCCATAAACACCTTGATATCCGCCAGAACCTCATCAGTGTGGGTGTCGGGGTCTACATCTTCGTAATGCTTGGCGATTTTGCCGTCGGGATCAACCAGGAATGACTGGCGGCTTGCCAGTTTTACCAGTTTATAGTCCTTCAGCACACCGTAAGCTTTTGCAGCCTCGCTCTTCTCATCCGCCAACAGGGTAAACGGCAGTTTATACTTGTCGGCGAACTTCTTGTGTGACTCAACGTCATCAACACTGATACCGACAACGGCGGCGCCAATGGCTTTGAATGCGTAAATATTGTCACGGAAGTTACAGGCTTCAGTAGTGCAGCCCGGGGTATCGTCACGGGGATAGAAATATACGGCCAGCCACTGGCCACTGTAACTTTCCAGTGTGTGCCAGTCACCGTTCTGGTCCTGCAGGTTAAAAGCAGGAGCATCAGAACCGACCGCGGGTGGGTCACCGGCCAGAAGCGGTGTTGACATAAGGATCAATAAAAGAACGAGTAGTATTTTTTTCATGTCGTAGTTCCTAAGTTGAGAACACAATTCTCGGGCGGTTAAACAACGTGGCTGCAACGGCGGCAAATGCGAGTCCGATCAGCAGTGTACTCCCCATGGACATCGTAAGCCAAAGCGTACTGACAGATTCACCGCGTACAAACTCACCGATCAGCAGGTTCTGGGAAAACATCGGGATGGCCATCATCCACGTTTCCGCTTTCATCGGGTTGACCATGAAGATCAGGCTGGGAATCATCGGGATCATAAAAACCAGGCCCATGTATGACTGGGCTTCCCTGAGGCTCTTTGCCAGTGCGGCCAGCGTGGTCAACATCGCGGCGGCCAGCACGACCACCGGCGCAACGGCGAGCAGTATGCCGCCGATTGCATCAAAGCCCAGGTTGAGATCAACCCCGAGTGCGCCTGTCGGCAGCATGGGGAATGCAAACCGGAATGCCAGCAGGGTAAGGGATAGCGATGCAAAGGCGTAGGTTGCGGTTGCGCACATTTTGCCCAGCATGATCTGCCAGCGCGGCACCGGGTTTATCAACAATGGCTCCAGCGACTTGCGTTCTTTCTCACCGGCGGTTGAATCGATGGCCAGGTGCATGCCGCCGGTAAAAGCGGTGATCATCAATACATAGGGCAACATGATCATCACCAGCATGCCGCGGCTCTGTGGTGTGGATAAATCCACATCCTTGACCATGATGGCGGTTCTCAGGGTCGGTGAGACCCCTCTCAACTGCAGGCGCAGGTGGCCGATTTGTCCGCCATAGGCATGCAGCAGCCCCTTGACCCTTCGCATCGGGATATCTGATTCCCGTCTCGAAGGATCGGCGATGACCTCGACAACAGCGGGTTCACCGGCTTTCCACTGGTCCCCGAATTTTTCCGGAATCCGGATGATGACCTGTACTTCCTGGGCTTTGACGGCGGCCTCCGGGTCTTCCGGAGCAGATTGGATAATGACACCCTGTTGTTCAAGAAAGCCCACCAGGTTGGGTGCGTATTGTGCCCCCACAACGGGTAATTCCAGTGTTTTCTCGGCGCGTTCCTGCTGTTTGCTGCCGGCGAAATAAGCCAGGCCGATGAACAGGATCGGAAACAGGATGGGTCCGAGTAATACCGAGTTGAAGAGTGAACGCCGATCGCGCAGGTTTTCGCGTATTTCTTTCCGGTAAACAGTGCCCAGGCCGCTCATGCCAGCAATCCTTCTTC
>CALBDB010000043.1 GCA_937927755.1 uncultured Lysobacterales bacterium
TACTGAGAGGATGGTGCTCATTCGGGACAATCGCGACCAGCTGCGCCGGTCGCTCCTACAGTCAATCCTGCTTGTCTTCCTCGGCCTTGTCTTCCTTGGCAGGCATGCTGCGCAAGTGGATGTCTGTTTGCGGGAATGGAATCTCTATATTGTTCTGCTGCAGCGCCAGGTAGACGCTTTTTAGCAGGTCGTGGCGAATTCGGCCGCGAGACTGGGGATGATCGATCCATACCAGCAACTCAAAATCCAGTGAACTGGCGCCGAATGCCCGCATCCGGGCGCGGGGAGAGGGTTGCTTTACTACTTCGGGATGATTTTGGGCGGTCTCTTGCAGGACATCACAAACCTGTTCTGCGTCACTGCCATAGGCCACACCTACCGGCACGCGTATCCGGTGCTTCACCCACGGACCACCGCTTTCGTTGACGATTTTTGCGTTGGCAATGACAGCATTTGGAACGGTGACTTCGACGTCATCCAAGGTCAGCAGCCGGGTCGAACGCATACCGAGGTGGGTCACTTTTCCGCGTTCACCCGTATCAAGAACGATAAAGTCGCCAATCTTGTATGGCGCATCGGCAATAATGGAAATTCCTGAAAACAGGTTCGCCAGCGTATCTCTTGCGGCAAAACCGACGGCAATACCGATAACACCGGCCGACGCCAGCCACGCGGTGGGGTTGATGCCCCAGATCAGCATCAGGATATAGGCGGCCATTCCAACCAGCAGTATCTTGATGGTCATGTCGAACAGGGGGATGGTGCGCTCCTGGATGACATCGAAACGGTGACGGTTGTTCGCGACCAACTCGAGCATGACACGCCCGGTCCGCATACCGGCCTTCAACCATGACACCACCAGGATGGTTGCCAGGATTGACAGGGTGGCTTGATACAATGCCTGTGGCAAAGTAAAGGCTGAAACCGCCAGCATCATCGCCAATGTGACCGTTGTAAGCACGATCGGGCGGGTCAGGTACTCGACCAGGTGGTCATCTGCATTGGTGGTTGTTTTACTTGCAACCTTCAACAAGCTGCGTGAGATCAGGTATCTCAACAGCCGGCCAAATCCGTAGGCAACCACGATCAGAATCATGGTGAGCAATCCCGGGTACGGCATAAAGAAATCCCAGGCAGGCTGCAACCAGTCCGGGATGTAGTCGATCATGCTCAAGTCCGGCCTGTAGATGGTTGCCGGTGCGACTGTTTCCACCACTTCAGTTGCCTCAGATGCTTCAGTTGCTTGCATGATTTATGCCTGGGATTTGACCTGGGTTTATCTTATCTGCGATCAGCAACTGCCGCCAGTCCGGGCCAAACCCGGAACCCCCACTCTGCCGTTCATGACGTGGTGTATCACCTATGCCAAAGGCCGGATTCCCACCGCGCCCCTTAACTCCTGCATAAACGGAACTGCAACACCACGTGCTCGCTCTGCACCCTCCAGTAAGCGGGCCTCGATCCTGGCAGGCTCCGAAATCAGCTCCTCGTAGGCTGCCCTGGCTTCCGCCAGCTCAGCATTTATCAGCTCGAAGCACTGCTGTTTTGCGGCGCCCCAGGCAATACCATCGGCGAACGCCTGCTTCATGGCCTGGCGCTGTTCTGTATTGGCGAATGCCGAGTAGATGGCGAACAACGCCGAGCCCTCGGTCTGCTTTGGCTCACCGGGCTCCAGTGAATTGGTGACAATCTTCATGATCGACTTGCGCAATTTCTTTTCCGGCAGCCACAGCGGAATCGTGTTGTTGTAGCTCTTGGACATTTTGCGGCCGTCCTGGCCCGGCAGCACCGCCACGTTGTCATCCACGACGGCCTCGGGCAGAACAAAATGCTCACCGAATAAATGGTTGAACCGCTGTGCAATGTCCCTCGCCATCTCGAGATGCTGGACCTGGTCGCGGCCCACAGGCACTCGGTGTGCATTGAACATCAGGATGTCCGCCGCCATCAGGATCGGGTAGCTGAACAGGCCCATGTCAATCGCCTTGTCCGGGTCCTCGCCCGCATCCACGTTATCCTGCACCGCTGCCTTGTAAGCATGTGCACGGTTCATCAGGCCCTTGGCAGTGACACAGGTCAGCAACCAGGTGAGCTCCGAGATTTCAGGAATATCGGACTGGCGATAGAAAATCGCCCTATCGGTATCCAGGCCCAGCGCAAGCCACGTTGCCGCGATTTCGAGTGTAGAACTGTGCACGACCCCGGGATCACGGCATTTGATCAAGGCGTGGTAATCCGCCAGGAAATAGCAGGACCGGATATCGGTGTTGTGACTGGCCTGTATGGCTGGTTTTATGGCGCCGACGTAGTTTCCCAGGTGGGGTGTGCCGGTGGTGGTGATACCGGTCAGGACAGTACTTTTACTCATTTTGGGTTCTATCAGCCTGTATTTTTATGAAGCCGACATTCTAAGCGAATCGGCCCGGCAATAGTTGCATTTTTTGGTGCGTATTACTCGCCGAGCTGCGAGGGATCGCCCGGACAGCGCCCAAGATCCTCCACGCTACTCACGTCATCACCCGATGCCTGTGCGAGCCCCCGCATACAGGCCAGCATATCCGGCAGGTCCTTTTTCAGCACGCGCCGCATCAGCCATCTTGGTGCAGGTATTTTGGGTCGAATTCTTATCTCATGGGTTACGATCACACTTCCGCGATCTTCCAGCGGTTGGAAATTCCACTGCCCCTCCATGATTTTAAGATCACCTTCCACCAGGCGAAACTCACCGTGGGTCGGCGAGGTCCGGATACCCTCAAAGGTAAAATCAATGGTCGGAACATACCAGTGGCTTTTAACCCGTTGATGTTTTCTCGTTATAGTCAAGCCGGGCACCAGTACACCGCAGGTTTCGAGCCCGCGTACGTATACAAACGCGTACTTACAATAACCGATGATGTCCCATATTGGTTCCACATCGGTGTGAAAAACAGCACTCACACGTGCCGCACCACCGGATTTCTCGCTGTGTATGGTTTCAAGCAGGATTTCGCCCCGCTGCATACGCGCCACGTCGTCATCCGTGTAGCTTATAGTGGCGACCGCTGTTTGCGTAAAAGCAATTGCGCTTGCGAGTATTAACATCGATAACCACAGAAACGCCTCCGGACCGGTTCTTTGCACACTTAATCTGGCGATTTTTTGTAGCTGCATATAAACCTGATTATAAGTGGATAAATTCCAGACGACCCGAATGAATGAATTATTTAATTACCACTACGTATCAACCAGCACATACACATAGATATATCCTATCGACTGGCCCTATAATCTGACGATGAATTTTCGAGCCCTGCAATATTTCGTAAAACTCTCTGAACTCAAGCATTTCAGTAAAGCCGCTGACGCGTGCTTTGTCAGCCAGCCGACATTGAGTACTCAGATTCGAAAACTCGAGGAAGAACTGGGCGTATCACTGGTAGAGCGCGCACCACGCAAAGTCATGCTGACACCCATCGGTGAAGATGTTGCACACCGCGCGCGGCATGTGCTACGTGATATCGAGCATATCAAGGACGCCGCCAGGCGCAGCAGGGACCCGGAAACCGGTAATATAAAACTTGGGATCTTCCCCACGCTGGCGCCCTACCTGCTGCCGCACGTCATCCCGGTTATCCGTAAGCGGTACCCCGACCTGAGGATACAACTCGCCGAAGAGAAGACCGAGGATATCCTGCACATGCTTGACCAGGGTCGCCTGGATGCAGGACTGCTGGCCTTACCGGTCGAAGAGCCGGGCATGGATGTTCAGATTTTGTTTGATGAACCTTTCGTCACGGCCATGCCAGCTTCTCACCCGCTCTGCGACAATCAGTTAATCACGATGCAGGATTTGGCTGGTGAAGAGTTGCTGCTTCTCGAAGAAGGTCACTGCCTGCGGCAACATGCGCTGGCCGTCTGCGAACTGGCCGGTGCACACGAACGTGTCGATTTTCATGCCACCAGCATGGAAACCCTGCGTCAAATGGTTGCTGCCGATGCCGGCGTTACACTGATGCCGGTATTGTCTGTCAAACCACCCATACCCTTTACCGACAATATTATCCTGCGCCCGTTTGCAGAACCGGCGCCTTCCCGCACCATAGCCCTTGTCTGGCGGAGCAGTTCACCGATGGGAGGTTTCTTACGCAAGTTTGCCGGCAGTTTGAAGGTCAGACCGGCTTCGCTGCTGAAGCCTTAAACCCCTCTGAATTTATTCGATTGCGCGGAAGGTGCCCCTGTGGGAGACGCGTGCCAAGGCGTATTACCCGATCTCGCACACTCCCCGCTGCAGGAGCGACGCTCGCGTCGCGATTTTCAGGCATTGTGCAAATCTGAACCAATCGCGACCAGCTGCACCGGTCGCTCCTACCCATCTACCACTGTGGGAGGAGCGATCGGTGCAGCTGGTCGTGATTACAGGTCTTCCAGCAACTCGTCGTCACCGCCTTCCTTGACACCCTCGAACAACGGTGTCGACAGGTAACGTTCGCCGGTGTCGGGCAGCATGGCCAATATGGTCGAGCCGGGTTCGGCGCGCTCTGCGACTTTCAGTGCGGCAGCAAAGGTGCCGCCGGATGAGATGCCACAGAAAATACCTTCTTTTATCGCCAGTGCCTGTGCTGTCGCAATTGCTTCATCATCGGTCACCGTCAGTATTTCATCGATGACATCCCGGTCCAGTACCGCGGGAATCAGGTCGGGAGTCCAACCCTGGATTTTGTGCGGGGCCCAGTCATTGCCCATTAACATGGCTGCGCCTTCCGGTTCGGTTGCGATAATGCGGATGCCCGGCCGCGCTACCTTCAGGATCTCGCCTGTACCGGTAATGGTGCCGCCGGTCCCCCAGCCAGAAACGTAGTAATCCAGCCCCTTGCCGGTAAAATCACGAATAATTTCCGGGCCGGTGGTGTTGCGGTGGTATTCCGGGTTGGCCGGATTATCAAATTGCTCGGTCATAAACCAGCCATGTTTTTCGGCCAGCGCTTGGGTGACCCGCACCATGCCGGTGGCACGTTCTGCAGCCGGCGTCAGTACCACGCGCGCACCCAGCGCACGCATCAATTTCCGGCGCTCGATGGAAAACGACTCGGCCATCACCGCAACAAAGGGATGGCCTTTCACGGCGCAGACCATGGCCAGTGCAATACCGGTGTTGCCCGATGTTGCCTCAACCACTGTCTGGCCCGGCTTCAGCAAACCTTTCCGTTCCGCATCTTCGATGATCCCGATTGCCAGCCTGTCCTTGACGGAAGCCATCGGATTGAAAGCCTCCACCTTGACGTACATTTCCATGCCGTCGGGCGCCATGTTGTTGATACGTACTACAGGCGTGCTGCCAATGGTTTCCAGGATATTGTTATAGATCACAGTGATTGTCCTTTTAAATCTCGAATGGATATCGTTCAATATAGAACAAATTGCCGGGGGCTGCTTATAAAGCAGATTTTCGGTTAATTTTATAGGGTTGGACGTACGTAGGAGCGAACGGCTAAGCCGATCACGACTGTGTCATATTTGCACCAGGTTTGAAGAGCATCGCCGCGAGACGCGCCTCCTACAGGATATTTCAGGGCTGCATCAAATCCCGCAGCGTTGCCCCGCTTGCAAGCCGGGGCGCATTTTTTCCTGTCCCCACCGCCCGTTGAATAAACATATCCTTGATCGTCCAGCTGCGTTTGACCAATGCCAGGCCGGCACGTCTTAGAGGAGACAAACCATCGATACCGAACATGCTGCGCAGGGCGTGCATGCCAAACGCCATTGCTTCGGATTCGGAGCGTCGCGACCGGTCATAGCTTTGCAGCACCCTATCGGAGCCAATATCACCACCAGCCAGGCGCACCTTGACCAGTGCTTCGACCAGGCCGGCCGCATCAGCAAACCCAAGGTTCACCCCCTGGCCTGCCAGCGGGTGGACAACATGTGCGGCATCGCCCATCAGTACGGTGCGCTTGGATGCATAGCACTCACTCAAACGCATGCTTAACGGGAATGCTGCGCGCGGCCCGCAGGACTCGACCTTGCCCAGCCAGCCGCTGCTGGCCGCATCCAGTTCTTCTATGAATGCCCCGGTATCAAGCGCCACCAGGCGTTCCGCTTCCAGGCTCGGCCGCGTCCAGACGATCGAAGACCGGCCATCTTCAAGCGGCAGAAATGCCAACGGACCGCCCGACATGAAACGTTGCCAGGCCACACCGGGATTTGGTTTTTGTTTGCCCACCACAGCCACCAGGCCACTCTGATTGTAGGCGTAATGGTCCTGGCGGATGCCAATGGCTTTGCGAACACCGGAGACTGCACCGTCGGCACCCACCACGAGGCTGGCGGTAATTGCCTTGCCGCTTTGGAGCAGGACGGTATTTTTGCCGGCTGCAAACCGAATTTGGTCGAGACTGTCCGGACAATATAAATCAACCAAGCCACCTGAACTGACTACCTGCCACAAAGACCATTGCACCAGTTCGTTCTCAACGATGGTGCCCAGTCTTTCCATGTTGTAAGCCGGTGCGTCAAATAACAGCGGGTCGAATTCCACCCCGTCTTCAACCTGCATACGCCGGTAGGGCCGGTGCCGTTGCTGGCTGATCAGTTTCCACGCCCCGGCCTGCTCCAGCACGGCGGCTGAGCCGGGGGAGATTGCTGAAACACGCAGACCAACCTCTTCAGCGGCATCAAACGGCTTGGGCTCAAAGGCCTCGACCAGCGCAACCGAGAAGCCGCTGCGGGAAAGCAGGCTGGCAAGAGCGGCCCCGACCATGCCGGCACCGATGATGGCAACGTCGTACTGTAGTTTGCTCATACCGGCCTCAGTGGCTCACCCAGTGCAAGGCGCGGAACCCGGCCGCGGTAGCCCATGGCCTTGATGGCCGACTTGCGGCGCAGCGAGGGCAGCAAAGCATGAGCGATCAAACCGCCTGTGCGCAATCCTGCCGCCAGCATCGAAGGATGGGCGAAAAGCCGTGTCATGCCATCCGATGTCGCAATCGTGCCACGCTGGTCCTGCCGGCGCCAACGGCTGTACTGCTGCAACAATCCAGCTTCGCCGGGATCGTCTTCATAATCATCGGCCAACACCTCTGCCAACACCGCGGCATCCCTCAGTGCCAGGTTAAAGCCCTGCGCACCAATGGGGTGGATGGCGTGGGCAGCGTTGCCAAGTATGACCAGGCGCTCGCGGATGTCCTCCTTGGCGCGCGCAAGCTTCAGCGGATAAGCCGTCCGTCGTCCAACCTGGATAAAGTCACCCAGTTTGTTTGAACCGAACCGCTGCTGCGCACGCGTCAGAAAAGTCTCATCATCCAGGTCCAGGATTTCCTGCGCATGCTCACTGGCCACCGACCAAACCAGGCCGCAACGGTCGCCGGTATGCGGCAACACGGCGAAAGGGCCGGTTTCTGTCAGGCATTCAAATGCCCTTCCGGCGTGTGCTATCTCCGGTGTGATATTGCATATGACAGCGGTCTGGCCGTAGTCACGGAATTCAGTGGGTATCTGCAGGTGATTGCGGATAAAGGAATTGGCGCCATCGGCCGCAACCACCAGGCGCGCTTCAAGTGCACTTTCAGTGCCACCTGATTCGAGGTGCAGTTTGTTCGTCGACCCACCCATTTTGATAATCGTGACGCTTGCCGGGCTGATGACCTCGATATTTTTAACCTGCTCAAGCTTGCGGGTCACGGCGACGCCAAACCGGTGGGCCTCGACCACATGGCCATACGCCGCCAGCCCAAGTTCAGCTGCATCCAGTAACACCCGTCCCGGCCGGTTCAGCTCGGTAATGTAGATTTTACGGATGGGTGTTGCATCGGCCTCGAGCATATCCCACAGACCAATACCGGCAAGAATGCGGCGGGAACTGTGGCTCAACGCCAGCGTCCGGTCGTCGTAGCTCGGCTGCCCGGCGGCCTTGTAAGCCACCGCCTCGATCACCTTTATGTCATAGCCCAGCGACGCCAGCGCGACGGCCAGGCTGGCCCCGGCCAATCCACCACCGACAATCGCTATGTCACATGCCTGGTTCATCGATTTATAGACTCACGATGCCATTAGCGCTTCAATTTCATCCATGGTTTTGCAGATACCGGATGTCAAAATGTCAGCCTCCGCACGGGTCACTGCGACATCATCCTCGATTCGTATACCCATACCGCGCCAGAGTTTGTCGACAGAGGTTGCGGTCTCGGGGATATAGATACCCGGTTCCACGGTCAGCACCATGCCGGGCTCCAGCACCCTCGAGTGGCCGTCAATCTCGTATTCACCGACATCATGGACATCGAGCCCCAGCCAGTGCCCCGTGTTGTGCACGTAATAATCCTTGAAGTGCTCTTCCTCGAGGGCCTCTTCAAGACTGGTTTTCAGGATACCGAGGTCGATCATTCCTTCGGTCGCTACACGCACCGCTGTTTCATGCACGTGGTCCCAGGGATTGCCTGCGCGCACCTCGTCTATGGCTTTCAATTGCGCCGCCAGAACCACCTCGTACAGGTCCTTCTGAGGCCCGCTGAACTTGCCGTTGACCGGGAATGTGCGGGTGATATCCGATGCGTAACCATCGTATTCCGCACCGGCATCGATCAATAAAAGGTCGCCATCATTGAGCGTGTCGCGGTTGCTTATGTAATGCAATACACAGGCATTGGCGCCGCCGCCGACGATAGGAACATAGGACGCTTCACACTGGTTGCTGGTAAAGACATGCAACAACTCCGCGTGTATTTCGGCTTCGCTCATGCCCGGTTTACAGACCTGCATGGCGCGCTTGTGGGCAGCCTCGGCAACCCGCGCCGATTTTCGCATGGCGGTGATTTCGGTACGGCTTTTGAAAAGACGCATCTCATGCAGGCTGTGGTCGAGCGCGATGATCTCGTCCGGCGCGAGGAATTTCTTGCGTGTCTTGGCGCGGAATTCATTCATCCAACCGATCAGGACCTGGTCAAACTCCGGGTCTTTACCAAGGTCATGATAGATTTTTTGGCGGCCGTGCAGCAACTCGGGCAAACGCTCCCCCACCTCGCTGATCGGGAAGGCCTCGTCAAAACCGTATTGTTCGACCGCACCCTCGGTGCCGGCCCGCAAACCGTCCCACATCTCGCGGTGGGCATCCCTCTCGCGGCAGAAAAGTATCGCTTCGCCACCGTCAGCCTCCGGTAGTAGCACGATCATGGCTTCGGGTTCGGAAAAACCGCTCAGGTACAAAAAATCGCTATCCTGGCGATACGGGTAGGCAGCATCCCTGTTACGGATCTTCTGGCTGGCGGCGCGCACAATGATGACGGACCCGCTGCCGGCGATATCCATCAGGTGTTTTCGCCGCTTTTCGTATTCTTTCTGTTTGATCATTTTGCTGGTTTCAAATTCTTTTTGGGAAATTCAGTGAATGAAATCCTGTGCATCCGGACCACGGAAATCCTCCCTGATCACAAGCACCGCGACACGTATATATTCGACGATTTCAGCAAATGCGTTTTCATCATCTTCGCTTTCTTCCGTGTCCACCACTTCTGCGGCAGAGATCTGTTGTATATCATCCAATGCCTCGTTGGCCTCTTCAGACATCGCATCCAGGCTTTCATCATCGCTGCCGAGGCCTGCCAGGAATCCTCTGCACCACTGCGCCAGCGCCATGGTCCGTTCCTCCAGTATCTCGCTGTCGTCGGGCAACCACAGGGCCAGCCCCATATCCTCATCGGCCAACTGCGCCCTGCTTGCGCTCAGGAGTTCTTCCAGTGACATACTCAATCCCGTGCCGGGCTCATTCACCAACTGGAGCATACCCAGCAAACCGACAAATGCATCCAGGCTGGCATCCGGAAGACGGCACAACAAACCACAGGCCACACCGTGGCACTCTGCCAGGTCGGCTGCTTCGAGGTTGCCCTGGGCAATCGCCAGCGTGTGTTCAAAATCAGGTAGAGGGGTGGAACTCATGGTGGATATTCTCAAAATCGCGGAATCTGAAAGTGATATTATCAGTTGGGCAGATTGCATCAAAGCAGCATCATTAATTCCGGTTGATTTTCACATTGCTGATTGACCGTTAATACCTGTCAAATTATAGTGTTGACATGGATTCCTTAGAACAAACAGATAAAGATCTCCAACGGCTGGAACAGCAACTGCGAAACCTGCTGACGCAAATCTCAAAACTCCGCGAGGAAAATCAGTCATTGCACGTGCGCCAGGAAGCGCTGGTCAACGAGCGTGCCGCACTGGTCGCGAAGAATGATGAGGCTCGTACCAAGGTCGAGGCCATGATTAATCGCCTCAAGGGGCTGGAACAGACCTGACCGGGGTCTGATAGAAATTGCATGGAAAATATAACTTCTGAACCCATCACGGTTTCCATCCTGGACAATGACTACCAGTTTGCCTGCCAACCCGACGAGCGCAAAGCCCTGAAGGAGGCAGCAGCATTCCTCGATGAACGCATGCGCGAGATAAAAGGCGCCGGCCGCCTGATGGCTTTGGAGCGGATTGCCGTGATGACGGCCCTGAATCTCTCTGATGAATTACTCAAGCTGCAGAAGAACGAAAAACACCGCCAGGAAAACGTCGATAGCCGTATCAGATTGCTCGTCAATGAACTCGATGATGCGCTGGATGGACAATTAGGCTAGAATGATATTGCCCTCTGTGGTGTTAGCCAGTGGGCCTGATAGACACCTTGTCCCTAATTTACAACCTCGGGGTGGCATATCTGAATGCTGTTGTGCATGTTCGTTTTAATGCGAAAAGCCTGATGCCCAGGAAGCCGTCCCACTTGAACCTCTGGTTCAAGGTAATCAGGCCTGCAGCGGCATCCACGGAGGGTTAGTTCCATCTGCCCTCCCGATAATTCCAGAACCCAATTACGCCGCCAACTGCGTAACCGGCGCAGTACTCTGCCCGCGCGGCTGCGCGCAGACCTCGATCGGACGATCGGAAAGCATGTATTGCAACTGGCCCTGTCATCGCAGGCGCAATCCATAGCGTGTTTCTGGCCATTCGACGGCGAACCGGATATACAACCTGTCTACCAACGCCTGCTGGCAGACGGTTTTGAGCTTGCCCTGCCGGTCATATCTGGCGATGACAAACATGGAATGCAGTTTCACGCCTGGCGTGCCGATACAAAACTGGTTGAAAACCGGTTTGGGATTGCCGAGCCGGCCGGGACTGACAGAATGCCAATCGCCGGCTTCGATTTGCTCATCATGCCGCTGGTGGCCTATGACCGTCTCGGCAACCGGCTCGGTATGGGGTTGGGCTACTACGACCGTCACCTCGAACTGATTCGTGATTCCGCAAGCCCACTCAGGGTCGGTCTCGCCTACAGCCTGCAGGAAATTGAGCCAATTGGAAAAAATACCTGGGATATTCCACTCCACGGTGTTGTAAATGAGCACGGATGGTTTACATTTGTCGGGTAGATTTATTTATCTTGTATCAGGAGACTTGAATGAAGTATTGGCTGGTTAAAAGTGAGCCCGATGTTTTCAGTGTTGATGACCTGGCCGAGTGCCCCAACCAGACGCGCTGGTGGAAACACGTACGCAATTACCAGGCCCGCAATTTCATGCGTGACGAAATGCAGATTGGCGACCGGGTCTTTTTCTATCATTCCAACACCGATATTCCTGCCATCGTCGGTGTGGCCGAGATTGCCTCGGAACCCTACCCGGACCCGGATGCGTTTGATCCGCAAGCCAAGTATTTCGACCCCAAGAGCGACCCTGAGAACCCGCGCTGGTTCCTGGTGGATATACGCCTGGTTACCAAGCTGGACCAGCCCATTCCATTGAAGGTCATCAAGGGGCACGCTGAGACACTTGGCGACCTGCCCCTGGTCCGCAAGGGCAACCGCTTGTCGGTGATGCCGGTTGCTGCTGAACAGTGGGATTACATCATGTCGTTGAAAGCAGCATGAACCAGGACGATCTGAAACGCCTGGTGGGCGAAGCAGCGCTGGAATATGTCCAGCCGGACAGCATCATCGGTGTCGGTACAGGCAGCACCGTTAACTGTTTTATCGAGGCCCTGCTGAAAAGCCGTATCCATATCGAGGCGGCGGTATCCAGTTCGGAGGCAACGACCGCGCTTTTGCAGGCCGGCGGAATCCGGGTCGTGGATTTAAACCAGACCGGTGGTCTGGATGTTTACATTGATGGGGCGGACGAGTTCGACGTACACAGGCGCCTGATCAAGGGCGGCGGCGGCGCCCTGACCCGCGAGAAAATCGTCGCGGCTGCCAGCAAGAAATTTGTCTGTATCGCGGATCAGAGCAAGAAGGTCGGCGTGCTCGGAGCATTTCCATTACCGATCGAAGTCATTCCACTCGCGCGCAGCCTGGTAGCGCGCCAGTTGGTTGCGCTGGGTGGCCAGCCGGAATGGCGTCAGGGCTTTACCACCGATAACGGCAACTGGATTCTCGATGTCCACAACATGGACCTGGTTGACCCGGTGGCCATGGAAAAGACCATCAACAACCTGGCTGGCGTGGTGACCTGCGGACTTTTCGCCATGCGCCCGGCCGACCTGGTGCTAATGTCTACCCAGGAGGGCATCAAACAGATCTGAAAGCCTATCAAAATCATTTAGTTGGCAATATAATTTACGATTGATATAATGCCGACCCGAAAAAGTATTTCGGTTGGGCAATCTGAAAACAGGGAGCCAGGTTTTTACATTAACAAACTGGCGAGTTTTCAATAACTTATACAGGGATGTAATGACATGAAGTCGACCATTCTGCTAACCGCTGCGCTCTTTCTGGTGTGCGCGCCCTCACTTGATTCAAAGACAGTTTCGGAGATGTCCGGAGGTTTTCTTAAAGAGAACAGTGAAACCGGGTTGATGGCTTCCGAAACTTCGCCAGGCGCTAAACCCGCACTAGCAGCATTTGTACCGGTCAACGAGCCGGACATAAAATTTGGATTGCCTGTCGCAGAGCAACGCTAATCAGTTCCCGCAATCGCGGATTGGATTCTCTACTTATTGCCGGGAATACCGACCACATCCACGCTCCGTAAATCAAGTAGATTCAATACCCTTGTTTTCGTTACTAACGGGTTAAATTCCGGTAGAATTCAAGCCATCTGTTACAAACTTGATATTGCCAAATTCCCTACGGAGGACCAAATAAATGAAATCATTGTTTTTTGCCCTAATGACCTCCCTGCTCTTTGCATCATCAGCCGCATTAGCCGGTGACCCTGCAGCAGGTAAAGCCAAGTCAGTTGTCTGTTCCGCGTGCCACGGTGCTGACGGAATCAGTGTCAACCCGCTTTGGCCCAACCTGAAAGGACAGAAAGAGCAGTACCTGATCAAACAGATAAAAGCCTTCCGTGACGGCTCGCGTAAAGACCCGTCCATGGCGCCCATGGTTGCTGCCCTGACCGACGAGGATATCGAAAACCTGGCTGCCTATTATTCATCCCAGTAAGGCATAATCGCTCACGAGGAAGGCCGGAATCCCATTCCGGCTTTTTTTCTGTATAAATTCTGCCAATTTTCCGATAAAAAGCTCTTAAAAAAGCACTCTCATCTGTATAATGCCGGGCACAAACTTGGGGGGGCTCAAGTTTAGGAAATGTAATTATGCGCCTTACCCGTTTCACGGATTATTCCCTTCGCGTTTTGATCTATCTCGGACAGAACAACGACAGCAGGGTCACGATCAACCAGATATCCCAAGATTACGATATCTCGAAGAATCACCTGATGAAGGTTGTCAGCAACCTGACACGTTGGAAGTTTGTCGCCGCCCAGCGTGGCCCCGGCGGCGGAATTCAATTGAACCGCCCAGCCGAGGAGATCAACCTCGGCGAGGTCATCAGTGTTACCGAAAAATACCTCAGGGAGTTGGATGTACCTGGCAGCCATGATGCAGACCAGCTGAATGCGGATAGCCGTCTCAGTGTTTTTTTGCATCACGCCCTACAGGCCTACCTTGAAACCCTGGACTGCTTTACGCTGGCAGATGTCCTCAAACCGAACTCTGAAGCGCACAAACTCGTTCAATTGAACGTGGAAGTCGCCTAATTGGTGCAGGTATTCGACTTTAATTATTGAGTAAGTGTATGCTTGCTCCCAAGCACACTCAAGTTGGGAGCAGGCTACTATGAACTTACCCGGGGATTCACAAAGCAGCACGACACAAGCAATAGAAATTGCGATTCGACTGAGCCTGATTTTTCTGATCATGGCCTGGTGCCTGCAAATAATCACACCATTTATTTCCTTGATTGCGTGGGGCGCGATTATTGCAGTCGCGATCTATCCGTTATTCCTGAAACTTACCGATAAACTTGGTGGAAAAAAGAAACTGGCGGTTACCCTGATTGCCGTGATCAGTATCGCCGCCATCCTGATTCCGGTTATTTCACTGTCCGGCTCACTGATAGAAAGCGCGACTAAAATCGGCACCTCGATAAGCAGCGGCGAAGTGCAAATTCCACCTCCGTCAGAGTCGGTGCAGGAATGGCCATTGATCGGAGAGAAAACCTATGAGTTTTGGCAACAGGCCTCGGCAAATCTGAGTGAACTGTTGAAACAATATCCCGGGCAACTGTCCCTTATCGGTAAGAAGCTACTGGGCCTGGCCGCGGGCGCCGGTTTTGGTGTTCTCCAGTTCCTGATATCAATGTTGATCGCCGCCGCCTTCCTGGCGAGTGCCGATACCATCAATGCAAGCCTGTTGAAACTGGCCAAACGCTTAACGACAGAACATGGTGAAGATCTCTTGATCATGTCAGAAAAAACCGTTCGCAGTGTCGCAGTAGGTGTAATTGGTATTGCATTTATCCAGGCCTTTCTCGCCGGTATCGGTATGTTGATTGCCGGCATACCGGCGGCCGGACTCCTGGCGATTATCATCATGGTATTGGGAATCGCGCAGTTGCCTCCCCTGCTGATATTATTACCGGTGGCCATTTATCTTTTTTCCGGCGATAGCATGGCTATTGCAGTTTTCTTCCTGATCTGGAGTGTATTGGTCAGCGCGAGTGACATGGTGCTCAAACCGCTATTGCTGGGAAGGGGCGTTGATGCACCCATGATGGTAATTTTGCTCGGCGCAATAGGCGGTATGATTACTTCCGGTATCGTGGGCTTGTTCATCGGTGCAGTGATCCTGGCGATGGGTTACAAACTGTTCCGGGCATGGGTAGAAATGGGTGACCAGGGTTCGGGCGCTGTCACTGAAACCGGATCTGCAACTGAGTAGAAACTATTACAGTGCAATCTGTCCGGGTTCGATGCTTGGTATGCATTGCGCAGGGGAATTCTGATGTTAGCCAATTTGATTCTGGGTTGTTTTACAGTTTTTATTTCCATGGGCATACAGGTCGCTGTCGTGGTCATGACGCTCCGTTACCTGCTGAATATGGTAAATATCCAAAACCCTGACTCAAAGGGCTTTGGATTTGATACTTATGTTATCAGCGTGGTCTTGACCATATTGTTTGTCGGTCACTTGCTCCAGGTTGCGATCTGGGCTGGGCTGTTTATGTACCTGGGCGAGTTCAACGATTTCCTGACCGCCTTTTACCACTCCGCCGTGAACTTTGCCTCTCTCGGCTACGGGGACATTGTCATGAGCGAGAAATGGCGTTTGCTGGGCGCGCTCGAGGCGAGTAACGGGGTTCTGATGTTTGGCCTGTCGGCCGGCACACTGCTCGCAATCATGACAAGACTCTTTGCAAGACATCGACAGTCCATTTCACCTGCACCTGACGAGACCGGGTCCTGAGCTGCGCACCAGGCAATGAGTCCGCAATTTAGATATACGCTTGCGGCATGCCTGCTGGCGACCCTGGCGGCATGTGCCCCGGTAGGCCCGGAATTCGTCAAGCCTGAGGTTCAATTACCATCCGATTGGTCCGGCCAGGGTGAATCAGAGCTGGAGTTTTCACCCGTCAAACAACCACAGTGGTGGCGCGTTTTTAACGATCCCGTACTCGACAGGCTCATCGAATTAGCCTGGCAGCAGAATAACTCGCTTGAGATCGCCGGCCTCAGGGTTCTCGAAGCCCGTGCCCAACTGGGTATTGCCCAGGGTAATTTATACCCGCAATCACAAGCCGCCGCCGGTGACGCTTCCTATGTCTCTCCCGCCGAAAACCTGGGTGGCAGCTCAAACTTCTGGCAGTACGGTATCGGCGCGAGCGCCTCCTGGGAGATCGATTTCTGGGGTCGTTTCAGACGCGGGATTGAATCTGCAGATGCTGCTTACATGGCTTCAATTGCAGCGCGGGACCAGGCGCTGACTTTGCTGACCGCGCAGGTGGTTAACACCTATACGATCATACGGGTCAACGAGGAACAGTTGCGTTATGCGCAGGAAAGCCTGGAGATTCAACAGCGCAGTTACGACATCACCGGTGTTTTGTATCGCAACGGTTATGATTCTGAACTGGACATGCAGCAGGCGCATACCCTGCTGATGAGCACGCAGGCAACCATCCCTGGTTTTGAAACTGCATTGCAACAGGCACGCAACGCGATGAACACTTTGCTGGGCGAACCGCCGGGCACCATAGACGAAATGCTCGGCGATGGACTTGGCATTCCAGTGTTGCCAGAGGTCGTTGAAGTTGGCATCCCGGCAGATCTTTTACGGCGACGGCCGGATGTAAGGCAGGCCGAACTCAATGCGCTGGCCCAGAACGCCCGGGTGGGCCTCGCCGAGGCCGATTTGTATCCCAGCTTCAGCCTGACCGGCAGCATCGGCTTGGTGGCCGGTGGCGCGGGCAGTAGCGATTTTGGTGACCTGTTCAGCAGCGACGCACTGACATTTTCAATTGGTCCCTCGTTTGTCTGGCCATTTTTGAATTACGGCCGCATCCGCAATAACGTACGTGTCCAGGACGCCCGTTTACAACAGGCGCTGGTCAACTACCGGGAAGTCGTCCTGCAGGCAGCCAGGGAGGCCGAGGATGCAATGACCTCCCTGAATGGATCACAAAAACAGACAGAAATATTGACTCGTACCGTGCAATCGGCGCGGCGCTCCAATGAATTGTCGGTATTGCGTTACAAGGAAGGATTTTCCGACTACCAACGTGTACTTGACTCCCAGCAATCCTTATTCGCCCAACAACAGCGCCTGATTACCGAGCGCGGTATATCGGTTAACAGCCTGGTCGGATTATACAAATCACTCGGCGGCGGCTGGGAAAACCAGGCCGGCCTGCCATTGATCTCCCCGCAGAGCCGGGATCAAATGGAGCAGCGAACCAACTGGGGCGACCTGCTGGAAAGCGATAAAGAAGAATGACGGAAACCAACATGGCAGAAAAAGACCCTAAAGACACCCAAGGCAACGATGCTGAAGTGCAAGAAAAGCCGGTTAAAGCCGAAAAAGACCCGGTGCGCAGATGGACATTCATTTTGTTGGCCATTATTTTGCTGCTGTTGACCTGGTACCTGGTCTCCGACCGTGTCGCACCCTTCACATCACAGGCCCGCGTTCATGCACTGGTGGTGCCAGTCGCGCCGGAAGTCTCCGGCACAGTGATCTCGGTTGATGTTGGAAATAATCAACGGGTCAGTGCCGGCCAGGAGCTATTCCATATCGATCCCAAACGTTATCAACTGGCTGTTCAAAAAGCCGAAGCCGACCTGCAATCTGCACGCCAGGCGATGGGTGTCTCCAGCGCCAACGTAGCTGCAGCCGAAGCGTCTCTGGCAGCCGCGCAAGCCAACCTGGTACGTTCTGAAAAAGACGCGATCCGGCTACAGAGAATAAAGGATGAAGACTCCGGTGCAATTTCTCAGCGCCGTATTGAATCCGCAGAAGCCTCACTCACCGCTGCACGCAGCCAGGTCGACGCCGCCAGGGCCAATGTAGAAAAAGCCCGCCAGGACCTGGGCCAAACCGGTGAACAGAACTCACGTATCCTGCAGGCACAGTCCGCACTGGCACAGGCCGAGCTTGATCTGGAAAGAACGGTTGTGCGCGCCCCCGAAGACGGCCTGGTAACCGACGTTCGTGTCGCCAATGGCAACTTCGCAAATGCCAGTGCACCGCAGATGACATTTATCGCCGTGGATAATATCTGGGTACAGGCGGATTTTACCGAAAACAACCTTGGTAATATCCGCCCCAACAACCAGGTCAGAATTGTCTTTGATGTCCTGCCGGGTGAGGTGTTTTCCGGTACCGTACGCGAACTTGGTTTCGGCGTCGCCGTTGACTCGGCCCCGCTCGGCAGCCTGCCGACCATCAATAATGACCAGGGCTGGTTGCGCGCTTCTCAACGATATCCGGTGTTGATCGACTTTAAGCTGCCGCTGCAGGAAGGAACGTCGGGCTTGAGAGTCGGGGCGCAGGCTACCGTTGTCGTGCTGACCGGCAGTAACCCGCTGATCAATACACTGGCCCGCTTCCAGATCTGGCTGAACAGTATTTTGACCTACGCCTACTAGCCAATCATGGCCGCTACAGCGCAAATGCCAACCACCGGCGCAGCCATCGCCAGCCGTCGTATTCTGCGCCTGGCGCTGGGTACAGCTTTGTCGATGGGGTTCTCGCAGCTCGTCAATTGGCCGCTGTCGTTTATCGCGGCCGTCTTCACGATGTTCATGCTAGCGGTGCCCTTGCCGGCGCCTACCCTGAAAAGCGGCTTGAAGTTTGTACTGGCCCTGGTTATTCCCGCTTACGCAGGAATGTTGCTGCTGCCCTTCCTGATGCATGCCCGTTGGTCAGGAATTTTGTTAGTCACCATGGCTTTGTTTGGTAGTTTTTACTATTCCGCGCGTGGCGGCTCACCTGTCATGGGCATGTTCATGACATTGGGTTTAACCATGGTTGTGACTGTTGGCTCCGTCAGTGCTGATGTCATGTTAATAATTGTCAACAGTCTGGCCGTGGGCGCAGCATCCGGCGTCGCTTTCGTGGTTATCGCGCATACCCTGCTTCCGGATCTTCCACCTCCAACATCTGCCACCGCCAGCGCCAGGCCGCCACCAGCCAAACCAAGCCTGGAATCGGCACGTCAGAACGCATTTCGCTCCCTGGCGGTGGTTTTGCCAATCGTGATCATTTTCCTGTTTATCGATTCCAGCATCTCTTATATCGTCGTCATGATCAAAGTAGCCAGCATGGGCCAGCAAGCCACTGCCCAGGTCACCCGCGCAATGGGACGGCAACAGCTTGAATCTACGCTATGGGGCGGCATTGGTGCCATCATCGCATTCCAGGTCATGAACATATGGCCTTCCTTGCTATTGTTCTGCCTGCTCATCGGACTGGCTTGCCTGGTATACGGAAAACGAATATTCCAGGGTGCGGGCATGCACCTGAAGGGTTCGATGTGGTCTTATGCCCTGCTGACCATGATCATCCTGGTGACACCGGCCGTAACAAACATGCAAGGCGAGGGAAACGCTACCGCCGCTTTTTACGCACGTTTTCTGTTGTTTATCATCATCGCGGTCTATGGGACGCTGTCGGTCGCTATCTTCGATACGTTTTGGCCGGCCGGCAAGTCAAAACAAACTGCCCCGGAGACGTGATTCCAACAACCCTGCTGTTATAATCCCCGCTTGGTCCGCCCGGCGAAAACACGATGTCTGAACTCAATTCAAACCCACTTCCTAGCCTCATCAGAAGCAGTATCAAGCTGCTGTTGATAATTGTATTCACCAGCCTGGCATTCAACCTGGCCGCGCAAGAGGTTGGCGCCGATGCGCCCGACGATGACCCGGACGTCATGGAGGGCGTTACATTAAAGGATAACCTGGGCCGCGATACACCTTACAGCAGCTTTGTCAGGTTCCTGCTGGCGACCGAGAAGTTCGATTATGAAGAAGCTGTCAATTATATGGATTTGCGCAATCTGCCCTTTGAAGTCAGGCAGGTTGATGCTGCAGAGCTGGCCAGGGAACTCGACTTCATTATCCAGCGCGGCATGGAAATAAACCTTGACCATCTCAGCAAGAAAACCTCGGGGCAGGTAGTTGACGGTTTGCCGGACTACCGGGATGAGCTGGGCCGCATAGTTGCCGATGAAGGTGAACAGGTTTTATATATGCAGCGGGTACCGGGGATGGATGATAATTTCATCTGGAAAATTTCCAACGCCAGCATTGCCCTCGTTCCTGAGCTTTATGACTTTTTCAGCTACCCGCAATGGGTCGAGGAAGTACGTGTACGCCTGCCGATCGATTCCAGTTTCCTGGGGATCGAATTATTCAAATGGGTCATCATATTGGGTGCTGCTGTAATTACGCTTCCGGTATTCTGGCTTATCGGCTTTGCCCTGAGCTGGCTGATCAGCAAACCTGGCGCACCTTTACACCGGCCCATTCGAAGATTGTTTACCCGGCCGCTTACCATTCTCGCAGTCATGTATGTAACCGGCAGTATTTTGCAGGAGCTAGGTCTCGGCGCAAGGGCGCAGATGCTAGTGAATACCAAAACTCTGTTCACCATTGTTTTGGTGTGGATAATTTTCTCACTGATTGATCTGTTCCGTGCAAGGAGAAGAGTAAAGTTCCTCGCCCAGGGCCGTGCAGATGCACATATCCTTGGCCGGCCCATGGCAAATTCGCTTAAGCTGATCACACTGCTGGCGGCCATTCTGTTCTGGATGCACAACGCGGGTATCAATATTACGACACTGCTCACCGGCCTGGGCATCGGCGGCCTGGCACTGGCGCTGGCCTTGCAGAAACCAATAGAAGACATACTTGGTGCGGTTTCCATCTACGCCCAGCAACCAATAGTTACAGGCGATCTTTGCAAGTACGGTACCACGCTTGGAAGGGTCGAGGAAATTGGTCTGCGGACGACACGTATAAGAACACTGAACGATACGCTGGTCTCGGTTCCCAACTGCGTTATCGCCCATGGTCCCATTGAGAATTATTCGGCGCGGAAGAAGATGCTCTATCACCCCGATCTGCCACTCCGTTACGACACCTCCGTGGAGCAGATGCAGACCATCATAGACGACATTGATAGCATGGCGCGTGAACACGAAAAGGTGATCACCGATTCGGTCAGAATACGATTCGCGCAATACTCCGAAAACGCCCTGATCATCAAGGCACGGATTTACGTGGATGAATCTGAATTCAGCAACTACCTGGCTGTGGTGAATGAATTGAATATGTCCATCATGAAAATCGTAGAAGATGCCGGTGCCCATTTTGCACAGGGCGCAAAGACTATCATGCTTGAAAACGGACCGGCCCCACAGACGGGTTGAACCTCAAGGGGTATCGTTGATTACGCCTTTGATACGTTCTTCAATATACCCGTAAAACGGGTTGCTGCGAAGCCGTTGCAGCAACGCGGGTGGCAATATCAATGCGCCGCTTTCACCTTGCAGATGCACCTGGCCTATTCTCGGGTAAGCGGAGTGCCCGGTGGCAGGCGCTATTCCGTACACGGCATCGTCGACCGGAAACGGCAAAGCAACATGCGACAGTGAATAGACGTCATCAGGCCACGCATACTTCAATGGACGTTCTACAAAACCCGGAAATCCGGCAGGCTGGCGCAACTCGAGTACGCCAGGTTCATCCGGTGCACGGTTTGTCACCACCGATACCGCATACCTGCCGCTGCCTCCATTCATAATCCGGTTCAGCAGTATCTTGTGCCTTGGTAACACGAACTCATCAATCAAACCGATCCGGTTGGCATCAAAAACCACCATTTCACTGCCGTTTGCAGGCAGTTTCTCGTACAGGATGTCCAGGTTTGCCGAGCTGACAACGGTATTGTCCACAAGGGATTGAAAGCTCAATACGGGCGGCATTTGCTCCAGGCGGCCACTGCCTGCCATTTTTTGGATCTGTGCTTTTAGCGTACTTGTCAATTTGTAGCTCTGCAGCCCCGCATTCATCGGAAATGAGTTGTACTTGTGCGGGTCATACTCGGGATAGACATCCAGCCAGCGGGACCGCCTGAAATACTCCAGGTAGCCTATCCAGTTGAAAAGACGCGAATAGCGGGCCAGTGGGTCAACCCCAATCATCGGCGATATCAGGAATACGCGGTCCGGGATTCTCGCGCTAATATCATCGATTGAATCCATGCTGTACTTCAGCGCAAGACTTCCACCGTTGGAATAACCAAGCAGGTAAAACGGTTGGCCCGCCCCGATCTGGCCTGAAACGTGTGAAGCACCAATTTTCACGGCCTCGTACCAGTCCTGCCATTGCATCCTGTCGAGCTCAGCCGGCAGCGTGCCGTGGCCGGGAATGCGCAGGTTCAGTACGTAAAACCCCTGCTCGTGAAACATCTCTGCCAGGTGGCGCAGCGAGTACGGGGAATCGGTCATGCCATGGAGCATTAATACCCCGCCCCTGACCGTGGGCGGTTGCAGCACTGCACTTCGGTTAAAATTGCGGCTGCCCTTCACCGGGTAGGAACGGCTACCCCTGTTAAACCGGTTTAACTGGTGGTAATCGGCACGCATATTGTTTTCGACCATTGCCTGGAGTTCATCAAAAACAGCAGTTTCCTTTTCCAGGTATTGATCGAAAGTGGTGACTGTCCCCTTGTCCCCGGCCCGGAACTCCGACGTGATAATCCCGGTGTGCCACCAGTCCAATTCCGGGCCTTTACGCAGATGAAATGCCCTGGCCAGTATCAGGGTCACGGCAACCAGCAAGAACGAAGCGATCACAAAACCTGCAATACGTAGTGCTGTTCTTACCGATTTTCTTATCATGCGATCTCCAACCGGGCGCCCATTCCATCAGGTTCCCTTGGTTGTATACCAGACTTTGCCTGCTTTATATATGCAAAAAGAAAGGCAGTGAGCACTGAATGCACTCCCCGCCTTTCTGTATAACACATCCTGTAAGGCTACAATTTCACGGTCCTGCCTTTAAAAAGAAACAAAACCGTCCTGGTCGGTCCTTACATCAGATCTGTCTTACTACCTCCGTGACAAACGCAATGCGCCGCCAAGTACCAGGAGCAACGAACCAAACAGTGCCAATAATGGCAGTGAGCTGGCCGTCGTCGGCAACATTTCTGGTTCCGGCTCTGGCTCTGGTTCCGGCGCTGGTGGTGGTGGAGGAGGAGGTGGTGGTGGTGGCGCTGCTTCCGTCACTTCAGCAACCTCAACAGGCGGTACTGACCAGTATGCGCTGCCAATATAGACATTGACATCAGAGCGGACTGCAACATCTGAGATCCTGACTGCAGCTCCATCAATGGCTGTCTGGAAGTCAGCACGTAAGGCAGCCTTGTTACTGGGGCCAAGTTCGCCGTCTGAATGCCGATAGCGGAAATGTGTGCCACTGGAGGTCTGGGCAACTACCCTGGCCGTCAACTTGGCCCAAACACCGCCATCACGCTCAACCATGTCCAGGCAAGCCTGGTCGATAAACTCATAAGCCGCAAAGGCTTCAGGGGAGAATGTAATATCGCTACAGGTTAAATCAGTAGCACTTACATTTGCGGAAAGACCTAAGCCCGCGAGAGCAACAAGGCCGTATTTCAGGTTCATTTTATTCATATGGTTTCCTCCTTTATGATTGACTGACCTGATTTGAAACTAACTCACCTTTCACAATGTACCGTTTAGGTGCATGACCGACAAAATAAAACGGATAACACGTCACCAGCGTAATCGTAGAACTGTCGGTCGGTGCGAGCACGCTAACATCCGTGGGATCAACAATGGTAATCGATGAAACCACAAATTCTGATTTGCCTTTATGGGTCAGCATATCAATGCTGTCTCCCACTTCGATATCCTTCAGCCCCCTGAAGAAGCCATCGCGGTGGCCGGCAATACCCAGGTTACCCGGTGAATCAATCCACGCGGTGCCCTTGACACGCCCCGCCCCCCTGTTGAGATTGACTTCATCTGTGCCATTATAAACAGGAACTTTAAGATCGAGTTTGTCGATGCTCATTATGGCCAGCGGCGGATCATCACGTTGCGCATTGCCTTCGTGGTATTCGGTGATGCGCTTGTCCGACCAAAGCGTGTAATCCGGCTCGGGCGCGTAACTGGCCCCGCTACTGGCAGCTTGTTCGGCAGGTGCTGATGTGAAGGCCATGGCCTGT
>CALBDB010000044.1 GCA_937927755.1 uncultured Lysobacterales bacterium
ACCCCATCGGCAACAGCGCTTTGCGCGGTCGCTGCGAGGCTGGAAACCGGTATGACCGGGCGATCCGAAGCCCAGGCCAGCCCCTGCACAACACCGATACCTATACGCAGACTGGTGAAACTCCCCGGCCCGCGACTGAAAGCGATACCATCAAGCGAAGCAAAGCCAAGCTCCGCTTCCGCCATCAATTGCCTGACCCACGGCAACAACAATTCAGCGTGCTGTCTTGGCGCGTGCTCATACAGTTCCATGACCTCACCGTTAACAGAAAGGGCTACGGAACAGGTCTCGGTTGCTGTTTCAATCGCCAGCAGTTTCATTTTCAAAAAACTCCACTACACGGTTACGGTCCGTGGTCGGTTGCATGGGCGGAAGGCTTTCCAGGAATACACTGCCATAGCCCTTGGTCTTTATCCTGCGGTCGCAAATCACCAGCACACCGCGATCATTGACATCACGTATCAGGCGTCCTGCACCCTGCTTGAGGGTAATGACAGCCTGCGGTAAAAACAACTCCATGAACGGATTACCCCCATGCTGCCGTAACTGGTTGCTGCGCGCGACCATGACGGGGTCATTGGGCGGCGCAAAAGGCAGCTTGTCGATAATCACCAGCGATAATGCTTCACCCATTACATCCACGCCACCCCAAAAACTGGCTGAGCCAAGCAGGATACCATCGCCCGAATTTCGGAATGCATCCAGCAACATACTGCGCGGCATTTCGCCCTGTACAAACATGGGATGATCAATTTTACCCGCCAGTAATTCTGCTGCCTGCCTCAAGGCACGGTGGGATGTGAACAGCATAAACGCCCGCCCTCTGCTGGCCTCAAGAACCGGGATCATCTGTTCCAGCAAGGCCGGTACAAATGACGGCTCACGCGGTTCCGGCATATCTTCGGGCAACCACAACAGAGCATTGCTTTCGTAATCAAACGGAGAATCCAGGTTCAACGTATCAGCATCCACCAAACCCAGGGCCCGGTTAAAGTGATCAAAACCACCGTTGACGGACAGGGTCGCCGAAGTAAAAACCCAGGCTGCATCAAGTTGCTCACAGAACCCCGAAAACAACGTTGAGATATCCAAAGGCGTGGTATGGATTGAAACACCCCGTCCACGACGCTCAAACCAACGCACCTCGGTATCCGGAACCGGCTTATCAAGATGATCAAAATGCGACTGTATCTCGGCGAGGCGCTGTATACAGGCGTCCACGCCGCGACTGGCGCCCTGCAACGAATCCAGCACCGGCTTCAGACTGGCAACCGCGACATCCAGTGCCTGCAGGGCATCCCTGACCTCGGACCGGTTCAACATCTCGTCCCATGTGCCCCGGTCATCCAGGCAATCGTGGCAGCTAAGCTGAAACTCCTTGATGACCTGGCGGCAATGCGCCACCTGGTCCCGCACGACGGCCATGCCACCACTGGTTTCACCAGCCTCGGCCAGCATGTCCCTGCACAAATCGGAAATCTGTTTGACGGAAAGCGATGAACTGAAAAACTGCGAAGCCGTCTCGGGCGCCTGGTGCGCTTCGTCGACGATAAATACCGATGCACCAGGCAATACCTCACCGAAACCGCCGTGCTTGATGGCCATGTCTGCAAACAGCAGGTGGTGATTGACCACCACCACGTCGGCCTCCTGCGCCTCACGTCGTGCACGTGCAATAAAGCAGGCTTCAAAATCAGGGCAATCCGAGCCAAGGCAATTGTCAGTGGTGGAGGTTACGAACGGCCACAACTCGCTGTCTTCGGCAATGACGGACGATATCGAAAGATCACCGTCTTCGGTGAGGGGGACCCATTGCCTGATGGCTTCGAGTTCGGACACCGAATCCCGGGAGGGGAGCCGGCCATCCTTTCGGGCCTGCTCCATGCGATACAGGCACAGGTAGTTTGCCCGCCCTTTCAGAAGCGCGGTGGTCAGTGTGCTGCCAAGCGCTTTTTTTACCATCGGCAGGTCACGAAAATACAACTGATCCTGCAATGTCTTGGTGCCGGTCGATATGACCGTTCGTTCCCGGCCCTTCAGCACCGGTACCAGATAGGAGAGTGTTTTACCAATTCCGGTACCGGCCTCTGCAACCAGCGTGCCGCCGACGTCTATAGTTTTCTCGATTGCTGCGGCCAACTGCAGCTGTTCCTCGCGGGGCGCAAAACCCGGCAGAACCGATTCAAAAGGCCCTCCGGCATCCAGCAATTGCATGCTGGCGGTTTCCAATAAAGACAATGTTGCGGCCCGCTGCTCTATCAAGTTGCCCGGCTCTAAAGCCCCTTTGGACGTGTATTCATACACTGGCTTGCACGTGCTTCAGCCTCGCTTGCTCCGCCGGGGTCCTGCAGGTGCTCCCTTGCGACACTGATGGTGCGCCAGTTCCTGCTGCATATCTCCCCGACCCGCGGCCCGGTTTCATAGGATTTAACCGCAAAATTAAGCGCCTGCTGGTAGTCTTTCTTTTGCAAGTTGATCTCGGCCATATGCTGCAGCAACTGGGGATCGCGGGGCTGAATACGTAATGCGCGCTCGATATAACCACTTGCTTCGTCAAAATCACCGGCATGCTCGGCGACCTCCGCCTGGGCTGTAAGCTGTTTTACCGCCGGATTTTGTAATGAGTAAACCTGTACACCCGCTTTGTCCTCACTGGCAGGAGCCCTGACGCGGGCGTTGACCTCACGGTCTTCAACAGGTGCAGGGGCACTGCTGCATGCAGCCAATGTCAACAGGGCCAGCACGCCGAGTAATCTAATCTTTGCCATCAAACCACTTTCTCCATAAAGATTTTCTGTTTTTTCTGTCCATTTTTTCCAGGCAGCTGGTGCGCATCTGCGGTTCACTACCCTCGATAAACGGCAATTGTACGGCCCCTGCACAGGAGGGGTCGGTCAGTGCCTGTTGGGCTGGATCAACCCAGGTAAAACCTGCGCCATCCGGCATCCGCAGGTCCACCGGCTCCATCGGCAGGTGCCTGAACAAACCTGCCCAGACCCGCATCGCCGCATTACTGCCGGTCACACCCGCCGGCCGGTTATCATCCCGCCCAACCCAGGTAACCGCAACCAGGTCACGAGTATATCCGACAAACCAACTGTCACGGCGTTCATTGGTTGTACCGGTTTTACCTGCGACCCGAACATCAATCCCCAGCAGGCCGTGCAGGTTCTTGGCCGTACCCTGTTCTACAACCTGCGTCAGGGCAAAATTTACCAGGGCAACGGCATCACGGCGATCCAATGGCATTAGCCTTAAAGGGTATCGGCCGAGTAACTCACCATGCGATGTCAGCACGGCGGTCACAGATCGCAACGGCGCACTGTAACCACCCGCTGCCAGCGACTGGTACATCTGTGCAACCTCAATGGGTGTCAATTCGACCGCCCCGAGCAGGGTTGCGGGCACAGCCTGGATTTCAGTTTCAACACCCAGTTGCCGGATCTTTCGGATCAGGTTTACTGTTCCAACATTCAGTCCAACCTGCACCGTGGCCTGATTATACGAATGAACCAGCGCATCCATAAGGGGTATTTCCCCGCGTGATTTGTGGTCATAGTTCGCCGGTGACCAGACACTTCCATCGGGTTGCCGTAAGGAAATGGGCTCGTCCATGACCGGCGTAATCAGGTTGTAATCATCTGCGTGTTCCAGCGCTGTCAGGTAAACCAGTGGTTTGATGACCGAACCCACCTGTCTGCGTGCATTCAGGGCACGGTTAAAGCCGCCGCGGCCCGCAACGCGGTCGCCGACCAGTGCGCGAATTTCGCCGCTCGTGACATCGGCCAGCACCAGCGCTGACTGTAAATCAGCGGGTAATCCGCGTTGTGCTAAATCGTCAAGCCCCGCAGAGACCGCCTGCTGGGCATATTCCTGGTCCGACGGGGCGAGGGTGGTGAAAATTCTCAGCCCTTCGGAACTCAGATCCGACGCACGGTAATCTCGTTTAAGCTGCTGCCGGACAAGCTCAAGGAAGGCCGGATAACGGCTGCCGCCGGAGCGGGGCTGGCCGGTTACACCCAACGGGCGCGATTTAGCTTGTTTGACCTCAGCTGCGCTCATCAAGCCGGTCAGTTCAAAAATATCCAGCACCCGGTCGCGTCTTTGCAAGGAACGTTGCGGATTGCGCCGCGGGTTGTACATGGATGCGCCACGCACCATACCCACGAGCAGTGCAATCTGCTGCGGTTCAAGCTCCTGCAGGGAGCGGTCAAAATAGAATTCACTGGCGCGGCCAAAACCATGTATAGCGTGTTGGCCCTGCTGACCGAGGTAGATCTCGTTGATATAAGCTTCCAGGATTTGCGCCTTGTCGTAGTGCAGTTCGAGCAGCACGGCCATGATGGCCTCATTGGCCTTGCGCGTCAGGGTCCGCTCGCTGCTCAGAAAATAATTTTTAACAAGCTGCTGGGTTAATGTGCTCCCGCCCTGCACCGCCTTTCCGGCCTTCAGGTTGGCCACAAACGCGCGGGCAATGCTTCGGAACGCAATGCCATGGTGATCTTTGAACTTCCTGTCTTCGACGGCCTGCAGTCCGGTCACCAGCAGTTCGGGTACATCCTGCAAAACCACCAGCGTGCGGTCCTCATCGTGCAAAGGGTAAATCGAGGCTATCTCGGCAGGGTCCAGGCGCACCAATCCCGCTGTCCCGGCTTTTTGATCGCTGTCGAAACTGTCGATAACATCACCGCGCATAACCAGGCGAAAGCGCGTTGAAGGTTCTGCGCCATCGTCAAACTGAAAGGCACGGCGGTGGATATCGAAACTGTTTGCATTTGCGGAAAAACTTCCGGGTTCAATGGCCTGTTTTAGCTGGCGGTAACCGGCGGCCTTCAACTCGACCATGAGCGCATCCCTGCTGATCGATTTCCCACTGTAGAGACTCAGCGGCCGGGCATAAACACGGCTGGGGACGTCCCAGATCCTGCCCTCGAACTCATCCCGCACCTGCATATCAAGCCATATAACCCAGGGTACGCTAAGGCCAATGCCGAGGCCCACCAATAACATCAGGGGACGGAATAACCTCCGCAGCAGGCCGGGCTTTTTGCGGGCAGATTTTTTAGACGGTGACTTGCGTCGCGCAGGCCCGTGTTTTTTTGTTTTAACTGCCATTAAAACTTTGAATATCCGTAACGTGTGACATCAGACCGATCATTATCCATAATGCCCGGGATTTGTCTTGGTATAATCCAACGTTAAGACAAAATTTACCAAATCCAATACGGGCAGAGTCACTACTCAAGAAACAGG
>CALBDB010000045.1 GCA_937927755.1 uncultured Lysobacterales bacterium
CTGTTGAAAAACTCTTTTTTGTCGATTTTTGGACGTTCCCGCGGAAACGCGTCTCAATAAAAACAATGGGTTACCTTGGGTAAATTTGTCAAAATTGATCGAATTTACAATTTAGTCGAGTTTTTCAACACAATAGGCCAATAACTGCGACTCGAAGTAGATGCATTCGCACGTTGTGACTAGATAATTGACCACCGAGGAGAATTCAGTTTTCCAGTTCCATCAGTATGACCTCGGCGTTTGCGCGAATCTTTGCGTCTGGATCGTAGTGCGCTTGTAGTAGATACATCATTGCGTATTCACCGCCTATTTCACCCAGTGCGTATACGGCCTGCCGCCTGATCACCGAATCCTGGTCGGTTAAGAGCCCTGCCAGTGCATGCACCGCGGTCTCGTTCTCGAGGCCCGCGAGTGTCTCGATGGCGGCAACCCTGACATCACGCTCCTGATCGAGCAAACAGGGTTCGATGCTGCTCACCGCCGAGGCGTCATCGTGCGAAGCCAGTGCTTCCAGTGCGGCAATTCGTAGCTGTGGATCGGGGTCGTCCAACGCCGCCGACAGTGCTGGCAAAGCGGCCGAAATTGTCATATCACCCAAAGATTGAATCGCCGCCAGGCGAGTCTCCGGGGCGTCGTCGTACAGCATCGGCAACAACTCATCCAATGCCATTTCTGCGGGCAGATTCTCTAAACCGGCGATTTGGACCAGTTCGGGGTGGAGTACGAATGGCCGCTCCATTGCTTCTGTAGCCGCTGGCCAATTGGTAGGGAACCGGGGGGCTCGTCCGATCGGCGGCGCAGCATTGGGTTCAAGTGCGCCGGGGTGCTCACGCTCGAAATGGAAAAGGCTTGGCCGTTGGTTAATCGTCGGCAAATCCTGATTCACGGTTGGAGTGCCGCCTGGCCGCGCTTCGTCCCGGTAGAAACCCGGGATCGACAGCAACACCAGGCATGCAACAATAGCAATTAGCGTTAACACGCTTGTCTTGATTGAGCCCATGACAATAAACGCATAAAAAAAGAATCCCCTCCCTCGCGGGAGGGGAAACTTTACCAGTTTATTCCTCTTCTGGGTCTCGCTGGAAAGTGACTGGTCATCTGGGCTTTCAGCCAGGACGACATGGTCCTGGAGCCAGCTGGAAAACCATCGGGTTGCAGAGGTGAACGACCCGGAACGAATGATTGCGAGGGTCCTGGACACCAGGGATACCGAGATCTACGGCTTCCAACAGGATTGGATGTTCGACACGCGCTCCGGCCATATCCTGCGGTGGGGGCTTGGGGCGCGCTGGGAAAGCGCTGAGTTCGATTACCACGGGGTGGCGGAATATCATGGTTTTTACGAAGCTTATCCCGAAATTGACAATCCCGTTTCGCGCAGTGTAAGCGCTGAATCGGATGGAAATTCTTACGCCTTGTACCTGAGTGACCGCTGGCAAGTGACCGACCGGACCGGCGTTGAACTCGGGTTGCGTTGGGACCGGCAAACGTATACCGAGCCTGAATTCGACGACCAGATCAGTCCGCGCGTCAGCGTAATGCATTCAATTGACGAGTCGACAAAACTCAGGGCAACCTGGGGCCGCTACTACCAGTCACAGGCGATCCAGGACCTGCAGGCGGAAGACGGCCAGGATAGATACTATGCGCCCCAACGCTCTGACCACTGGATTGCCGGAATCCAACACAGCTTCGATGGGGGCTGCCGGCTCCGGACCGAGGCCTTCTACAAACGTTACGATCGGCTGAAGCCACGCTTTGAGAACTTGTTCGACCCGCTGGCCTTGATTCCTGAGCTGGCTCCTGACCGCGTGCGCCTGGAACCGGATCATGCGCGTTCCTATGGCGTGGAAACCACGATTGAATCCCGCAGGGGTGGGGAACTCGATTGGTGGGCAACGTACACCTGGTCAAAGGTTTACGACCGGATCGACGGCCGAAACCAGCTGCGCGGCTGGGACCAGCGACATGCGTTACAAGCGGGCTTGGCCTGGTCGCGCGGACCCTGGGAAGTCGGTCTGGCGCTGAGCATCCACAGCGGTTGGCCGACAACCGGCATGGGCTATGAAGTGGTGCCGGTGGAACCCGAGGAAGAGGACGATGAAGACTTCATCGTGTTGCCGGTACCGGGATCAAGAAGCGACGAGCAACTCGGCACCTTCGCTCAGATCGATTTCCGAGTCAGCCGCGAATTCGAAGTCAGCCGTGGTCGCTTATCCGCATTCTTCGAGGTCAGCAACCTGACCAACCGCGACAATTCCTGTTGTATCGATTACGACATCGATGATGAGGACGATGGGACGCTATACCTGGACCGGTCTGTAGAACACTGGTTGCCCATTATTCCCGCAATCGGGATTGTCTGGGAATTCTGACCCGATTCAGGTGGTATTTTAGATAAACTCAATTTGGACTTTCACAGCATGGTTACGGAAATGAAAAATCAAAACATTGGCTTTTGGGTTATTCAGGTTCCTGGATGGCTTTTGCTTTTTTATCTTGTTTATGCGCAAGCAATTCCTGCATTTAATTATGATCTTGGCGTTACTATGGGAACGCAGGAATCTGCTGAAAAAATAACGGAGGTTGGGGTTGCTTTCTGGTATGGCTTTGCATTTGGTGATCTGGTGATATACCTACCCTTACTAACCTTGGGCCTGATGGGTTATGCACGCCGCCGTAACTGGGGTCAGTTATTACTTGCCGCCGCCCTTGGGGTCACTGCGTACTGGCCTGTCGTATGCCTCGCTGCTGTTGTTGCGGCCCGGGGCACGGCAGGCTGGAGTATTGAAAGTGAATTACTTTACTGGGTAGTGCTCCCCTTGATCTCTCTTTGGGCTGTGTGCGGCTTGTTGCACATTACACGTCATTCTCAGCAAATGCAGCACAAGTAGACTACTCCCCTATTGGTCCCGGGTGCGTTGAAAACCGGTCTTGCCCGGAGG
Source organism: uncultured Lysobacterales bacterium (assembly GCA_937927755.1). Lineage (GTDB taxonomy): Bacteria > Pseudomonadota > Gammaproteobacteria > Xanthomonadales > SZUA-36 > SZUA-36. The sequence continues at coordinate 2,946 of CALBDB010000045.1, forward strand.
CGGCGTTCAAGTTGCAAGCTGACGTTCGGGATGTTGGTTTCTGTCTGTCTGTAAAATCGCGACGAGCACGTCGCTCCTACACGATGTGATTGTAACGGGTTAGAATTTGCCGATGAAAAATACTGTGGATAACACCAGTCTGATTCCTACCTGCAGCCATTGGGGTAATTACCTGGTTGAAACGGATGGCGATGCCATAGCCGCTGTTCACCCCGTTGCCGAGGACCCGAACCCGAGCCCTATCGGCCAGTCGTTGATCAATGCGCTGGATAAAGGTGCACGCATACCGCAGCCAATGGTGCGGAAGGGTTATTTGAAGGATGAGTGGAACAGTGATTCCAGCCAGCGTGGTATCGAACCCTTTGTGCCGGTTTCCTGGGAGACTGCTGCCAAATTGGCAGCCCGGGCCTTGCGGCGGGTCAAAGATAAGTTTGGAAACGAGGCCATTTATGCCGGTTCCTACGGTTGGGCCAGTGCTGGACGGTTTCATCACTCGCAAAGCCAGCTGCACCGTTTTCTGAACCAGTTTGGCGGCTATACCAGTTCGGTTGCTTCCTATTCCACGGCGGCGGCGCAAACGATCATCCCGCATGTGTTGGGCGAGTCATTCCTGGAGTTGGTGTTTCATGCGCCCACCGCCGCTGATATCGCAAAGCACACCCGGACGATGCTGCTGTTTGGCGGCGCAGCGATGAAAAACACGCAGGTCAATATTGGTGGCCTGGGCGCGCATACCGCTAAAGACCAGTTGCTGGCTATGAAAGCCGCCGGTGTGCGAATGGTGTGTGTCAGCCCGGTCAAGGACGACGTGGGCACCGACCACAACGGCAGTTTCATTGATCCCGAGTGGTGGCCCTGCCGGCCGAATTCAGATGTCGCGATTATGCTCGGGCTGGCGCACACGCTGGTTGCAGAGGATCTGCATGACCGGGCGTTTTTACAGAAGTACACGGTCGGATTTGAACGCTTTCAGCCCTACCTGATGGGCGACATCGACGGCCAGGCCAAGGATGCTGACTGGGCGGAATCCTTGTCGGATATCCCGGCGGCGGATATCCGTCAAATGGCTCGTGACCTGGCAGCCGGGCGAAGCGTGCTTGGCATCAGCTGGTCACTGCAACGTCAGCGCTTTGGTGAACAACCCTACTGGATGATCACCGTGCTGGCGGCCATGCTGGGCGATATCGGCAAGCCCGGCGGCGGTGTGGCCTATGGCTATGGCTGTATCCATAACATGGGGTTTTTGGGAAGAAAATTGCCATCGTTCAAGACCGGGGGGCTCGACCAGGGCAAGAATCCCGTATCTGCCTATATACCCGTGGCCCGGATCGCGGATATGTTGCTGAATCCGGGAGAGACAATCGATTACAACGGCAGACGGGTGACCTACCCTGATATTCGGCTGGTTTACTGGGCAGGTGGGAACCCATTCCATCACCATCAGGACCTGAACCGTTTGCGCGGCGCCTGGAAAAAGCCGGATACTGTCATCGTCAATGAACAGGTCTGGACCGCAACGGCCCGGCAGGCTGATATCGTATTTCCATGCACCACCACGCTGGAGCGTAATGATTTTGGAGGCAGCAGCCGTGATCACTGGTTCTCACCCATGCGAAAAGCGGTGGAGCCGTTTGAGCAGTCACACAGCGACTTTGAGATTTTCAGTGGCATAGCAGCACAGTTGGGTTTTGCTGAAGAATTCACCGAAGGGCGTGGTGAGATGGAGTGGGTGTCACACATCTATGAGCAGACCCGCTCAAATGCGGCGAAAATGGGGGTCCAATTGCCCGCTTTTGACGAGTTCTGGGCGGGCCGGCAAATTGGTATGGCAAAGCAGATCGCGGAAGTGAAGTTCCCGTTGGAACAATTCTGCGAAAACCCGCAAGCGCACCCGCTGAAAACACCGTCCGGAAAGATTGAGGTCTTCTCCGAAACCATTGAAGGCTTCGGCTATGACGATTGCTGTGGCCACCCGATGTGGTTTGAAAAGGACGAGTTTATCGGCAGCACACGCAGTCGTGACTACCCGCTGCACCTGGTATCCAATCAGCCCAGGACCCGTTTGCACAGCCAGATGGATCATGGTATGACCAGCCTGAATGCCAAGATAAAAGGCCGCGAGGTCATGCGTATGAATCCACGGGATGCAGAGCAACGCGGCATCAGCGCTGGCGATGTGGTGCGCATCTACAATGACCGTGGTGCCTGTCTCGCAGGGGTAAAGCTGACAGAAAATATACGGCTAGGGGTGATCGAATTGCCGACCGGGGCCTGGTACGAACCGATGGATCCCGCCGACCCCGGCAGCCTGGAAATCCACGGTAATCCCAATGCACTGACCCGTGATATCGGCACTTCAAAACTGGCGCAAGGCCCAACGGCCCACAGTTGCCTGGTCGAAGTCGAGCCATTTGACCAGCCGTTGCCGGAGATCAGATCCTTCCAACAACCACCCACACTGTAGGAGCGACGTGCTCGTCGCGATTATGTTCAGTTTTGCACCCGGCATTAATAAATCGCGACGCGAGCGTCGCTCCTACAGGTTTAGAGACAATCACCGCGGGGCGCGCCCCCACAGGCCCCACGCCTTTAATCTGAACCGATTAGCCCCATGTGAATTAAATGGCTGAACAAAATACCACTGCACGACCCAAAAGCAAGTCTCTAAAGCCACTCAAATCCCTGGTTCCATTTATCCTCGCCTACCGGGGGACGCTGATCGCTGCGCTGGCGGCCTTGCTGGTCGCATCGGCCGCCCTGTTGGCATTGCCGGTGGCATTGCGTTACCTGATTGATAACGGCTTTGCCGCCAATGACGTGGGCACGATCAACAGGTACTTTGGCTGGTTTTTTGCAGCAGCAGCGGTGTTTGGTGGCTTTGCCGCATTGCGGTACTACCTTGTTTCCTGGCTGGGCGAGCGGGTGGTGGCGGATATCCGCACGGCGGTATACGACCGGGTTGTGCGCATGGACCCAACATTTTTTGAGACCACGCGCACGGGTGAAGTGCTGTCACGACTGACAGCCGATACCACGCTGGTGCAAAGTGTTGCCGGGGTTAGCCTGTCGATAGCCTTGCGCACCTCGGTCAACCTGATCGGTGGCCTGACAATGCTGGCTTTAACCAGCGTGCAACTGACGATTTACATCATGATGGGTATACCGGTGGTAATTTTGCCTATGATCATTGTCGGCCGCCGCATCCGCAGCCAGTCCCGCACAACGCAGGACCGGGTCGCTGATACCAGCGGGTTAGCCGATGAGACGCTGAACGCCATCCAGACCGTGCAGGCGTTTACCCTGGAACCCCAGCAGAGCGAACGTTACAGCCAGGCAGTCGTGGAAAGCTTCAAGGCCGCTATTCGCCGTGTTCGTACCCGGGCGTTTTTGACCGCACTGGGAATAACCATGGTATTTGGTGCGATCACCATCATTCTGTGGGCGGGTTCGCGGGCCGTGCTGGCAGGCTCAATGACCGGTGGCGAACTTGCGCAGTTCCTGATGTACTCGATGTTTGTGGGTTCTTCGGCTGCCGGTTTGAGTGAAGTCTGGGGTGAGGTACAGCGTGGTGCGGGGGCCATGGAGCGTCTGTCCGAATTGTTGATCGCCAAGCCTGCCATTCGGGCGCCTGAAAACCCTGCAGAATTACCTGCCCGGGCAAGCGGCCGGATTTCGTTTAAAAATCTTAAATTCCACTACCCGTCCCGGCCCGATGACGCGGCGCTGGAAAATTTCTCGCTGGAAATCGAACCGGGTGAAACCGTGGCCATAGTCGGGCCTTCAGGCGCTGGCAAGAGCACCAGTTTCCAGATGTTGTTGCGATTTTATGACCCACAGGCAGGCCGAATCGAGATCGACGGTATCGATATCGCACAGTTATCACCCACGGCATTACGGCAACAGATCGGCCTGGTGCCCCAGGACACGGTTTTGTTTGGTGACAGCGCCCGTGAAAATATCCGTTACGGCAAACCCGGTGCCGATGATTTTGCAGTTGAGCAGGCAGCAGTTGCGGCCGCCGCAGATGAATTTATCGCGACCCTGCCGGATGGCTACGAAACTTTCCTGGGTGAGCGCGGCACCCGCCTGTCCGGTGGCCAGCGCCAGCGGATTGCCATTGCCAGGGCGATTCTGAAAGACCCGCCCATCCTGTTACTGGACGAAGCCACCAGTTCTTTGGATGCCGAAAGCGAACGTCTCGTGCAACTCGCCCTGGAAGGCCTGATGAAGGACCGCACCACGCTGGTCATCGCCCACCGCCTGGCCACGGTCAAAAAAGTGGATCGAATCGTGGTCATGGAAGCCGGCCGGATTGTGGCTGTTGGAAACCACGAAGAGCTTACAAAGAACAGCGAGCTATACGCCAAGCTGGCAGAGCTTCAATTCGGAGACCTGTAGGAGCGACGCTCGTGTCGCGATTTACTGGCCGTTTTGCAAAATTGAGCCAATCGCGCCGCACATCCATGTGCTCAATCGCGATATACCGTTCATCGTGAACATAATCGCGACCAGCTGCGCCGGTCGCTCCTACAGGTCTGGAACCAATCGCGTTAAACTATGACTCAGAACACAAATCGGCATAGGGATAGAAAAATGAGCGACGTGACCTTGCGTGAAGCACCTCTCAGGTTTACCTCGAACCTTGGTGAAGGCGATGAAGCTCGAAAAGCCGACACACTCAACCTGCTTCCTTATGCAGAAGCATTGCGTGACTTTATCCACGACTGTGAAACACCGATGACCATCGGAATCCAGGGTGACTGGGGTATCGGCCGTACCAGTCTGATGAACATGCTGCGTGGCAGCGGGGACGGTAAGCAATCGGGTCTGTTGGATGCGGATATATGCAAGACCATCAACCTGGACAGCTGGCCTTACTCGCAATTCGACCAGGATGACAACATGGTCGTGGCCTGTCTCTATGCCCTGACCCATGACCTGGGGCAGGTGCTGGAGCGTGAACCGGGGGTTGACCAGCACCAGCTCAAAGCCCGGCTCGAAGCCGCGAATCAAAAGCTGATTGTTGTGATGGAACAAATCAGGGAACTGGTACAAGGCGGTGCCGCCAAGGCTCCTGACGAAAAAGCCTACGTCGATATTTCCGGCCAGATGCTGCAATTCAAGAGCGCTTTTGAAAAGCTCGTAGCCCTATGGGCCCCGGATGGCGATGACCGCCGCGTGGTTATTTTTGTCGATGACCTGGACAGGATTCGCCCGGCCATGGCGCTTGAACTCCTCGAAGCCATCAAAAACTTCATGGACGTGCCGGGGTGTATATTTGTCATGGCGCTGGATTACGAGGTGGTACAACGGGGCATGGTTGAGAAGCTAGGCGCCGACTTGCAGAAGACCAGCGGCAAGGCATTCTTTGACAAGATGATCCAACTGCCGTTTATCGTTCCCACCACATCCTACAAGCTTGATGAATACATCATCGACCTGTTGCGAAAGTCCGGCCTGCCCTTTATGAAGAACGGCGAGGTCGATGCTTCAAGCAGGCAGTTTTTCCTTGATATCACCCAGTTCACGGTTGGGCGCAACCCCCGCAGCATAAAACGTGTGGTCAACTACACAAACCTGCTCGAACGCATCCACAAGCACAATACCGGGCGTGATTCTAGCGATGGCGAGTGCAAGATACTGTTCGCACTGGTCAGCATGCAGATCGCCTGGCCGGAACTGTTCCAGCACTTTATCCGTGATCCATCGGTGGACACGATCACCAGCCTGCAGAGCTGGGAGTATCTCGATGAACTGCCGGAAGCGACCAGCTTGTTCGACCGGTCGCCCGACCGGGAGCTGATCAAAAACGCGATTTCAGCTTACTTCGACACACTTTTCAGCCTGCTAGATGAAAATGATGACGGCCAGATAGACAGCAGGGAATTGCAGCCGGTATTGGAGGTCATGGAAATGGCAAAAATGACCAATATCGAAACCCGTGAAAGGCCGCGTGAATGGATTGTACGGCGCATAAAGGAAAACAACGTCAATGACAGCGCGCTGATCGATTCATTCCTGGAAAATGTCTTCATGAAATCGGTCTGGTACATGGGTACCGAGATCAAGTACCGCCGGGCTGGACGCCGTTACGTGACACTGGTACACGACCGCCGGCAGATCGGTACGATTGTAAGCCTGAGATCCCAACCATTCGTATTCCGTCTGGCCATGTCGCCGGAACGCGTGATGGCTGCGCTCAAGGAATACTGGAAGAGCAAGCAGTCGGTCAAAAAAGATGCCATCGTGTTGGTGCGCAACACCTTTGGCAGTGAAGCCTCGTTAACCGGTTATGGCGATACGCTGGTGGATTTCAGCAAGATGACTTATATGGCGAGCAAGGATGCCATCAAGCTGTTGAATGTGTTGTACCGCATCGTCACGGAGAATGGGGAATAGCTGTAGGAGCGACGCTCGCGTCGCGATTTACTAACCGTTGTGCAAAATTGAACCAATCGCGCCGCACATCCATGTGCTCAATCGGGATATACCGTTCATCCTGAACCTAATCGCGACCAGCTGCGCCGGTCGCTCCTACAATCAATGATTTTCAATCGCTGCCAAATTTCCCCGTAAACCAGCCAAGCACGATACCGCCCACCAGGTAAATAATCAGGCCGTCGAGTGCCCACCAGGCCCAGATCGCATCGGGCAGATTGAAGACGCCGGAATACGCCGCACCGAATAACGCGTAAATAACAGCAAGCATCAAACCAAACTTGAGACCCTTGACAATGCCCGAACCGTTAAATGCGGAGCGGATATTGTCATAGATGCCTGCCTGAACGAAGGCGCCCAGCAGACCTGTGGCAATCCAGCGAGGCATTACTGCCGCCATGTCCGGCGGGTCCTGGTTCAGTTCCGGTCGCCAGAACTCCTGGGTGGCGGTGTACAAAGGATCCAGTACACCCTCGTGTATCAATCCGCCCGTAATCATTGAGACAACAAATTGCGCGATGTACATCAACAAACCACCGCCAACGATTACCTTCCAGTCCAGTTTCATAATTTTCTCCAGCTATCAAAAGAGTCATTCTGATGACTATCTTTCTCAGTATAGGGAGTGAATTAAATTTTCGCTGATTACAGCACCTTTGATTTATTCCGCGATTGAGGTCATCACTGCAGTTAGGACATCTTCAGGCCCGGTGTCCAGAACAGCACGATCCGCAGGTCATTTTCCTGGTCTACGTATATGTAATTACCTCAAAACCCAGGGGGTTGTCATGGATTAAACTGTTGATCTAATCCCGTTTGCTGGGCGTTTTCTCCAGTCGCGCGGGTACGGGAACCTGGCATATATCCAGCACCTTGGGTGGTTTGTGGTGAAAGAATTTGTTTTTACGGTTGCGCCGTTCCTTCAGCACATTCTTGAAGCCCTTGCTGTTGGTGTCGGCGACCCAGACATCCAGCCGCTCATTTTCTTCAAGCGAGGATGCCAGGCGCATCCGCTTGATCCACGTGCGGTCGAGGTCTTCTTCGATAATGCCGTTTTCCATGGTCGGGCCGCGCTTGATACGTTGCACAACATCCATACCCCACGCTACGCGGCCGAACACCGTCAGGTTTCGATCAAGGTAACGCGGCGCCTGGCCGATGACGATATAGAAATCTGTACCACTGCTGTCGGGGTCTTCATTGCGCGCCATGGCGACGGTGCCGGGGCAGTGTGTCAGCCATGCCTTGCCGCCTTTCTCGCTATCACGTGCAGCAGGAAACCCGTCTATAAAACCCGTGTAGGGGGCAAACAGGTCATCTTTCTGCACCGGGGTCCATGACATCTCCACCCAGTTTTCTGCGGCTTCCTTGTCCTTGGGTTTTAGCGGCCAGTCAATTTCAAATTCGGCTTTGAGCAGTTTGGAAATCTGGCTGCCGTCAACATCGCTTTCATCACCACCCTGGGCAACAAAGCCGTCAATAACACGGTAAAAACTCAGGCCACGATAGAATTGTTCCGCGAGCAGGGCCCTGAATTGTTCAACAGTTTTCGGGGCAAATGTCGGGTTGAGTTCTATAACAACCGTGCCGTCCTGCAATTCCAGGTAGACCGTGTTATCCGGGTCCAGCGTATTCCATACCAGGTCATCCTGACACTTGGCGGCAGCCGAAAAAGCCATCAATATTATAAGAATAAAACGGCGAAAGCCGGTAAAGAAAGGGGTGTCATTCATGGTGTCGCCGGTATCCAAAGTGCATACCGGTAACAGTCTAGATCAATTTCAGATTGCCGCCTACCACAGAACCGTAGGAGCGACGCTTGCGTCGCGATTAGCTCGGGATTTAGGGCATCTGAATCTTACTATTATCCCTGCCTGGAACAACAATCGAAGAGGCCTGCTGGCGCTGCATTTCCTTCAGTTCTTCCATGGTGCGTTCAACGGCCAGCTTGGCGGCATCACCAAACCCGGCCACCGCGCCTTCAAGCGAGTCGGTCTCAATCTCGAATGACAGGGGCAGTGCGCCACCAGGGGTCATGACTTGCGTGGAACCGACGAACTGTATGGTCCGGTTGCTATCCACTTCACCGTCAATCGTTACCGGGGTCATCACGCGGATCGTTCCAACACGGCTGTCGGTATAAACTTCTTCACGCGACAGCGCGTTGGCGTCCATCGCTATTTCGGGGCTGTTATCCATTTGACTCATAGTTGTTTCCTTTGTTTGCTGTATAGCGAAGTGGGGTCTCCACAGGGAAAAGGCAACCGGCGGGTTGCAGCGGACTCACATTGGATGATGTCGCATTAAGCCATTATTCGCCAACATTGGTGTACCATGAAGTTACGTTTCGCGCGTTATTCGGGATTCTGAAGAAGGGTTTTCGTGGGAGCAAAGGCAAATGAGCAATGATCAGAAAGGCAGGGTTCTGGGTGTCGGAGGTGTGTTTTTCCGCTCGCCGGATCCAGCGCGGCTTGCATCGTGGTACCAGGAAACACTGGGCCTTGTGACCGAAGCCTGGGGAACCACCCACGGCACCAGTTTCTCGCCCGAGGGCATGCCGCCCAACGCCTTCACAGTATGGAGCACCTTTGCTTCCGATACCGAATATTTTGGAGATCCGCAACAGTCTTTCATGATCAACCTGGTTGTCGACAACCTGGATGCAGCACTGGCCAACGTTCGCGCGGCCGGTGGCGAGGTGATCCCCGAAAAAGAGGAACACGACTTTGGCCGTTTTGGCTGGATCGTGGATCCGGACGGCAACCGTGTCGAACTTTGGGAGCCGCCGGAAAAGATACCGGAAAAGGAAGAGTGAACGATACTTTAGAGACACTGGCCAAACGCATCGAAGAACTCGAAAGCCAGGCAGCCTTTCAGGACGAACTACACGAGAGCCTGAATGCCATTGTGGCTCGGCAGGATGGCGAGATTCTTGAGCTCAAGCGGCAGTTGATTCTGCTGAACGAGCGGATCAAGGAATTCGGCGATGCCATTCCCGGTGCCGGGCCGCAGGACGAAACTCCTCCGCACTATTAAATCGCCGTGAGACGCACCTCCTTCGGGTACTTGCCGCTAATTTACAATTACCATCAAAGAGGACACACAATGAATACAGGAAATTCCGAAGTTCAAAAATCCGCAGGAAATATGAAAATCATGGGTGTTCTGACCATGGTCTTCGGCTTCATGGCCATGGCGTCACCCTGGGTGGCCGGACAATTCGTTATGTGGCTGATTGGTGTTGTGGTAATGGCTGGCGGTCTTACCCGTATGCTCTGGGCATTCAAGGCGGACAGCCTTGGCGCCGGTCTTTTTGTATTTGTTATCGGCGTACTAACGCTTTTTGCCGGTTTTGCCGTGATCGCCCATCCGCTTTATACATCCAGTATCCTGACACTTATCCTGGCCATTTACTTCTTCGTTGACGGGTTCACCGAAATCATGGCGGCCTTTGCTGTACCGCCTGGTGTGGATGGAAAAGGTTGGCTGTTATTTGACGGCGCGATAACGGTACTGCTTGGGTTGTTTATTTTTTCCGGGTTTCCGCTTGCAGGCACCTTTGCGATTGGCGTATTTCTCGGTATCAAGTTGTTCCTCGCCGGGTTGAGCATGTTGGTGCTCGGGTCAGTGGCAAAGCGCGCCGTGGAAATTTAACTGTAGGAGCGAACGGCGCAGCTGATCGCGATAGCCTGGGCGTTGTGCGCGGTCTAACAATCGCCACGAGCACGTGGCTCCTACAGAAATTGCCGCGAGGCGTGTCCCACGGCGAATTGGCGATTCAGAAAGGGATCTGAATGGGTTCTTCCTGCATTCGGCCCAGTTGTTCCCTCAGGCTGAGCACCAGGTCCTCCCAGTAGCGCGGCTCGCCGAACCAGGGGAAGGCGATCGGGAAGGCGGGATCCTGCCAGCGCTTGGCCAGCCAGGCGGCGTGGTGCAGCATACGCAGGGTGCGTAAGGCTTCGATCAGGTTCAGTTCGCGCCGGTTGAAGTGGTGGAATTGGGTATAGCCTTCCAGCACGTCTTTCATCTGGTCGGCCATTTCGTGGCTGTCGCCCGATAGCAGCATCCACAGGTCCTGTATGGCCGGGCCGCTGCGGCAATCATCGAGATCGACAAAAAACGGCCCGTCACGCCACAGGATATTGCCTGGGTGGCAATCACCGTGAAGCCGGATGTTGTTGAACTGGCCGGCGCGTCCATACGCTGCTTCAATCGAAGTCAGCAAATCGTCGGCCAGGCTCGAGAAAGCCGTTTCCAGGTGTGGTGGCAGCCATTGTTCTTCCAAAAGGGTCTTTACGGGTTCATTGCCAAAACTTTCTATCGTCAACTCCGGGCGTGTTTGGAACGGCTTGCTGGCCCCCACTGCATGAATCCGGCCAAGGAATCTGCCCAGCCACACACGTGTGTCCTTCTGGTCCAGTTCCGGCGCATGTCCGCCACGCCGCTCAAACAGTGCAAAACGAAACCCATCAAACTCATGCAGTGTCTGGCCGTTGAGCACCATGGGTGGTATCAGCGGAACCTCCGCATCGGCGATCTCAAGTGCAAAAGCATGCTCCTCCAGAATCTGCTCATCGCTCCAGCGGCCTGGTCTGTAAACCTTGGTTATCAGGGGCTCAGCATCCTCGATACCAACCTGGTAAACACGGTTTTCATAGCTGTTCAAAGCCAATAAGCGCCCGTCGCAAAGCAGCCCGGTCGATTCAATTACCCGGATCAGCTCTTCAGGATCGAGACGGTAATAGGGTGTGAGGCTGTCGTCAGTTTGTGGCATGGCAGCGACGATTCTATAGGTATATGATGAGTATGCACACAAGCGAGGTGCGTAATGATCAGATTTCTTTTCTGGATTTTGATTGCGGCAATCTCCGTGACCGTTGGTTGTAAGTCAGAAAGCGATGATGTGCGCCAGGCAACAGTCGGTGCCACTGACATGGTTCACCAGCAGTTGAACTGGAGGGAACGCTACCTGGAACTGGGCCGGGAGACCTATGAATCGGCGTGTGCCGAATGCCATGATGAAGGCAAGGATGGCTCCCCCACCATGGGTGACCGCGATTCCTGGGCCAATCGTTCACCGTTATGGTCTGCCGTGTTAATCGAGCACGCAAAAAGCGGTTATCTTGGCATGCCTGCGAAGGGCGGCCAGCCAGAACTCAGCGACAACGCGGTACAGGCCGCAGGTGAATACATGCTCAGCGTGACATTCCCGGAACTGCCGTTTGACTGAACATTTCCGGCCAAAATTACAGATATTCAGGTATGCCCCTTTAGGCAGAGCGTGTTTGGCAGTAGAATGGATTGTCCAAGCCAAGGTTTAGCCCTTCATGACCAGCAAGTCCAAAAATTTGGCGCTGTATTGCGATTTTGAGAATATCGCACTCGGTGTCCGTGATGCCCAGTACGCCCGTTTTGATATTGAAGAAGTGCTCGAACGTCTGCTGGTCAAAGGCAATATCGTGGTCAAAAAGGCCTATTGCGACTGGGATCGTTACAAGGATTTCAAAGCCGATATGCATGAGGCCTCTTTCGAGCTGATCGAAATTCCGCACGTGCGCCAGTCGGGTAAAAACTCGGCTGACATCCGCATGGTGGTTGATGCGCTCGACCTCTGTTACACCAAAGAGCACGTGGATACCTTTGTTGTCATTTCCGGGGATTCGGATTTTTCGCCGCTGGTATCCAAGCTGCGGGAAAATAACAAGATCGTGATCGGGGTCGGGGTCAAGGAGTCCACCTCCAACCTGCTGATCGCCAATTGTGACGAATTCATTTACTACGATGATCTGATCCGCCAGGCCGAACGCCGCAAACCGAAGAAGAAAAAAGCCAACGGTAAGAGGGAAAACGGCGAGGAGGCACAGGCCAATGCGGGTGGTGGAAAGCGCCAGCGACGCGAAGAGCAGGCATTTGGATGGGTGCTGGAAACCCTGGATGACCTGTTCAGCGAACGCGACCCCGAGGAGAAAGTCTGGGGCTCGATGGTCAAGCAGGCGCTGAAGAGGCGTAAACCCGGTTTCAGCGAGCGTTACCATGGTTTTCGCTCGTTTAGTGAACTGCTGGAGCAGATGGAAAAGAAGAAAAAGCTTACCCTTGAGCACGATCAGAAATCAGGTGGCTATATCATCACCGATTACATTGGTTCCTGACGTCCATCGATCCCGCCTGGCGGACAGAGGTCCTTTTTATCTTTATTCTTACAGGAGCAGGCTGATGTTTTTCAGAAAGTTGGCAATGTGTGTATCTGCTTTATTGTTCGCGGGTAGTGTATTTGCTGCGGAACCACAAACCGGACCGGTTATCGAGGGCTTTGGACCGGTATTTGAGGTGCCCGAAGGTTCGTGGAATCTGAAGAAGAACAAGAAATACAAGGTATCGATGGATGTATCAGCGACGGCTGATTTCAGTGGGGAATTGAATCGCCGTTTTGAGTCGGCCGCTCGATTCCTGAACATGCATGCCCGCAATGGTATCAAGCCCGGAAACATCGAGTTTGTCATAGTCGTTCACGGCTCTGCCGGTAAAGATTTGCTGACGGATCAGGCTTACAGGGCCCGCTACGAGGAACCCAACCCCAACACGGTGATGTTGAATGTTCTGGATGAGGCTGGTGTGAAAATTTATCTTTGCGGTCAAACGGCCGCTTACCGGGGTTTTTCGGTTGAAGAATTAAACCCCGTGGTGAGCATGGCGCTTTCAGCCATGACGGCGCATGTGCGTTTGCAGGCGGAAGGCTTCACGCTGATTCCCTTTTAAGGAAAACCATTCTTTGCATACAAAAAAAGACCCGTATTAAACGGGTCTTTTTCAGATTTGTGAGTATTTTGACTTTCGTCACAATATTCACACTCCCCTTTTCAGATCAGTTCGCCAACCCCGTTGACATCCTGATCACCCTTGCTTGTCCCCCAAGCTTTTAATGCCTTCCTGTTACGACCCGCTTCCCTGGGTCTAACGCCTTCTGTGGCTGCTCGTTGGATTCAGCCTTTCCGTTAACTGTCGTTGGCACAGCTACGTTACAGGTGGCGACAAACTTCCATGTCCAAAAATTGGTCCTTGAAAGTAGATGCATGTATGTATGTGACACACATCTGCTCCCCTTACTATGCAAATTTTGAGCCATCAGGTGACTAATTATTTATTTGTATAAATAACAAGCGGATACAGGCTTGCTAAGGCCTGTATCCACTTTGATGTAGACAGGATATTTGCCAAGATATGTCGAATAACTGACAAAAATTGTCAGTCAGCGACATCACATGGGCTAAAGGTGATCCAGCCAGTTACGCTTGTCTTCGGTTTCGCCGTTAAACAGCCCGAAAAACTCAGACTGAATACGTTTCGTGATCGGGCCGCAGCCGCCATTACCAATGGCAAGGTGGTCGATCTGGCGGATTGGCGTTACTTCGACCGCGGTGCCTGAGAAGAAGGCTTCATCGGCACCGTATAGTTGCTCGCGCGACAGGCTTTGTTCGATTACGTTATAACCCAGGTCGGCAGCCAGTTCGAAGACCGAGTCGCGTGTGATTCCGCCGAGGATTGATGCAGAACAGGGTGGTGTCAGGATCTTGCCATTCTTGACAATAAAGAGGTTCTCGCCGGCTCCTTCGCTCAGTAAACCATCGTGTCCAAGTGCGATACCTTCATCATAGCCCCTGTCCTTGGCTTCATAGCCGATCAGCTGGCTGGACAGGTAATTGCCGCCGGCCTTTGCGCCGGTAGGCATCGTATTGGGCGCGAGACGCTGCCACGAGGTGATACAGGCGCGAATACCGTTTCTTAAGCCCTCTTCTCCGAGGTAGGCGCCCCAGGAATCGACCATGATGGAAACATCAACTGCATCCATATCCTTGGGTATCACGCCGAGCCCACAGGCACCCCGCGCCACCAATGGTCTTATGTACGCACTCTCCAGCCCCGTGCTGCGAACAGCTTCGAAACAGGCATCGCGTATCTCATCAAAACTGTAGCGCATCGGAATCCTGTAAATGGATGCCGAATAGAACAGTCGCTTCAGGTGGTCGTCGAGGCGGAAAAAGGCCGTTCCCTGCGGGGTTTTGTAAGCACGGATACCTTCAAACACGGATGAACCATAGTGCAAGGCATGGCTCAGGACATGTACCTTACAATCATCAAATTCACGCATTTCGCCATTGAACCAAATCTTGAATTTTGTACCCATCTTGATTATCCCCGTAGTGACTTTCAGTCTTTAATGAACAAAGTATCCAACCATGTAGAAACCAGTTCAAGTACCATTTATCCTGATTAAGATATATTGAGGACAATGCTAAAAAAACAAGGCAAAAACCATCAATATGGCGTCTGTTTTCAGTGGTTTTTACACAGAATCCATGACCTGGGCGATGGATAAGCCATGGTTGGCAGATTTGCTCTTTGAGGCGGATAATAAAGCAGGTAAATGAACCACGACTCGCACCACCATCATCATGCGGCGCCGGACTATAACCGGGCTTTTGCTATTGGTGTGGCGCTTAATATCATATTCGTGGTTATCGAGGTGTTCTATGGCGTTTTGGCGAATTCACTGGCCCTGATCACGGATGCCGGGCACAACCTCAGTGATGTATTGGGCCTGTTGCTGGCCTGGGGTGCGAGTTACCTGGCCGCTAAGCAGCCATCCCTGAGGCGCACTTACGGGTACTCCCGCGCCACCATCCTTGCATCGATGTTCAGTGGATTATTGCTGTTGGCAGCCGTTGCGGTAATCAGCTGGGAGGCGGTCAGACGAATCATGGAGCCCACCGAACCCGTTGGCCAGACCATCATGGTCGTGGCCGGGATCGGCGTGGTAATCAACACGGTCACGGCCTGGTTCTTTGTATCCGGAAAAGACCATGACCTGAACATACGCGGCGCCTACCTGCACATGGCTGCCGATGCCCTGGTGTCTGTAGGAGTAGTGGTATCCGGTTTCGTTATCTGGAAATTCGGTCTTAAGTGGTTTGATCCGTTGAGCAGCCTGGTGATCGCTGCAGTTATCTTGTGGTCAACCTGGGATCTGCTGAGGGATTCCCTCAACCTGGCCATCGATGGCGTGCCGCGAGAGCTTGATCCGTCCGAGGTGCGCGAATGGCTGTCAGCGCAGCCGGGTGTTGAAGGTATGCACGATCTTCATATCTGGCCGATGAGCACGACCGAAACAGCTTTGACGGCACATTTGCTGATGCCGGTGCCCCCGGTGGATGACAGGTTTCTGCATGAACTGGCGCAGCAGTTGCACGAGCGTTTCAAGATCTCACATGCTACTTTTCAGGTGGAGAGAGGTGGGGATGAAAAGCGTTGTATGCAGTTGGATAATTGTGCGGAATGAGAGCTTGGCGGCGTTGAAGTTGAGGCAGGTAAGGAATGGGATGCCTTTCTCTGAGACACGCCGTGAACCCTTCCATGGGGTCTCGGCCGCCAACATCGTGTTGGCGACGGTCTCAGAGAAAGGCATCCCATTCCTTGTTGAGTAGCCTGTGCGGCTGCTAATCGTCTCTTTGGCAGTGGTCTGTTATTACTTGCGCTACGCAGGTTGTCAGTTTACGGGCGAAGGGGATGTGCAGGAACTCGTTTGGGCCGTGGGCGTTGGATTGGGGGCCCAGTACACCCGTGATCATGAATTGGGCTTGGGGGAAAAAATCGCCAAGCATGGCCATGAAGGGGATTGTTCCGCCTTCACCCATGTACATGACACCGCGGCCGTAACAGCCTTGTGATCCCTTTTCCAATGAGGCGTGCAGCCATGGTGCGATTTCCGGCGCATTCCAGCCCGAAGCTGCGTGGTCGGCTTCGAAGCTGACCTTTGCGTTGGAGGGCGGGTTGGCTTCCAGTGTCTCTTTCATGGATTGGGTGGCGGCCACGCCATCCACGGTGGCCGGCAGGCGCATGGATATCTTCAGGGCCGAGTACGGCCGCAGTACATTGCCGGCAGAATCCAGTTCAGGCAGGCCACCGATACCGGTGTATGACAGGGCTGGGCGCCAGGTGCGGTTGAGGATGCGTTCGACGTTATTTTCGGCCATGGGCTCGACACCCTCGACGAATGGATATGCCTGCCAGACACCGTCGCCAAGCGCATCAGCCATGGCCTGGGTCTGTTGCAATCGCTGTTCGGGGATTGGCGCATACAGGTAATCCGGCAGGACTTTGCCGGTTTTTTCATCTTCAAGCCTGCTCATCAGTTGGCGCAGAATCCGGAAGCTCGAGGGCACAACTCCCGATGCGTAACCGGAGTGTACGCCTTCTTTCAGAACATCAGCCCGCAGCGTACCGGCGGCCATACCCCGCAATGAAACCGTCAGCCACAATTGTTCGTAATTCCCGGCACCGGAGTCAAGGCAGATCACCAGCGAGGGCTCACCGATACGACCCTCCAGGTGTTCGATATAAAACGGCAGGTCATAGCTGCCGGATTCTTCACAGGCTTCAATAATGACCACGATTCGTGCATGCGGCAGACCCTGCCTTTGGACAGCCATGATGGCAGCCAGTGAACTGTAGGCCGCATATCCATCATCTGCGCCGCCACGGCCGTAAAGTTTTTCATCCTTAATAACCGGTATCCACGGGCCCAGGCCTTCGGCCCAACCGGTCATCTCGGGTTGCTTATCCAGGTGACCGTACATCAGGATGGTATCGTTGGGTTGGGCTTCGCCCTGTGCCTGAATTTCCATAAATATCAATGGGGTGCGTCCTTCAAGGCGTACAATTTCAAGCGTCATTCCCTTGACATCCTGTTCGCTGGACCAGTTGAAAATCTGCTGGACAGCATCTTCCATGTAGCCATGTTCCGCCCAGTCGGCATCGAAGTGCGGCGACTTGTTGGGGATTTTTATGTACTCGATCAGCTCGGGAACGATTGAGTCGGTCCACATTTCGTCGATAAAAGTCTGCGCAATTCTTTGGTCCATGATCTCACCCGTTATTGAAAAATTAGTCGCGAGATTATTGCACGTTAAAGTTATTGATGAACAGGCGATCAAGAAACAGGCGAAAAAACGCGGGCAATGGTATGCTTGCCGTGTTTTTTGCCACGGGGGAATCCGTGGTCTCTCAAATAAAACTACTTAAAACAGATTTGGAGCCTAAAACGTGACCAGTCAAACAGATGGTGCAAACAACTCTTTTATAGCGCCGCCACCCGGGGAATTCATGGGCCACCCCAAGGCCTTGTGGCAGCTCTTCAATATCGAAATGTGGGAGCGCTTTGCCTACTACGGCATGCGGGCGGTGTTGGCAGTCTATGTCGCCACCACTTTCTTCGCACACCTCGGTGCGGGCGCTAACGCCGAAGCCAGCCTTGTTTATGGCGGTTACACGGCCTTGGTATATGCTACGGGTATTGCCGGCGGCTATGTAGCCGACCGTATCCTGGGGTATCAAAGATCAATCCTGCTCGGCGCCATCATCATGGCCGCCGGTTTGTTCGTATTACTGATTGAAGATATCACCTGGTTTCTTATCGGCCTTGCCCTGATCGTCGCTGGTAACGGTTTGTTCAAGCCAAATATCTCGACCATGATCGGCAAATTGTATGAACCGGGTGATGTAAGGCGTGACTCTGGTTTTACCATCTTCTACATGGGTATCAATCTCGGCGCCATGATCGCGCCGATTATTACGGCATCATGGATCGGCGCAACCTGGGGACTCAAGTGGGGATTCTTTGCAGCTGGTATTGGCATGATCCTGTCGACCCTGTTCCTGGAGGTAGCGAAGAAGTCTCTCGGTCATGTGGGCTTGCCGGATAAAGACAAGGAAGGCTGGGGCCGGTTTTTCGCCGTTGGGGCAGGCGCCATGGTATTGGCCGGTGTTGTCTACTTCCTGCTGTCGGAAAGCACGATCCTTGGTTATCTCCTGATTACCATCATGGTGGCTCTGATCGCCTATTTTGTCATTTCGGGTATCAGGTCCAAAAACAAGGTACAACTGCATCGATATATCGCGATGATAATCCTGTTTGCGGCCAATGCCTGTTTCTGGGCGTTGTTTGAGCAAGCCGGCAGCTCGCTGAACTTCTTTGCGCGCGAGTTTGTAACACCCATGTATGGTTCCATGGAGACCTGGCAAGCCGGTGGGTTTGGTATTTTCCAGTCACTGAACCCGCTTTACATCCTGATTTTTGCGCCGGTATTCGCAATGTTATGGCCGAAACTCGACAAGATGAACATGAATCCGTCCATTCCACGTAAGTTTGCCCTGGGTTTGATACAGGTCGCGCTGGGCTTCTACCTGCTTGTATTTGCGATCGGCAACATGACAAACGCTGCCGGGCTGGTGCCGTGGATTTTCCTGGCAATGACCTATTTGCTGCACACCACCGGCGAACTCTGCCTGTCGCCGATCGGCCTCAGCATGGTCACCAAGCTGGCCGATGAGAAGGAAGTCGGTCTGGCCATGGGTGGCTGGTTCCTTTCCATTGCCATGGCGCAGTACGTGGCCGGTATCATCGCTGCACTCGCATCAGGTTGCACCAATGGTGGCGGAAACGGCG
>CALBDB010000046.1 GCA_937927755.1 uncultured Lysobacterales bacterium
AGCCGCCGCGCAGGATCTCCTCGGAGGCGAACACGAAGTCGAAGTAGAGGTTGCCGCCTTGGGCCTGGAACTGGAATTCCAGGGCCGTGGTATCCATCGTCGTCATGCCGAATTCCGCGTCCAGGTCGGGGTCGCCAGTCATGGAGGCGAATCCCGTATCCCAATCGGCCGTATTCGGCCCGGCCGCGTAATTGGCGTCGCCGCTGGTGAGGATGATGCCGGAATTGACCTCGGTAATGGCCCTCTGCCCGTCACTGGCATCACGTTCTTCGACGATGCCCGTTACATTTCCGTTTTCATCACGAACGATACGCCCATAACCTGTCGGGTTATCCACCCGCATCGTCAGAACCTTCAGGCCGTCTGCGGGCGCATTGAGCAGTTCCTTTAAAACACCGGCCTCCAGCAACGGGGTATCACCATACAACACCAACACATCCGCTTCCCCAGGAATAGCAGGTATGGCCTGCTGCACCGCGTGACCCGTACCAAGCTGCTCCGCCTGTGCCGCCCAGGTTACATCAAAGGACGCGCAGGCCTGCTGCACTTCGGGTGCATCGGGGTTGAATACCACGTGGATTCCGGCCGGCTCCAGTTGCATGGCGGTGTCCAAAACGTGAATAATCATCGCACAGCCACCGACAGTTTGTAATACTTTGGGCACGCATGATTTCATGCGGGTTCCCGCGCCGGCAGCAAGTATTATTATATGAAGGGGTTTATGCATAATGTTCTGCTATTGGTACGACCGGTGATTATACCGGTAACACCATACAGGCTCTATGCCAGCAAGCGGGCGGAAATATGTCCTCCCGGGGGCGGGTTCCGGCCCCAAAACCAGGTAATAAGAAACCAGGCTCAAAGGATTTAATATGCGCTCACTGTTAACCGGTCTATTTGTATTGCTGCTTGCCGGCATTACCCTGGCTGATGAAGTACAACGCAGAACGGCCAATGACGGCCAACTGGTGATGGAGGATATACCCCCGATCCCGGATGAACTTCCACCGGTCCTGAACCGTTACCAGGAAATAAACACGGCCCGCTTTGCTGGCTGGTCAAGCGACAGTAAGAGCATATTTATAAAGACTCAGCCCGGAAATGTCACCCAGTTGCACCGGGTATCCAAGCCAGGCGGCGCACGATCCCAGATAACCTTCGGCAAGGAACCGGTGGGTGAAGTCGTTTCCCAGCCCAACGGCAGGCTGCTGGCCCTTACACGTGACCGGGGCGGCGATGAATTCGACCAGGTATACATACTCGATCCTGACAATGGGCTGATCCGCAAACTGACCAGCGGCAACGCCCTGAATAACCGCCTGGCCTGGGACAGGATGGGCCAGAACCTGGCTTACCGCTCCACGCGAAGAAACGGCCGTTCGAGCGATATCTGGGTACAGAATATCAATTCATCCGAACCGGCCAGAATGCTGCTCGAAACGGATGACGGCACACTTTGGAAACCGATAGATTTTTCCCGCAACGGGAAAATGTTGCTGGTACAGCAGTTTCTGAGCGTGATCGATTCAAGAATTTATGTAAAAGAATTGCCCGACGGTGAATTGCGATTGCTGGCCGGCGACGCTGAAAACCCCTCGAGCAATATCGCCATCGGATTTGATGCTTTTGACAACAAGGTGCTGTTTGTCACCAACCAACGCAAAGGGGCGGCTGAACTGGCCAAGTTAAGCCTGGACGAAGATCCGTACATGACTTTTATGTCCAGCGCCAACAACTGGGATATAACACAGTTCGTAATGAGTCCAGACCGCAAGCGCGGCGCTTTTGTGTCCAATGAGGCTGGTATCAGCAAGTTGTACCTGTTTGATCCGGGCCGTATGCAATTCAAGATTGAAAGAAAGATACCGCTGGGCCTGATTACGGGCCTGGTATTCAGTCCGGATAGCAAAAAGCTGGGGATGACGCTGAACTCCGCCCGCAGCCCCAACGATGCATTTGTTCTTACGCTCGGGCGCAAACCCACGTGGGGAAGAAGACTTACGCGCTGGACCAACAGCGAGGTTGGCGGCCTGGATACATCGAAGTTTTCCGAGCCAATCCCGATCCGATACTCTTCCCCGCTTGAAGGAAGTGAAGAATCACTACCCACGCCTGCTTTTGTCTACCTGCCACCTGGCCGAGGCCCGTTCCCGGTCATCATCCACGCCCATGGCGGCCCCGAAAGCCAGTTCCGGCCAGGCTTTAATCCTGGTTTTCAAATGTGGATCGACCAGCTTGGCGTGGCAATCATCGCACCAAACATCCGCGGATCACTCGGCTATGGTGCGAAGTACATAACGTTGGATGACGGCTTTAACCGCGAAGCTGCCGTCAGGGACATAGGCGCATTGCTGGACTGGATTGAGTTGCAACCACAACTCGACAAGGATCGCGTCGCCATTGTTGGCGCCAGTTATGGCGGCTATATCGCCCTGGCATCAGCAGTTCACTACAGCGACCGCTTGCGGGCGGCCGTGGATCAGTTCGGCATCAGCAATTTTGTGACCTTCCTGGAAAATACCCAGGATTACCGGCGGGAATTACGCCGGATTGAATACGGCGATGAACGAGACCCCGAAATGCGCGCCTTCCTGCAAAGCATCAGCCCTTTGAACAACGTGGATAAAATAAAAATTCCACTCTTTGTCCAGCAGGGCCGCAACGATCCGATCGTACCGGAGTCGGAATCCGAACAACTGGTTAAAGCCCTGCGCGAGCAAGGCCAGACAGTTTGGTATATGAACGCCCTGAACGAGGGCCATAACTTTGACAAGAAAGAAAACCGTGACCTGAATCAACAGGCCACGTTTTTATTTTTACAGAAATACCTGCTGGGTGAGGACTGAGTCCTTTCCCGGCAGCGTGTCCCTACTTTTCGGCTTGTGCGGCCTTGTAAGCACGTAAAGCATCGTTGAACATGGCGGCAACACGGGTTTCCATTTCCACGGAATAATCATAGGCCTTGTAAATGGCCTCAATATTTCCCTGGCTCAGATCGGTCCTGTCTTTAAGGCCTTTCAGCTTGTCCTCTGTCTCGACACCCATGCAGGTGCGATACGCAACAAGTTCACCCTGAAATTGCTTGGTGTTCTTCTGGGCTTTCAACAGGTCTTCCTTTACCGCACCTTCCGGTATCGGTGGCGGTGCATTGGGCAGATCGCACTGCTGAGCTTCCAGTGGAAGTACTACCCTGCTGCCATCATCCATAACTTCCTGGGCCATCGCTGCCATTGAAACCATCAGCACCAGTCCCGCAAATACTACTTTTTTCATAATTTCACCTGCTTTGAATTCAAGGTTTGAACGGTACCGTGCTTGGTTCACAGCTTCCGCAATTCACTCCCCTTTACAATATTCAGTCATTTTTGCCTGATCGCGTATGATATAGCGCATCAGTGTTGGTTTTCCATCACCTTTTGCAGGAAATTGCCCATGCGCACCTCCCTTTTGCAAAACGGGACAAACGGCCATTTAAGCCGGGCTTCCCGCCAGGGCGATTGGCGCCCCGAGGCAGTCGAACGCCTGCATGGCCATACCCGCGGCCGGGCTTGAAGGATAATCGGCGGCGAAAAGACTCCAGACCATCAGGTCACAGGCTTTGTTCTCGGTGTCCCTTACCCGCTTCATCAATGTGGCCTCGTGCGTGAAACCCAGTTTCGCCGGGATGGATGCGCTTGCAATGTTGTCCGGCGAACACATGATCTCGACCCGCTCCACCTTTTCAATCTCGAATGCCACGCGGATCATCGCGCAACTGGCCTCACTGGCAATGCCTCTGCCAACAGCATCCTTGTCGGTCCAGTAACCTATTTCAAGACCGCCGGGGCCAACCCGGGGAATCAGCATGTTTTCGCCAAGCAAAGTTTCGCCCGTCGCGTCAAAAACCGCGTAACGGTATACCTGGTCAAGGTCGAAGGCGGCGCGGTGACCCCTCAGCCACTGGGTTGTCTGGTAGAGGTTCCGTGGTTCGTCTTTCATGAAAGGTATCGATGGCCGCAGATGACTGTCGTTGGCATCCAGTGCGGCCCTTAAGCGCGGCGCATCGTCGGGCGACCAGCACCTGAGCAGCAGGCGCCCGGTCAAAATCCGGTAAGCCGCTTTTTTTTGTTTGCTCATGTCTGTCATCAAATCCCCGTCAAATCCACCGTCTCACTTTCGACTTGTAATCCAGGTAGGGCTGGCCAAACACCGACTCCATGAAGCGCTCTTCGGCCAGTACAAAGTTATTTCGAATAATCAACACGAATACCGGTACGGGCAGCACGGCGCCAACACTCCCCATTAGAATGGCCACACCGGCCAGCATCAGGAACATCCCCATGTACATCGGGTTTCGAGTAACGCGGAAAAAGCCACCTGTCACCAGTACCGTGGCTTCACTGAATGGTTCAAGGCCGGTGTCCGCCACCTTGAACATCCCCGCAGAAACCGCAGCCACGGTAATCCCGCAAAACACCAGGATGATCCCACTGTACACCGCCGGTTCAACAATGTACTGGTAAACCGGAACATAACGGTGGCACAGCCACATCAGCACCAGTGTCCCGAGAAGGTAAACAGGCGGGATGATTTTTCGCTTTTTTTCCATTGCTTGCTGCCTGGCCCGGAGAAACAAACCCTCGCTTTGTATATTTAGCTCGTCCAGTTATTGGCCTTGGCTTTGGCCGCCAGCATCACCAGGTAAACCGCGATGACGATAACCATGCCAGGCATTACCATACCGCCTGGGCCAAACACTTCAAAAGAATTGCTGATAAAAAATGCGTGGAACATCTGGACCGCGACACCTGCCAGTGAAAGCTGCAAAAACAACCCGGCCAGGTTTCTCTTCAACAGCAGTAACAAACAGCCCAGTACACCGCAATTGACCGCCACCGCGAAAGCCGCTGTCGCCCAGGCGGGTGTGCTTTCATAAAATTGGCGCTGCGCATCCGGTAACGCGGCCATCACTTCCGGGCTCATCGTGACCTGCATGAGATAGGCCACCACACCCAAAAGATTCCACACCAATAGAACTGCCGCCACCACGATAAACCATTTGGGGGCTTTGTTTTCTGTTGTTTCGGACATGCTTCTCTCCTGCAGGTTGTCTTGTTCCTTTCTCAGTATAGGGGAAACTACTTCAACGGATGACTTCGCAAATCTCCACGCTAAACGACTTGTACCACTTGTCGCGGCCCCGTTTCTGCGCGTACCGGTGTTCCGGATCATTTTTCCAGTCGCGGATATGCTGTTTGGAGTCCCAGTACGAAATCGCGATTTCCTGGTCACCTTCGGTGACAGATACAAAATCCCGGCAGCCGTACTTGTCGAGGGCCAGGTCTTTCAGACTCTGTGCCGTGCTGAAATACTCGCTATCGAACTCCGCGATCGTTGCCTTGAATATCACTGCCAGCATATGCACTCCCTGTTTGTTTGGACACTATGCTATTCCGGTTTGGTTTGAACCTCGAACCAGGTGGCGAAACCAACGGCACGGCACGAACCGGATTCACCAAAAAGAGCGGTGCCCGTGTAATGTTTGCGCCCCTCGTGCCCGATTTCCCAACCGGTCACGACACATTTCTCGCCCGGTGCCACGCACCCCCGGATTTCTACGCTCAGTTCACCGAGGAGGATCGCACCGGTTTGCGGCTCGGAAAAGGAATAAGCTCCTGGACAATCAAGCACCGCCCACAGGAACTCCGGTGAGATATTGCCGCTTGAATCTGCCAGAGACTCATCCGGAATCCAGCTCGCCGCCACCATGTCCCTGCGGCCCTTACCCGGTTCGAGGGGCCCGGCGAAAACTCTCAGGCCATCACCCTGGGCACGCTCAGGACCGCAGACAAAGCAACCCGGGTAAAAGTGCGATTCAAAGCCGCGGTAGCGCGCCGAAGCTGCGACAGCCGTGGCAAAATCGGGTGGGTCCGGTATTTCGATGTCCAGGCTTGACGGGCTCCCGGTTGCCACCAGTTCATCACCATGGAACACCGCCACCCCGTTGCCTTCACGGCGCACCTGCAACGGTACATCGAGCGGCGGTGGTATACGCAAGCGCACACTCGCCGTGCCTTCAAGAAACCCTGCCACCACACCGCAACAGTAGCCGCCGTTGCCGGAACCCGGCGGTCCGTGAAACCTCCCGCCTATGATCGTGGTTTCTGTCATTGCCCCGCCCTGGCAGACACTCTGCTACCGGGTTTATAGAGCGCGCAGGCGATGGATCGAAGCGGCAGCATCCATTTTTGCCCGCCGGATTGCGGTGATTCCACCTGTCCGCTACAAAAAACCAGTTCCCAGGCGCCCGATTCGTCCATGGTCGGCAAGCTGAACTCGAGGTCTTCGTCATCGGCATTGATCATAACGGCGAATGCGTTTGAGCCGCTGGCAGCCGTGTCATCCATATTTGGCAGCACCACGGTCAATGCGCGATTGTTATGCCACTGGTGGTATTTCATCCGCCTGCCGGTGGGGTTCAGCCACTCAATGTCGTACCAACCAGCCGCGTTCAGGGTCCGTCCGTGCAGGTATTCTGTTCTTCGCAAATGCGGTAATTCACGCCGCAGGCTCAACAAGGCCCGAACCTGTTCATGAAACTCCGGATCCGTCCCCAGGCCGCTCCAGTCCAGCCAGCCGGTTTCGTTGTCCTGCGCGTATGCGTTGTTGTTACCGCCTTGCGTATTGCCAAACTCGTCACCCGCCAGCAGCATTGGCGTACCCTTGGAAAGCAGCAGGCTGGCCAGCAGGTTTAGGCGTTGCTGGCGGCGCAGCTTATTGATCGTGTCATTACCGGTATCGCCTTCGACGCCATGGTTGCAGCTGAAGTTGTGGGCGTGCCCGTCCCGGTTGTCTTCCCCGTTGGCCTGGTTGTGGCGTTTTTCGTAACTCACCAGGTCGTTGAGCGTGAAACCGTCATGGGAAGCGATGAAATTGATACTGGCCTGTGGTGGCCTGCCGCTGGCTTCAAATATATCTGAGGAACCGTGCAGGTGCTTTGCCACATCGCTCAGAAGGTTTGATTCGCCGCACCAGAAGCGGCGCATACTGTCACGATAGCGGTCGTTCCATTCCGCCCACCTCGAAGGAAACTGTCCGAGCTGGTAACCATTGGGGCCCGGGTCCCAGGGTTCCGCAATAAGTTTTGCGGTTGCCAAATCCGGATTGTCATTAATTTTTTGCAGAAGGCTGTGCTGCGGGTCAAAACCATGCGCTGTTCTACCTAGAATCGGCGCAAGATCAAACCTGAAGCCATCCACGCCCATATCCCTGTGCCAGTAGACGAGGCTGTCCTGCACCAGTGCCTGCACCTGCGGGTGATCAGCGTTCAGCGTGTTACCACAGCCGGTGTCGTTTATGTAACGGTCGGGGTGGTTCAGTTCGGTGCGGTAATAAGCCAGGTTGTCGATGCCCTTGAAACTCAGCGTGGGGCCCTGCCCGTCGCCTTCGCCGGTGTGGTTGTAAACCACGTCAAGGATTACCTCGATACCGGCATCATGGATAGCGTTCACCATCTCGCGGAATTCAGCGGTTGGATCCTGGTTGGCATAGCGTGACTCGGGTGTAAAAAAGTTGACGCTGTTGTAACCCCAGAAATTCTTCAGGCCGCGACCAACAAGGAAACCCTCGTCAATATAGGTGTGCACAGGCATCAGTTCGAGTGCCGTAATACCCAGCGCTTTAAGATATTCGAGAATTTTTCCATTCGAAAGACCCCGGAATTTGCCGCGCTCATTCACGGGAATCTCAGGGTGACACATGGTGTAGCCGCGCACATTGGCCTCGTAGATAACCATTTCAGCCCAAGCGACACGCGGTGTCTGCGGTTCGGTTACGTTTGCGGCGCCGGTGACAACGCACTTCGGAATCACGGATGCACTGTCGGTCCTGTTCGGCTGCAGTGGTCCGTTGCCATTGAGCGTGGAAACGTCGTAATCGAGCACCGCGCCGGACCACTGGAAAACACCGTCGAGCGCACGCGCATATGGATCGATCAACAGTTTGGACGGGTTGTGCCTGAGGCCTTCTGAAGGTTGCCACGGCCCGTGAACCCGGTATCCGTAGCGTTGTCCGGGAACACAGCCCGGCAGGTAACCATGCCAGGTGCCATTCCGTCTCCCGGGCAGCTGATAGCAGACTGCCTGGTTGCCGTCCTGACCAAAAAGACAAACCTCAACCGCGTCTGCAGCCGAGGCGTACAAGGCGAAATTTACACCCTCCCCGTCCCAGTGACTTCCCGGGCGATCCGGACTTCCGCTTTGAATCATGGCGCCTCGTGCGTCTTCAAGAAGTATTCACTGGAATCTCATCGAGGCCCCAGATGTCCCTGTTGTAATCGCGCATGGTACGGTCGGTTGAAAATCTGCCCGACGAGGCGGTGTTCAGTATGCTCATCCGGGTCCAGTGCTGTTGGTCCTGGTAAGCCATGCCGGCCGACTCCTGGGCATCGATGAAAGCACGGAAATCGGCAGCAGTCATCCACGGGTCAGCGGTATCCCGGACGGCTTCGAGCACCTCATCAAGGACGTGCGGTTCAAAGCGGTTGAAATGCCCGTTGTCCAGCAGGCGCATGACACGGGCAAAATCCTCATCGGTATCAATGATGGACTGCGGGTCATAGTCTTCCATCACTGCCGGAATCTCGTCAACGGTCAAGCCAAACAGGAAAAAGTTCTCTTCACCCACGGCCTCACGGATCTCCACGTTGGCGCCGTCCAGTGTCCCGATGGTCACCGCGCCGTTCATCATGAATTTCATGTTGCCGGTGCCGGACGCCTCTTTGCCCGCCGTCGAAATCTGCTCGGACAGGTCGGCCGCAGGGCAGATCAACTCCATCCCCGAAACATTGTAATCGGGGTAGAAAATGAGTTGCAGACGCCCCCGCATGGCCGGGTCCGTATTGATGACCGCCGCCACGTTGTTGATCATCTTGATAATGTTTTTGGCCATCTCGTAACCGGGAGCAGCCTTACCGCCAATGATGATGGTGCGTGGCGGCAAGCCGTCACCATCACCACGCTGAATGCGGTCATACAGGTGCACGGCATGCAGGACGTTGAGCAACTGGCGCTTGTACTCGTGGATCCGTTTGACCTGGACATCGAACAGGGTTTCGGGGTTAACGTATATACCTGTCCTGGTGTGGATATCATCAGCCAGCCGGGCCTTGTTGGCATGCTTGACGGCGCGCCACTCCTCCTGGAGGCCGGCGTCATCCGCCAGTGGTTTGAGTCGCTCAAGCTGATCGAGGTCCGTTACCCAGCCGGGGCCGATACGGCCGGTAATGAGCCGGGCAAGACCCGGGTTACATGCCGCCAGCCAGCGGCGCTGGGTGACGCCATTGGTCTTGTTATTGAATTTGTGTGGCCAAAGGCCAGCGAAATCCCTGAACAGGCCCTTCTGCAACAAACGCGAGTGCAATTCTGCGACACCATTGACCGAAAAACTGCCGACGATAGCGAGATAGGCCATCCGCACGATTTTTTCCGGGGTCTCCTGGATCAATGACATACTTCCCAGGATATCCAGGTTACCGGGCCAGCGCAGGCTGACCTCTGACAGGAAACGGGCATTGATCTCGTAGATAATTTCCAGCACCCTCGGCAGCATCTGCTCAAAAAGCGCTACCGGCCAGGTTTCCAGCGCCTCCGGCAGCAGTGTATGGTTGGTGTATGCCATCGTGGACGTGGTGATCTTCCACGCATCATCCCAGCCCAGGCCGTGGTCATCCATCAACAGGCGCATCAGTTCCGGCACCGCGATAGCCGGGTGTGTATCGTTTAACTGGAAGCAGTGCTTGTTGGCAAACTGGCCGAGGTCAGGGCCGTACTGTAAAACCCAGTCATGCAATATGTCCTGCAGACTGGCTGAGACGAGGAAGTACTGCTGGCGCAGACGCAATTCCCTGCCGCTGTCGGTTTCTGCATTCGGGTACAGCACCATGGTGATATTTTCAGCCTCGTTCTTGGCTGCCACGGCGTCTGTGTAACTGCCGGCGTTGAATTCTTCCAGGTCAAATTCATCCGTTGCCGCCGCCGACCACAGACGCAGGGTATTGACGATGTCATTCTTGTAACCGGGTATCGGCAAATCGTACGGAATAGCCAGCACATCATGGGTATCAACCCAGTCAACGTGGGTTCTTGCCATCGAGTCCCTGATACGTACAACACGGCCACCGAACTTGATTACCCGGGCCCTCTCGATACGTTCGATTTCCCAGGGATATCCTTCCCGTAACCAGGAGTCAGGCTCTTCCATCTGCCGCCCGTTTTCAAGCCGCTGACGGAACATGCCAAAGTGATAACGCAGCCCATAACCTATAACCGGCAAACCGATGGTGGCGCAACTGTCGAGGAAACAGGCCGCCAACCGGCCCAGTCCGCCATTTCCCAGTCCGGCGTCATGCTCCTGCTCGTGGATATCCTCCAGGTCGACACCCAGCCGCCCCAATGCCTCGCCAGCCTGCTCCGTGATATCCAGGTTCAGCAACGCATTTCTGAGCAAGCGCCCCATCAGGAATTCCAGGGATATGTAGCAGGCCCGCTTTCCGTGTCTGCCCTGCAGCAGGTTGCTGGTCTCGATCCAGCGTTCCATCAAGCGGTCCCGGGTGGCGTGCACCAGCGCCTGGTAGAGGAAGTGTTCCTGCCTGCGGACCGTTCGCCTGCCAAGCATACGGCTGTGGTAATGGATGGTGTCGGCCAGGATGGCATCCGAGTCCATGTCCAGAGACGACAGGTTCAGCAACTCCATATCACCGGTATTTTCAGTCTCCGACCGAACTGTCATGTATTCACTCTCCGTTCTTTCCGCTGGCGGAACTTGCTATTTTTAACATAATTGTGGCCAGGGGCGGCAAATCAATTTGCAGGGAACACGGCCTGCCATGCGCGCCTGTGTCCTGCGTTTGAGTACCCTCCGGCGAGCCCACTCCGCTGCCGCCGTATTTTTCAGCGTCGGTGTTGAGCAATTCAACATAGTGGCCGGCCTGCGGTACGCCGAACCGGTAAGCGGCCCTGACCAGCGGCGTGAAATTGCTGACACAAACGACAAAACTGCCGTCGCTGGCGCGCCGCAGCCAGCAAAGCACGCTGCTATCCGCGTCCTGCCAGTCTATCCACTCAAAACCCCGGCTGTTGAAATCCAGTTCATGCAGTGCCGCCGTGTCCCGGTACACCCGGTTGAGGTCACGTACCAGCCTCTGGACACCCTTATGTTTTGGCTGTTCCAGCAAATGCCAGTCGAGTGACTGGTCGTGGTTCCACTCCCTCTCCTGTGCGATTTCTGCACCCATGAACAGCAGTTTCTTGCCCGGGTGTCCATACATGAAACCGTAATAGGCCCGCAGGTTGGCAAACCGTTGCCAGTCATCCCCCGGCATGCGCCCGAGCAGTGAACGCTTGCCGTGTACCACTTCGTCGTGTGAAAGCGGCAGCACAAAATTCTCATCAAAAGCGTAAACCAGTCCAAATGTCATCTTGTCGTGATGATACTTGCGGTGCACCGGGTCTTCCGAAATGTACGACAGGGTGTCATTCATCCAGCCCATGTTCCACTTGTAGGTAAAGCCAAGACCACCGGCGCTTGTTGGCCTTGAGACACCGGGCCACGCGGTGGATTCCTCGGCGAAGCTGGTCGCTTTGTAGGTATGGATGACTTCATTCAATTTTCGTACAAATTCGACTGCTTCGAGATGCTCGTTTCCGCCAAACACATTGGGCAACCATTCGCCTTCCTCGCGGGAATAATCCAGATACAGCATCGAGGCCACCGCATCCACACGCAGGGAGTCGATATGGAACTCATCGACCCAGTAAAGCGCACTGCCAACCAGGTAGTTGATGACTTCCCTGCGGCCATAATTGAATATCAGCGTTCCCCAGTCGCCGTGTTCGCCTTTGCGCGGGTCTTCGTGCTCATAAAGCGCGGTACCGTCAAAGCGACGCAGGCCGTGTTCATCACGGGGGAAATGCGCGGGCACCCAGTCCATGATCACGGCGATGCCCGCCTGGTGGAAACGGTCTACCAGGTAACGGAAATCATCCGGCGTTCCGAAGCGTTGTGTCGGGGCGTAAAGCCCAATTGGCTGATAACCCCAAGA
Source organism: uncultured Lysobacterales bacterium (assembly GCA_937927755.1). Classification (GTDB taxonomy): domain Bacteria; phylum Pseudomonadota; class Gammaproteobacteria; order Xanthomonadales; family SZUA-36; genus SZUA-36. The sequence continues at coordinate 12,080 of CALBDB010000046.1, forward strand.
GCCATCAAAGGGGTGTTCGGTTACCGGCAGCAGTTCGACGTGGGTAAAATTCATTTCCACGACATACGGCACCAACTTTTCAGCCAACTCCCGGTATGTGAGGTATAGGTTATCGTCGCCACTGCGTTGCCATGAACCCAGGTGGACCTCGTAAATACTGATTGCCTGGTCCATCTTTGGCTCCATGGTTTTACCGGCAATCCAGTCATTATCTCTCCAGCGGTAACGGCTGCGATAGACCACCGAGGCGTTTCCCGGCGGGGCCTCGTGAAACTGGCCCATCGGGTCGGATTTAATCGGCAGCAGTTTGCCCGCCTTGTCCAGCAGTTCAAACTTGTACTGGGCGCCATGTCCAACATCGGGAATAAAAATTTCCCAGAGCCCGTTGCCCGGGTGCAAACGCATCACGTGACGGCGTCCGTCCCAGTCATTGAAATCGCCGATTACACTGATACGCGAGGCGTTGGGCGCCCAAACCGCAAAAAACGTTCCGCTGACACCCAGCAGTTTTGCCGGGTGCGCCCCCATTTTTCTGAAGATATCCCGGTGCGACCCCTGCCCCAGGAGGTAGAGATCGAGGTCGCCCAGCATGGATGGAAAACAATAGGCGTCATGGGTGTCCCAGTTTTTGTCGTCTGCAAAGCCGAGCCGAAGACGGTAACGCCGCTTGCGCGCGGGCATCTCGATTTCAAAAACACCGCCCGGATGGACTTTTTCCATGGGCAGGGCGTTCTTGATACCGTCAACCAGCAAAGCCACCGATATCGCCTGTGGCTGGAAGGTGCGCACAATACGTTTGCCGCCCTCGGGGTGAAGCCCCAGCACGGAAAACGGGTCGGCATGCTGGCCACCGGCTATTGCATCAAGGGCCGCCTTGTTCAATTGGCTAGTCAATTTGATAAAGCCTTTCCCTGTAAGCGGCAGCCGAAACCGCCCAGCTGAACCGCTGGGCAGCCGCGTTGGAGCAAATTTCCTGCCATCGCGCCGGATTTTCTTCTCTCATGCCTATGGCAGTTTGTACTGAACTTACAAAATTGTTCGCCTGCTCCGCAGGTGAACTCCCGCCAAAAACAAAACCGGTTACACCATCTACAACCGTATCTTTAAGCCCGCCAACCGCGTGTACAACGCAAGGTTGGCCAACGCGCATCGACAGCATTTGGCTTATTCCACAAGGCTCAAAACTGCTTGGCATCAGGAACAGGTCCGCAGCCGAATAAAGCGGGCCGGAAAGGGTTTCGACATAACCACGCAGAAATAAAAAATTATCATGTGAAAGGGCGATTTTGGCAAACCGGTTTTCAAGTGCTTTTTCCCCACTTCCCAACATTATAAACAGGGAATCAGGACCTGCCGAGGCAAGAATGGCCTCAAGTGCAGACGCATGACCCTTAACGGGTGCGAGGAACAGCGGCACCTTCTGGCTTACCACCCTGCCGATAGACAGCAACAGGTGGCGCGGCCGCTTGCCCTTCCTGCTATTGATCCAGGCATCGGCTGCCTGGCTCGCGTTGATGATACCTGTCTGCCGGGAAATGAGTTGCAACAAGGTGTCCCAGCCCGTGGCAGGGACAGAATCCTCCGGGTACATGCAGCCGTTGAGGATTCCGCTCAGCCGTCCTTCAGCGTGGGCCTGTCGCAGATCTGCCTCCAGTCCTTCTCCACCACTAAAGCCCGTTGACGGGTCGTTGGGCCGTTGGATCTCCAGCGCATAACTCGGAGAAACGGTATTAATCCCATCGGACAGGCGGATGGCCGAGGCCATGAAGTTGATACAGTCATCGTATCTTGGATCTTGCAGCTGCTCTTTGTGCTCGATCAGTTCCGGAAACCAGGATTCAAGTGAGGACTCATCACCCTCGAAGGGCCGTATACCCTGGTAGGCAAGATTGTGGATTGTAAATACGACCCTGGTCTTTTTGAGCGGCGTATCAACGGTGCTCAAGGCCCTGAGTGCAGGTATCAGGCCCGTATGCCAGTCATTCAAGTGCAGTACGTCCGGCGGCTCATGACAACCATTCACCCATACGGCTATAGCGGCGTTGAAAAATGCAAACTTGGCGGCATCGATTGCAAACGGCTTTCCAGGTTCATCGCTGACGTAAATCTGCCCTGGCCCCTTGGGCGATAACAATGGATGCTCGATGACAAGGTGCTTGATCCCATAGTCATCCACCGGCACCCTGAATATTTTTGCAACGAACTGCTTTCCTGCAAACATGACTCTCAACCTGCGGTAAAGCGTCGCGCCCGGGAGCTTGTGAAACATACCGTAGGACGGCGTTATGACGTGTACATCAAGACCGGTGGCAGCCAGGGCAACCGGAAGATCGCGCATAACATCACCCACTCCACCGACCTTGCCGCCGGGAAATGCACCATTTTCCGTGGCTATAATCCAGACGCGCTTCATATCATGCTTTGCCAAGGTTCACAAAACCCTAGCGCGTGTTGTGCAGCTTCTGATCGAGCATGCCTGGAGTAACAAGTGTATGCCCGCCTTCAGTTACACGGAATCCCCGGGCACGGTCTGCATCGTGGTCAACACCGATTTCAGTGCCCTCCGCAATCACGCAGCCCCGATCCAATATGGCCCCACGAATCGTACAGCGTTCCATGATTTCACACTCGGGCAGGACCAGTGAATCCGTTACCTGGCTGAATGAATGAATTCTGCAGTTGGAAAAAATGACGGACTTCCTGATATTGGCGCCGGAAATTATAACTCCGGCTGAAACCATGGAATCAATGGCGTCACCGCGTTTTTCCGCATAATCGTAAACAAACTTTGCGGGTGGCGCCTGCAGTTGATCGGTGAAAATGGGCCACTGGTTGTCATAAAGATCCAATTGCGGCAATACCGAAATCAACTCCATGTTGGCTTCCCAGTATGCATCCAGTGTACCGACATCCCGCCAATACGCCTGTTTTTGTGTCTTTGGGTTCCTGAATGGATAGGCAAAGACCCGGTAACCTTTAATTATCGACGGGATGATGTTCTTGCCGAAATCATGATCGGAGCCGGGTGTATCGGCGTCCTTTATCACCTGCTCATACAGGAACTCCGTGTTGAAGACGTAGTTGCCCATGGAAGCCAGGCATAGGCCGTCCTTGCCCGGGATGGTTGCCGGGTGCTCCGGCTTTTCATTGAATTCAATCACGCGACCGGTTTCATCTACCGTCATAACTCCAAACTGGCCCGCCGCTTCTTCCACGGGCACCTCCATGCAACTGACGGTCATATCCGCTTCATTCTCCGCATGGAACGCAAGAAAGGTACCATAATCCATCTTATACACGTGGTCTCCCGACAGGATCAGGACGAATCTTGGGTTATGCGTACGGATAATATCGAGATTCTGGAATACCGCGTCAGCGGTTCCAAGGTACCAGTCATCACCCACACGTTGCGACGCCGGCAGAATCTCGATGAACTCGCGGTCGCCCGCCTTGAATTGCGTCCAGCCGTGCACCAGGTGACGTATCAGCGAATGCGCCTTGTACTGGGTGGCCACGCCAATACGCCTGATACCGGAGTTAATACAGTTGGAAAGGGGGAAGTCGATAATCCGCAACTTGCCGCCAAAATAGACCGCCGGCTTGGCCCGCCAGTCAGTCAGTTCGTACAACCTGGAACCGCGCCCGCCGGCGAGGATCAGTGCCACTGTATCGCGTGTTAATCGACTGACAAAACGGCCCTGATCCGCAAGGATTTGATTGCTCACCGGGAATCCTCCAAATACACTGCTAGTGATAGGTAAAGTGTATCGCGAAAACCCTGTTGATCGTTAGGGATACCCCTGATTACGTGCTGATTTCGCCACCATTCCGGTAACTGACTCACAAAACCCGGGTGAAAGCTGCCCGTCACTTACACGCCAGCGCCAATTATTCAGTGTTGTGCCAGGGGTGTTCAGCCGCGCTTCCGAGCCCAGACCTAAGAAATCCTGCATCGGCACAATGGCGAGCCTGGCCGGGCTATCGAACGCGAGGCGTATCATGTCGAGGTGGATGGTCTCGCGGGTTCCTCCGGTCAATTCAAGCACGTTTTGCCGGGTTTCCAGCAGTTCCTCTTCAGACCTCGTGTCTTCATCACCACCGTTAAACCAGCCCACCGTGGTGTCATTGTCGTGCGTGCCGGTGTAGCAGACACAGTTTTCTTCGATTTCGTCCAGGCTGAAATCCGGGCTGCCAACTTCAAACTGCAATACCTTCATGCCCGGCAGACCGTGACGATGACGCAGTTCGTCAACTTCGGGTGTGATCACACCGAGGTCTTCGGCGACGATTGGCAAATCACCCAGCGTGGCCTGCATGGAATCAAATAAACCGTCTCCAGGACCCGGCAACCACTCACCGTCACGGGCGGTTCCGGCGCCAAACCTGACCGACCAATACGCCTCAAAGCCGCGAAAGTGATCGATCCTGACCAGGTCAAGCTGGTTTGCAGCATGCTGCACGCGTTCTATCCACCAACGGTAACCACTGGCCTCGTGAAATTCCCAGTCATACAGGGGGTTGCCCCACAACTGGCCATCGGCGCTGAAATAGTCAGGCGGAACACCCGCAACATGGGATGGCCTGCCATCCCGGTCGATCAGAAGAATCTCCGGATGGGCCCATGCGTCTGCACTATCGAGCGCGATGTATATCGGCATGTCGCCAAATAGCCGGATGCCCTCGGCGCCTGCATACTGCTTCAGTGTCTTCCACTGTTGATCAAACAGGAACTGGACGATCTTGATTTGTTCAATCGCTTCACGGTTGCTTTCCCGCACCTTTTGCATGGCGGCCTGTTCGCGGTGCACAAAAGAACCGTCCCATTCCGGCCATGGCCGTTCACCGTGCATGGTTTTGAGCAGCCGGTAGATGGCATAGTCAGACAGCCAATGACCGTCGTGCTGCTGCAAAAAATCATCATATGCGGCTCTCTGTGCGGAACTGATGGCTGCAAAAAACCGGCTTGCAGCCTTGTCAAGCAATGCGTGTTTTCGGGGAATCAGCTGACCGTAATCTACACTTTTTGGTGACAGGCCCGTCAACGTCCCGGCCTCGGCCGGTGTTAACAATCCCTGCCGGACCAGTGGCTCTATGCCGATCAACATTTCATTGCCCGCAAATGCCGATAGGGGCTGATATGGCGAATCACCATATGCGGTTGGACCGGTGGGCAAAAACTGCCACACGGCAAGACCCATCCGGGCTATCGTATCTACAAAAGTCAGCGCGCTATCACCAATATCACCGATCCCGTAAGGACCGGCAAGCGAAGCAAAGTGCATTCCGACACCTGCTGTTTTTCCGGCAAGCAAAATATCTGGTTTGTCCAGGGCTGGTTTACTGGCTGCTTTCATGGAGATGAGATACTGCCTTTTTACAAAGTCCTAAGGATAATAAGCAGGCTAATTGTGTCTTTAAATATGCGCAAGTTACTGCAAACGTATTCAGGCCGATACGGTCGTCTGCCGGAACCGGGGCCCTTTTCTTTTAGCCCGGTTTGATTTCCTTGTGGCCGTCTTCATCACTGACCAGCAACCACGCGAATGCCGATATTGCCAGTGCTATGGCCGAGATCAGGAATATGATGCCCTTGTCTTCCGCCCGGCTGACTGCCAGGCTGACACCCAGGCTCACGACCAGTTGCGGCAACACGACCGACAGGTTGAACAGCCCCATGAACAGACCCATTTGAGCCTGGTTTGCTTTTTGCGACATGATGGCAAACGGCAGGCTGACCATTGAAGCCCAGCCAATACCAACCACGGCCATCAAGAGGTAGATCGCCATTGGCGTGATACCAATAAACATCAATCCAACATAGCCCAGGGCCATGATTGCGAGGCTCAAGGCATGCACTTTTACCCTGCCGATTACTGCCGAGGCCGGTGCGAGGACAACCACCGGCAAAATCGCTGCAACCGCATTCAGTATCAGGAACGCCAGCGTTGTGACCCGGCCAGCCTGGATGCCGGTCAACCCGCTCATCGCATCCTGTATATAAATAAACAGGAAGACGAAAGTTGTGTGAATGCCGATCCAACTAAAGGAATGGGCAGATAAGACCTTTCTGAAACCAACCCCGGCGGCGGCATCGGGTTCAAGTCCGCTCTCACTGGCGATCAATGACCTCGAGACCAGGATGATGGTGAGCAGGCCGCACAAAACTTCGGCGTAGTAGTGCTCGTGTTGGATGCCTGAAAGACGCAGGGTCATTGCGTAAACGTCATAGATGAGAAAACCCCAAAGAGGCTGGATGCTCATCAAAAGCTCTTTGACTGACCGGTTTGCGGGTTCTTCACCAGTCTCTCTACCGCTGTCTCCGAGTTCCCTTGGCTCTTCAACCAGCAGTGGCGGGATGACCGTAAACAGTAATACCAGCACGGCACCAACATAAATCAGGATGATATTGTCGAAAATAGCACCGATGGCGTATGCACCAACACTGATCGTGCCGGAAACTGTCTGCATCCATGTAAAACCCCTGGTGCGGTCTTTGCCCTCGGGTGTTACATCGGCGATGATCGCACGGGTGGGATTAAAACCAACATTGATGGCAACATCGAGTGACAGCACAACGGCTATCGCAACACCCAGTACACCCTTCATGCCCAGGGCGCCTGAGATCACGTCGATACTGGGCAGCGCCAGTAACATCAGGCTGGCAAGCAGCCCGCCAAGGATAATAAAGGGCCGTCTGCGGCCGCTCCAGAACCACACCTTGTCGCTGATTGCGCCGATGATGACCTGGCCGAATATGCCGGCTATAGGCCCTGCGGCCCACACCAGCCCGATGTCGTGAATCTCAAGACCGTACTTCGTTGATAGTATCCAGCTCAAAGCCGAGATTTGCACCGACAATGCAAAACCCATGGCCGTAGCGGGCAAGCTCAGAATGGCAAAAAATGAATTCGACAGGTTTCTTTGGATACCAAGCATGTAAGTTTTTCCATCGACCAACCGATAGAGTGTATCAATTCAGCGCCCCGGGCTCTGGCCGTTGGCCCGTCATACATACGTATTCATCGCAGTTAAATGTTTCTGATGCTGCTTTTGCCAGCCTCGATAACAGTGGGGCGCTACAATAATGTGCAATGATTGTCCTGGAAAATTATTGATAAGCAGACAGCCCCGCCGACAGGAACCACGAATGACAACAACCAAACCGCATTTGAATTTCTGGCAAATCTGGAATATGTGTTTTGGCTTTTTTGGTATTCAGATTGGCTGGGGCCTGCAAAATGCAAACGTCAGCCGGATATTCCAGTCGCTGGGTGCGGCGATTGATGAAATACCGATATTATGGATCGCCGCGCCACTGACAGGGCTGCTGGTACAACCGATTGTCGGTTATTTCAGTGACCACACCTGGAATCGGCTGGGACGCCGCCGGCCATTTTTCCTTGGCGGCGCAATCCTCGCAACCATGGCTTTATTTGTTATGCCCAACTCATCATTCCTGTGGATGGCAGCGGCCATGCTGTGGATCATGGATGCCTCGATCAACATAACGATGGAGCCATTCCGCGCCTTTGTTGGCGACATGCTGCCGGATGAACAGCGTACCCGGGGTTTTGCTATGCAAAGCTTCTTTATTGGTACCGGCGCGGTCATCGCATCCGCCATGCCCTGGTTGATGACCAATGTTTTCGGAATCAGTAATGTCGCTGAGGCTGGCTCAATACCGGATTCCGTACTTTATTCGTTTTACTTCGGTGGCAGCGCGTACTTCGTTTCGGTCATGTGGACGGTCTTCTCGACAAAAGAGTACTCTCCGGAAGAGTTGGAGGCATTCGATGTTGCGCGCGCGCAGACCCTGCAACTCAATACAGGCGGCACCATTGATCGCCCCGCCGCGCAGTTCTTGCGCAGCGGCACGGTCTGGCTACTGGCCGGCCTGCTACTGACAACACTGATCATCACGCTGGGACTGGAGAAAGAGTTGTACGTGCTTGGAATCGGTTTTATCGTCTTCGGCCTGTTGCAATTCCTGGCCGGTGGTTTCAAGCACAAGCAAAAGACGGACAACGGTTTCCTGGAGGTCATGGAGGACCTGTTTGCGATGCCCCGGGCAATGAAGCAATTGGCCGTGGTGCAGTTTTTCTCGTGGTTTGCGTTATTTGCGATGTGGATTTACACCACTGCTGCGGTAACTTCGTTTCACTATGGCACAGCGGATACAAGCACGGCGCTCTACAACGAGGGCGCAGACTGGGTCGGTATCCTTTTTGCCTCGTATAACGGCATTGCCGCCCTGGCCGCTTTTGCAATTCCGGTGGTTGCCGCCAGAACAGGTAAGAAGGTGGCGCACCTGATCAGCCTGTGGTTCGGCGGATTGGGCCTGGTTTCGTTCTTTTTTCTCAAGGACCCGTCTTTGTTGTGGGTTCCGATGATAGGCATAGGCATCGCCTGGGCTTCGATCCTTTCCATGCCATATGCGATTTTATCAGCCTCATTACCCGCAAATAAAATGGGCGTTTTTATGGGCATATTCAATTTCTTTATCACCATCCCGCAACTGATGGCAGCGACCGTGCTCGGCTTACTGGTTCGGCACCTGTTTGACGGCCAGGCAATTTATGCCCTTGTACTTGGTGGTGTGTCCTTGTTTGTTGCCGGACTGATGACCCTGCGGGTCGAAGATCCAACCGAAAAAACATGAGTTCAGCAGGAGGATCAAAGTGACTACCCTTAAAACCCTGTACGTGGCCCTGTTCGCCGCGACAGCGCTTGGCGCATGCTCCGAAGACGCAATGCAGACCGGCTCCCCGCTTAATTCAAACCAGGGGAAGACAGTGTCGCCAGCAGTACAATTCGACAGCTCTGCAGATGTCTTTGTCCAGTTGTTTGAATGGCGTTGGCCGGATATCGCGCTCGAGTGCGAGAACTTCCTCGGCCCGCACGGATACGCGGCAGTGCAGGTATCCCCTCCCCAGGAACACCTGAATCTGCCGGAGTGGTGGGCACGTTACCAGCCCATCAGCTACAAAATCGAAAGCCGCGGCGGCACCCGTGCCGAATTCGCTGATATGGTCCGGCGCTGCCGGGCAGCGGGTGTCGGTATCTATGCCGATGCCCTGACCAATCACATGGCCCGCATTGGAAGCGGTGAGGGTTTCGCCGGTTCAAAATACACCGAATACGATTACCCCGTGCCATATGGTTATGACGACTTTCACCATTGCGGACGCAACGGCAACGACAGCATTGCCGACTACCAGGACCTGTGGGAAGTTCAGAACTGTAACCTGGGAACCCTGGCGGACCTCGATACCGCCAAGCCCGAAGTCCGGAAAAAAATTGCCGCTTACCTCAATGATCTGCTAAGCCTGGGGGTTGCCGGGTTCAGGCTGGATGCGGCCAAGCACATCCCGCATGAAGAAATCACCGCCTACCTGACGCTGCTTGATTCAAAACCCTATATTTTCCAGGAAGTCATCGACCGGGGTACCGAGCCTATCAACGCCAGGGACTACCTGGTCAACGGCAGCGTCACGGAGTTCAAGTACCCGCAAGCTATATTTGAAGCGTTTAAAGGCGGGCAACTTGGTCTGCTCGAGGATTTGGAAATGCGGGCCGGTTATTTACCGGCACACAGCGCCATAGTGTTTGTTGACAACCATGACCTGCAGCGCGGGCATGCCGGGGGCGAAGACATTTTGAATTACAAGGATGGAAAACTGTACGACCTGGCCAATGTATTCATGCTGGGCTGGCCCTATGGCTACCCGATGGTAATGTCCAGCTATAAATTCGACGACTCCGACCAGGGGCCGCCGCAATCCCGCCCTGTTTCCGACAACGCCTGCACCGCGGACTGGGTCTGCGAACATCGCAGGGCAACAAGGACAGGTATGCTGAAATTCAGGAAAGCAACTGCCGGGACACCTGTAACAGACTGGCAGGCATTCGGCGGTGAGGTCATTTCATTCGGCCGTGGTGACAGGGGTCACCTGGTCATTAACATTGGCCCTGATACCGTGGAAGGAACGTTTATCACGCGCATGGCGCCCGGTGAATATTGTAACGTGGTCGCAGAGTCCGGCCCGCAGAATGATTGCGCCGGATCAATGGTCACAGTCGATGACGTTGGCGTGTTGCAAATAAGCGTGCCGCCGATTAGCGCCGTGGCAATTCTCAGCGCTCAAAAAAATTGAGGCGGCCCAAAGGCCGCCCCAATACTTCAAAATCCGTTACCGGCTATTACCAGCGGTAGATAGCCCTGACGCCCCACATGCTTGGCGGGTTCAGGAAGCGGATGTTAACGGAGTTGTTGATGAAGGCTTTACCAGAGTAAGTTTCATCGGTAAAGTTACTCCACCAGCCTTCAACACGGAACTGCTCGTCGCGGCCCATGTTCAAGCCAACATTGAAGTTCCAAACCATCGTGGACGGTACAGAGTCGCTCATGAAGTTGCCATTGGCAGGCGGGAAGCCCGCGCCCATGATCAACCAGTGGTTGTTAACCACGCTACCCATGTCTTCCAGAGGAATCTGGTTACCGTCAGCATCATAACCCTTGCTGTTGTACGGCGACAGGTAGAACTTGCTGCGGTAGGTGCTGCTGATTGTCCAGTCAAGTGAACCAAAATCAAGTGGCATCACCTGTGACAAGGCCAGCATGACATTCCACTTGGAAGTATTGGGCAACTGGTTACCGCCAAGGTCAACCGCGACCGGAGCTTGGCGGGTATCTACAACCGAACTGCCATTGCTGAATTCGCTGTCCAGGTAAGCCACGTTCCAGCGCAGGTTAAGCCCCCAGTTAAACAGGATGTCACCGTCGAACTCGACACCGAACAGGCTGGCTTTCGCCGCGTTCTGGTTCTGCACGTGGTTTACCGTGCAAGGTGTCGGGTTGTCGGGGGTGGAGCAATCGATTTCAACCAGTCCCTGCAATACGATGTCCTGGTAGTCGTAATAGAAAACGGCGCCATTGGCACGTGCCGGGAAGTCGCCGATATCGAATGTGCTGTTCAAGCCCACTTCGTAGACCAGCAGTTGTTCGGGATCCCAGGTGGTCGTAGCCTGCCTGAGGCCCGGCAATGGACGGTTGACACCACCGGAACGGGTACCGGTTGAGATCGTTCCGTACATCATGTGCTGGTCGCCCAAATCCTGTTCAAAGCCCAGGCGCCAATCGACGTAGTCATCCTTGTATTCCTTGGTGATATTGCCTGAGCCGGCATCGGGAATGCCGTCGCCATCAAGGTCAACCTGGAAGTCAGAAGAAATAACAACCTGGAACAATTCAGGGTTGTAGGCAATCAGGTCGTCAAAGTTGTCCAGGTCACCATACCTGACTGTGCCATCAAGGAAATACTGCCGGGTTTCAGCAGAATTGCCCAGTGGGATGATATTGTTCGGGCGGTCGCCAGCGCGTGTCAGTATATAACCTGATGTGCCCAGGATGATGTCCTGGGGGCCATCCAGGCCAAGGGCTGTAAGTGCTTCATCGGTCAAAACCAACTGGTAATTTGCATTTGCCTCATTGGCAATTTTTTCGTCCTCTGTCCAGCGGATACCTGCTATCAGGCGGGTGGAATCAGTCAGATCATAAACACCGTCCAGGTACGCCGCGGTGGATTTGACCTCGGAGTCATCATTACGGTTTTCACCGTTCAGGCCGTTCAGCCAACCACAAACCGTACCTTCCTGGAACCAGTCGCAATCACCCCACCAGCCATGACTGATTTCCTGGGAAGCCCAGCTGAAATCTTCATCCATGCGGAACAGGCCGGCTGTCCAGCGTAATGCCTGGTCACCGTGTGAGTAGGCGCGGATTTCATTGATGATCGTGTCGGATACTTCAGCCTGGTTAAACGCACCATAAGCTGACTGCTCGTTACCAAGAACCACGGCTTCGAACTCTTCACGTGCGCCCGGGTAATCCATACCGATTTGCCACTCGCGAGCCGCGTTCCAGTTCTGGAAATCGTATTCGCGGTATGAACCGTTATATTCCATGGTCCAGGTATCGAAGTCATAACTCAGGGTGGTTGCGATACCCTTGATATCGTTGTCCATTCTTCCCTGGCTTACGAAGTACTGGTTGTACGGGTCTTTAAGATCGTCGATGTCATAACCTGCAGCTAGTGCGCGGCCACTGAATGCACCGGGGATACTTGTACCTTTCTGTTCAACCCAGTCGGCAAGTACATATGCGGAGAAGTTGTCACCCGGCTCCCACAACATGGAAACACGAACCGCTGTATCGTCGACTGCGCCAGGACCATCCAGGTTGCCGGCCAGGGAATCCTGTATACGGATACCTTGTCCGGCCAGGCCACCGGTATCGGCGATGGAATCAGCCGTTGCGTTGTCCATGTAAGGATCACGTTCTTCGTAGCGGACAGCAAGCCGGAAAGCCAGGTCGTCCGTTACCGGGAAGTTCATGACACCTTCCAGCTCAGCGAAATCATACTCACCTATACCGCCTTTAACTGAACCGCTGAAGGCATCAAAGTTTGGCTTGTTGGAAATGATGTTGATGGTACCGCCCACGGCGTTACGGCCACGCAGGGTGCCCTGAGGACCCTTGTGAACTTCAACCCGCTCGACATCAAAGAACATCGGGCCGATGCTGCGGGGACGTGGCAGGTATATACCGTTGTAGTGCGTGGCGATGGCCGGATCGGAGGCAAAGTCGCTATCCGAGGAGCCGATACCACGTAAATACACTTCCAGCTTGCCTTCCTGGTTGGAAATGTTCAGACCCGTCACGGCGTATTGCAGTGTACGGAAATCATTACTGACGTTCATGCTGGTGAGTTCTTCACCGGAAAAGGCCTGCAGCGTACCAACATAGTCCTGCAAGGATTCCTCGCGGCGGCTAGCGGTTACTATGACCTCTTCAAGTACGAGTTCTTCGGCCGCTTCGCTGCCTGCATCCTGTGCAAACGCCGGCGTTGTCGACATTGCCATTGCAAACGCGCCTGCAGCGGACCATAAAACTCTATAACCCGGTTGAGACAATTTCATGAGATTCTCCTGCTGTGCTTAGTTTCCGGTCACGTACGACAAGTCACGCGCCGTTTCACTTTTTGACTTAAGCATTTTTTAACAATCGAGCTGTGCAAACAACTTTTTGCAAACGTATTCAGGACCTGTATCATGATTTTATGCATCGAATACCTGGATTTGGAGACCTTTGAGCAGTGGGCTCAGGCAAAACCACCTCATTTGATATCGCGCACCGGGCCGGTGTCTCCCAGGCGACGGTTTCGCGTGCATTGCGGGACAGTCCGCTGGTGAATCCGGAGACCCGGGAGCGGATAAAAAAAATTGCACGTGAATTGAATTACCAGATAGACCGTGCCGCTTCCAGGCTTCGCTCCCAGCACAGCAATACGCTCGCGCTTTTGTTTTTCGAAGACCCCACCTCCGACGCCTCGCAGATCAATCCGTTTTTCCTGTCCATGCTGGGTAACATCACCCGTGCCGCTGCCCGGCGCAATTACGACCTGTTGGTTTCATTCCAGCAACTCAGTGATGACTGGCACATAAAATATGAAGTCAGTAACCGCGCTGACGGCATTATTTTGCTTGGCTACGGCGCGTATTCAGGTTTTAAGGACAAGGTTAAAAAACTTATCGACGCAGATGCCCATTTCGTCATCTGGGGGGCGACCGGGCCACACCTGCGCGGCCATTCGATTGGCTGTGACAATATCAAGGGGGCTTATGACGCGACCACCCACCTACTCAGTATTGGCCGCAAAAACATTGCATTTATTGGCAATAAGACAATCGATAGCCCGGAATTCAAACAACGCTACGAAGGTTATTGCAAAGCACTGACCGCTGCCGGCCTCGGCATTGATCCCGAATTGCAGGTCTACGCCACCAACCAGGAAACCTCCGGCGCCGCCGCAATTGCCGAGTTGGTGGAATCGGGAAAACCGTTTGATGCCATCTTCACGGCCAGCGATCTGATTGCCATCGGTGCGATCAAGCGACTCCGTAAAGCCGGCCTGCAAATCCCAGACGATGTATCGGTCGTGGGTTTTGATGACATCCCGGCGGCCTCTTATCTGAGTCCATCATTGACCACCATCCGCCAGGATACTATCGCTGCCGGCCAGCAATTGGTTGACCATGTGATCTGTATGATCAATGGCGAGGTTCTCGAACCAAAAAAGGTGGTTCCAAAACTCGTAATCAGGGATTCCTGCGGTGGGAAATCAAGCGCTGCAAATCAGCTGTAGATTCCACTTCGCTAACAAGTTCCGTTTATTGGAAAAGTTCACGGGCACAGTAACTGGCCCCCAGCAGGCCAGGTTGCGGGTGCAGGATCAAAGAGGTCGGAACCTTCTCCATCAGGGAGCGGTGACGCCCCTTGCTTTCAAAGCCGGAGCGGAAATTGCTCGCCTTGAGCAGGTCCGGATAACGTTTCAGGATACCGCCCGCCAGGTAGATTCCATCGTATGCACCCAGCGTCATTACCAGGTTGCCTGCAACCTGACCGAGGATTTCGAAGAACATCTCCGTGGACTCAACGGCGACATCATCCTCTTTGGCCAGCACACGTGAGAAAATTTCCGCCGCAGAAATATTCAGGGGCTCCTTGCCGTGAATCTTGCACAAGGCCCGGTAGATATTTTCAAGACCAGGCCCTGAAACCAACCGCTCGTCCGAGACGCGCTCATGTTGCTGGCGCAACTGCCTCAGCACTTTGAACTGCAGGCCGGTTTCCGGTGCGAAGCCGGAATGGCTGCCCTCGCCGGCTAACGGGTAATTCCGTCCGCCACGGCCAAGTAAGCCACCAACCCCAAGCCCGGTTCCCGGGCCCAGCACACCCAGGGTGAATTCTGTTTTTCCGTGCATTTCTGACGGCACCAGCCCAATAGTCTCGACATCACTGTCTTCCAGCATCGGGATTGAGTATGCGATGGCCTCGAAGTCATTCAACAAGCGCACGCTGGATGACGGATAGTTGTGCAGCAATGTGCCGCTGTCTATAACCCAGTGATTATTGAGAAACCGCACACGGCCATCCATGATGGGGCCGGCGACGGCCAAACAAATGACATCCGGTTGTTTGTCGTTACTGCGCTCTATATAAGTCGCAATGGCCTGGTCCGCTGTTTCGTAATCGGCACAGGAAAGGATCAGCTCATTATGAAACCCCGGTTTATCGGGGTTAGCGAGCGCAAATCGGGCATTTGTTCCGCCAATATCGCCAATCAGAAGGCAGGGGTCGGCCATTGTTTAAACCTCATGTCAGTACAGCAACAGGCGAGCCTGTATATTGCACCAGTATGCCGGACAACACAAAAAATCCATGACGCAGTACACTCTGTACCCTAAACTCCGGACCATCACACGACAAGGGAAGACCATGAAAAAATTTATTGCACTGCTCACCGCTGGACTGTTGTTTTCCGGTCTGGCCACCGCGCAGGATGTCGATTCTGAGCACGCCAGGAAGACCCTGGAGATTTATACCAGGATCATCGGCGTGGAAACTGCCAAGAATCTTGGTAATGTGCCCGAGGTGGCCGATTACCTTGCCGGTGAACTCATTGCTGCGGGTTTCCCTGAAGAGGATGTAGAAGTCGTTCCGCTGGGCGAAACCGCATCCCTGATCGCGAAATACCGGGGTGATGGGTCTTCCGGCAAGGCGCCGATCCTGTTGCTTGGTCACATGGACGTGGTGGAAGCACTGGCCGAAGATTGGGAGCGCCCGCCCTTTGAGTTGACCAGTGATTATGTCAACTTCTATGCACGCGGCACCGTAGATAACAAGTTTGGCGTAGCCCAGCTAACCTCTACTTTTATCCGGCTGAAGAAAGAGGGCTTTGTACCCAACCGTGACCTGATCATTGCATTTTCAGGTGACGAAGAAAGCGGCATGACAACCACGCGTATGCTTGCCTATGAGCGCCCGGACCTGGCCAAGGCCGAATTTGCCCTGAATTCAGATGCCGGTGGCGGCGACCTCAGCGCAGATGGCAAGGCGCTGGTTTACCTGATGCAGGCCGCAGAAAAAACCTATGTGACCTGGGAGATTACTGTCCGTAACCCCGGCGGCCACAGCTCGCGGCCCAGGCCGGACAACGCGATTTATGACCTGGCGGATGCAATTACCAAGATACAGAATTTCAGGTTTCCCGTGCGCTGGAGCGAAATGACCCAGACATTCTTTGAAGAGACAGGTGAGCAATTGGGCGGAGAGTTGGGAGACGCCATGATCCGCTTCGCAAATAACCCGCGGGACGAGGAAGCTTCGGACCGCCTGGCGATCGAATCATCCTATGTCGGCACCACGCGTACCACCTGCGTAGTGACCATGCTGCAGGCAGGTCATGCGGAAAATGCGCTGCCGCAATCTGCAACTGCAACCGTCAATTGCCGTGTATTTCCCGGGGTGCCGGTAGATGCAGTCAAGGCCGCACTTCAGCAGGTCATCGGAAACGAAGAAATCGAGTTCAAACAGCTCCAGGAAGCTACTGAAAGCCCGATCTCCCAACTCCGTCCCGACGTTGTTGCCGCGGTTAAAAAGGCTGTGCACGCACGCTATCCGGATGTAAAAGTGATTGCGTACATGGAGTCAGGCGGTACCGACGGCATGCACTTTCGTAACGCCGGCATCCCCACGTGGGCAGTAAGCGGCCTGTTTATGAACCCGGACGAAATGTATGCTCATGGACTCAACGAAAGAGTGCCTGTCAAAAGCTTTTACGACGCCCTTGATCACTGGAGCATTATCCTCAAAGAACTGGCGGGTACCAATTAGCAGCATTGCTGCCAGATTTCTGCAGGAGGCGCGTCTCGCGGCGACTTTTTAACGACCGATCGCGACCAGCTGCGCCGATCGCTCCTACACCAGGCCTTACCTGTAGGAACGACGCTGGCGTCGCGATTATCTCAATTATGCACCATGATTAAAGAGCATCGCCGCGAGGCGCGCCTCCAACATGCAAGTTCTGAATGCATTTAAGCCATCAAGCGGAATTTCGCCTGAGCCGGAACCACAGCGTCACTGCCAGCAACAGGAACACCAGCTGACCAAGCACGAAATACAACCAGCGCGCTTGTAATAAGGGAATGGCCACACTGGTCACGCCGACGTTGGTCATCATTTGTAAAAACCCCTGCATTGATGCTGCCGTGCCACGGTGATGCGGCAGGCAGTCCAGGGCCATGATGGTAATTGCAGGCATCAGCAAGGCAAGCCCGAGCACAAACAGCACCAGCGGCCCGATCACCGTGAGGATAACCGGGTCATAAAAATTAACCACGAAAAGGTTAGTGACAATGGCGGTCACCATCAGCGCAAAGCCGGTCGTTATGGTCCGGTGGGCGGGCCAGCGGTGGGCCAGGCGTCCGGATATCGAAGCCCCCACCATCAGGCCGGCGACTATGGGTATGAACAGCCAGCCAAAATCTGTGCTGCCCATTCCAAGGAAATCGTAAATTACAGTCGGCGCACCTGCGATATACAGAAATACCCCGGCAAATGCGAAAGAAAGACTGAACACCAGGGCGGGAAAACGTTTGTGTAATACAGCTGATATATAAACACGCAAGACCGCACCGGGGTGGATTGACTGGCGTTGCTCTTCAACCAGGGTTTCCCTTATAAAGAAACCCATCAGCACCAGCATACTTCCGTAGATACTGAGAAACCAGAAAACGCTGCGCCAGCCAAAAAAATCATGCAGCCAGCCGCCCAGCACCGGTGCAATCGCCGGTGACAACGCAAACAACAACATCACCTGCGACATCGCGCGATGTGCAGATTCGGCATCATGGGCGTCACGTATCATGGCCCGGCTGGCAATAAAACCGCCGCTGGCGGCCAGGCCCTGCATGACTCGCAACAGCAAAAAAGTTTCGGCACTGTCCGCCAAAGCACAGCCAACAGACCCCAGGGTGTACGCAAACATGCTGACCAGGATCACCAGGCGGCGCCCAAAGCGGTCTGCGACCGGCCCCCAGAACAGGGTTGAAAAACCAAATGCCAGCAGGTAAACCGACAGGCTCTGTGACAAGATGGCCCGGCTGACGCCAAACTCCGCTTCGATATCCGGGAACGAGGGCAAATAGGTGTCTATCGAGAACGGCCCCAGCATGGATAGCAGTGCCGCGATCAGGGTCAGGTGCCGGGTGCCGGGCTTTGTGAGACTGATGCCTTTGCCTGTCATCTTGGCCAAGTGGTATTGCTATGCAAGCCAGACAGCCAGCTGCGTATACGGCCCGGGGCTGCCCAGCAAGCCCATGTGACTGGTTTCAAACCCAACCCACTGACGGTCTTCAGGGATCGCCAACGTAAGGTCCTGGTCCTTGTGACGTCCAAGTGCGCTATCCAGCGGCACAAGCCCGTCACCGATCAATCTTTCGGCAATCCGGCTGCGTTTCTTTGCCAGTGTTGCGGCCATTGCAAAGCACTCGACATTGGTTGGAAGGGGCACAAATTCTTCCGTGGCACTGGTGATACTGCCATGATGGAGATCACTAATGCCCGCGCTGCGTTTCTTTCCAATACCAGTGAATGGCGCTGCGTACGGGCTCAGTTCCATCAGGTAATCCAGCCGCTTGCCGCCACGCTCGAGCGGTGCGCCGTGATGGGGTGTGCCGATGAATATCATTTTACGAAGATTCTTCAACCAATTGTGACCATCCAGATCACCATGGTGGTATGCGCTTCTCACCACCAGCCCGCCCAAGCTGTGTCCCACCAGCGAAATCTCGGACACGGGATGCGGCCAGCTATCCAGCAGTTTCTCAAGTATTCCGGCAAACATACGTCCATTCTGCGCGATGGGCAGGCCCGAGTTATAACGAAGATAAAGCGGTGTATAACCCAACTCATTGGCAAGTGCTTCGCTGTGGTTCCGGCCATCACGTTTCCAGTTTTCGTCATTGAGACACAGACCGTGTACGAACAGCAAAATCTTCCCCGTTGAGGCTATATCGAGTGTTGCGGCCGGCTCTTCAGGGTCGATGGGACGCCCTGAATAACGCAGGCCCATTTCAATAGCCAGAGGATTGCAGGTATTGGCCAGATGATCACCATACACGCCATTGATCACCGACACGAAAGCGTCCCGGGTGGCATTCGTCATACCTTCCGGCAACAAAGCAGTGACCGGGGCCATGCCGGCATCCAGCCCACGGCCAATAAACCGGGTGGTACCGCGTATGCTGTTGTATACAAAACCGGTCAGTCCGCCCGTATTACCGGCTTGCGATTCGCCAAGCGGCGGATGGCGGAGCTGGATGGTGTGGTGCATCTTTTCAACCAGGTCGGTAACACCGACCGTTGCATCCACAGCCAGGCGTACCACGCCCCGCAGGTCGGAGAGGTGTCCCCGGTTAACCATGCCCATGTGATTGATTCAAGCCTCGGTTACGCCGGGTTTTTCGCTAAGGGTATCCCGGTTGCGCATCATCAGCCAGCGGACCAGTGCCGGGAGAATGACGATGGCACCGAC
Source organism: uncultured Lysobacterales bacterium (assembly GCA_937927755.1). Taxonomy (GTDB): domain Bacteria; phylum Pseudomonadota; class Gammaproteobacteria; order Xanthomonadales; family SZUA-36; genus SZUA-36. Next base: position 31,516 of record CALBDB010000046.1, read on the forward strand.
CATATTGGCCAGGAATATAAAGGACAGCAGAATGCCCATATCCGCTTGCAGCTGCAGATCCGAGAATGCCCATGTGCCCACGCCTACACCGAGCGTGAGACCGGTAAAGATCACGGCCCTTCCTGTCAGCCTGAGCGTCCTGTAATAGGCTTCGCGCAGCGAGTAGCCGGCCTTTAACATGATGTCCAGCCGGTTATAGATATAGATGCCATAGTCAACGCCGATACCCACACCGAGGGCGACAACAGGCAGGGTATTAACTTTCAGCCCGATGCCGTACAACGCCATCAGGGCCTCTGCCATGGTAGAGACAACCACCAGCGGCAATACGATGCACAAGGTGCCAAGCAACGACCGGTAGGTAACCAGGCAGAGCACAATGATGGATGCAAAAACCAGCATCAACATGGGTTTTTCAGCCGCCGCGATGTCTTCATTGGTCGCCGCCATCACACCGACATTGCCGGTCGCGAGACGGAACCGCAGGCTTTCGGGTGTGATATCGCCTTCACTCGCCATCTCTTCCAGAACTTCATTTTCCAGCTTCAATGTCAGGTCACCCATGTTGAGCTCTTCACGCAGCTCTTTTACGCGTTGCACAATTCCGGCAATGGTCTCGGCCTTGTGATCGGTTGTAAAAATCATGATCGGCATGGCGCTGCAATCTGAATTGAGCAAGCCGGTATCCGTGTCGATACTGCTCAGTGCCTGGCGCAGGACATAATTATCCCTGGGTAAAATCCGCCACTTCACATTCCCTTCATTCCAACCGGAATTAACGACTTTGGCCACCATCGGCAGGGTTATGACCTTCTGAACACCTGGTACGTTGGCCATGTTCCAGGCAAAACGGTCCATGGTTTCTACTATGTTGTAATTTTCTGTACAGGCATTGGGTATGGTTTCAGCAACCACGGTGAGCACATCCACACCGAGCGCAAATCGATCGGAGATCAATATTGCATCCTGGTTATAGCGTGCTTCGGGGCGTAACTCGGGTACACCGACTTCTGAATCACCGATTTTCATACCCTGTGCCAGCCAGAATGCACCTGCGAAGAGCACAACCGATGCCACGATTGCCCACGCGGCCCGGTCGGGCTTGGTAAAATCGGCCAGGAATTCAAAGAACGGGGATTTCTTGGCGGCGTTCCGCATCATCCGGGTACGGTATCTGTCCGGGTTCTTCAGTTTCACCCAGGACAGTAAAACCGGCAGCAACAGGAGATTGGTCAGGATAATTACGGCAACACCGATGCTGGCCGTAATCGCGAGTTCCTGGATGATGCGAATATGTATAAAGAGGATCGTCAGGAAACCGATGGTGTCGGAGACCAGGGCAATGACACCGGGCGCCAGGAGTTTCTTGATCGTCTCACGCGAACCATGCATCGGGGAGCGGCGCGGCACCTCCTCCAGGGATGTAACGCCATGCGACAGCCAGTAATCCGGCGTATGGCCGCCAAATTCTTTCTCCACTCTCCAGGCGCTGATTTTCTGCACACCATGGCTGACACCAATTGCGAAAATCAGGAAGGGCGTCAGGATATTCATTGGATCCAGGCTGTAGCCCAACAGGCTCAGGATACCCATTTGCCAGACAACTGCTACCAGTGAGCAGGCCAATGGCAAAGCGGTTAACCAGATAGACCTTGAGTACATGTACAACAGGATGGCAGTGATCACCAGGGCAACCAGGAAAAACCAAATAACCGACTTGGCGCCATCGGAAATGTCGCCGACGATTTTTGCAAAGCCGATGATATGGACGGTGAAATCATCACCTTCAAATTCGGTGCGGATCGCCTCGAGTTGCGCGGCCACTTGACGGTAATCCAGTCGTTCACCTGTCTGCGGGTTTTCCTCCAGCAGGTTGGCCCATACCATGGCGCCGGAGAAATCTGCAGAAACCAGCCGGCCTACCTCGCCTGACTTGACGATATTTGAACGGACCTGTTCAAACATCTCGGGTGACGGTGTGTAATCCGATGGAATGACGTTGCCGCCTGCAAAGCCATCCTCAACGATTTCGACAAAACGCACGTTGGGTGTAAAGATTGAACGGACACTGGCACGGTCAACACCCGGAATAAAGAACACTTGGTCAGTGATGGTCTCAAAAGCCTCGAAATACTCAGGCGTGAACATGTTCCCATCACGCGCCACCAACGCCACCAGCACTCGGTTGGCGCCGCCAAACTCTTTTTCATACTGCAGGAAGGTCTGCATGTATTCATGCTTTAATGGCAATTGCTTCTTGAAGCCCGTCTCGATGCGCAAATTTGACATCGCGAACATCATGCCAATGGTGATCAGCATGAACAGTGCAACTACCCCGTAGCGGTTGTTTATCAGGAAGGTCGCTATTTTGTGAAGGGTTGAATGGCTGGAATCATTCATGGCCGTCATCCCGATTTACATCTTCCGGATAAGGGTATGGCCCGTCTTCGCCAACCAGCACGAAGTTGCCATCTCCCATCGAAATGATGGCGGCAAAGTCTACACCGCTTGAATGATGATGGATTTCGAAAGGGCCCTTGTCTTCCCTGCTCAGCAGCGTGCCACTGTTGGCTGCAAACAGGATTATCCCATCGTATTCAGCGGCACCTGAGATACTGGACTCTGTCCCGGTGTCCAGTTCGGCCCAGCTGGTTCCAAAATCACAGCTTTCCATGACATGGCCGCGGAGACCGTAAAACAAAGCGCAATTCCCGCTTGTCTTCAATGCACCCCACATCGAACCCTGGTAAGGCATATCCATGGGCTCCCAGCTTTCTCCGTTATCGTAACTGCGATAGGAATAACCCGCCTCACCTGCAATCAACCACTTGCCGTCACCGAAATGCAGGACACTGTTCAGGTGATAATCAATTTCCTCGTCAACCGTGGCCTCAAACCAGGTATGACCGCCATCTCCTGTCCGCAGGTACAAACCATAGGACCCAATGGCGATACCGTTATCTTCATCGGTGAAAAAGATATCCATTACAGCCTGTTGGCGGTGGGTATCATAAAATTGCCGGGTCCATGTCTTGCCCTTGTCACCGCTGGTAATTATTACGGCATCATGACCGCCCGCCCATAAACGGCCGCCGGTGCTGAAGACCGAAGTCAGGGTTGACCTGGTTGGTACAATTTCAGCCTGAACCCAGTTAACGCCATCCGTGGATGTCACAACATGCCCCCGCTCGCCAACGGCTACCAGCGTATTGCCGACACGGGTGATATCGAGCAGCATGGACTCAGTGGCCAGGGGTTGGTGCTCGGCGTACTCCAAATCGAGATCATGATCGGAGGTTGCGGGCCTTGGCAACAACACAACAAATAGAACAACACAAAAACCCGCCAGGATGTTGGTTGATCTGATCATACGAAGATTATGTAGTCGAATAACTGAAAAGGCCAGCTTGGGCTGGCCTTTTCAGCAGATCATCTACGTCCGCGTGTGCGTAGCGCCTGGGGCGTATACTGACTCGGCTGCATTTCAACGTTGAATGTATTGACCGCGGTCGTGTTGTCAAAACCCTGTGCGACATACCTGCCGGACTGCAGATCCATGTGGGTCTCGATGGTAGACCAGGTGGTCGGCACATCATAGTAATTGATTGAGTGACATTCCGAAGCACGCCACAACTGCCCACGACCGTCGTAGTGGTCGATCAGTACGATTTGGTAGCTGTCTTCATCCAGGTAGAAAGTGCGCTTGGCGTTGATGTGCCGCATACCGTCTTTCAGGTTGGCTTCAATAACCCAGACCCGATGCAACTCGTATCGCATCAGTTCCGGGTTCAGGTGACCAGGCCGGACAAATTGATCGTAGGTTATGCCTTCAGCGTGTGCACCGTAGGAGTTATATGGAATATACAATTCCTTTTTGCCGACCACTGACCAGTCAAAGCGATCCATGGCGCCGTTAAACATATCGGTCATGTCATTGGTGCGCAGACCATCAGAGGCTGTACCGGGGTTGTCATAGGCTACGTTGGGCGCTCGCCGCACCCGGCGCTGGCCAGGATTGTAAATCCAGGCCTGGCGTGGTGTTGTCTGTTGGTTCAGTGTTTCATGCACAAGCAGGATATTTCCGGCCAACCTGGCGGGAGACTCTACTTCCTGGAAGAAATACAACAAAATATTGTCAATTTCCTCAATAGTTACACCACGCTTGTAATACAGACCCAACAGTTCTTCACGTATAACGGTCTCAGTAAAACTGCCGTTTGCCGTAGGTGCAATCTGGGTGTTGTAACGAACACCGCCAGTTCCCTTGTATTTCAATTTGTGGTTCCACATTAGCTCGTAAGCGTTCTCCGGGAACGGGAACGGGAAGCCTTCCGCGGCTTCCAGAACACCTTCACCATTTTCGCCCAGCCGTGCGGTTGAACCATTTTTGGCCGTCATTTCATAGATGTGCTCCGGGAACGACGTACTGCGCCGGCT
>CALBDB010000047.1 GCA_937927755.1 uncultured Lysobacterales bacterium
TCGGCAAAGCGATTTCAAGTATTGTTTGCCCGGGTTTTCAGTATATGACTTTCAACCCGATCATGAAATTATCTGTGCTTGAGCTAAACGGGTGCAGCGATGACCTCGAGGGCCATTTCGGCAAGCACTGGTACCATTGCCCCAACCGCGGCTGCTTGTTTATGCGAGGCGTTGCCTTGAATTGCACGTTTGGCCACGCCCTGGGCAATTGCCGCCAGTCTGAAGAAGCTGAATGCCAGGTAAAAGCTCCAATTCTCAATTTCGGATATACCCATACGCCTGCAATAGCTGGCAACATACGTTGCCTCATCAGGAATCCCCAGCTTGCCGGCATCAATTCCTCTGAGTCCTGACAGAGTTGCCGGGTCGTCATTGTGTGGCAATCGCAGCGCCATGCATTGGTATGCCAGATCAGCGTAAGGATGTCCCAGCGTTGACAACTCCCAGTCCAGAACCGCAATAATTCTGGTCTGGTCTTTCGCAAACATGACGTTATCCAGCCGATAATCTCCATGTACCAGAGCGACCTTGCCGTCATCCGCGGGAATGTTATGGCTCAACCAGTCAATGAGTTTGTCCATTGCGGAAATAGAGGAGAGTTCTGAAGCCCTGTATTGCTTTGTCCAACGACCGGTCTGCCTCTGGAAATAATTTCCCGGATAGCCGTAATCCAAAAGCCCGGACTTTTTGACATCAACGCTGTGGATGGCGGTCAGAACCCGGTTCATTTCCTCATAGATTGCTGTCCGGGTACGACTGGCGGTTACTTCCGGGAGTGCGGCGTTCCAGAATACTTCACCGTCGCAATACTCCATCAGGTAAAACATCGTACCGATGACGTCGGTGTTTTCGCACAGGTGATAGACATCCGGGACAGGAACATCAGTGCCACCTAACGCTTGCAGCACGCGGTACTCCCTGTCAACGGCATGGGCGGACTTAAGTAGCTTCCCCGGCGGCTGGCGCCTCAGGACATAGACCCCGGAACCGGCTTGCAATTTGAACGTGGGGTTGGATTGACCATCAGGAAATTTCTGCAAAGTGACCGGCCCTCGAAATCCGGGAACAGAGGCTTCGAGGTAATTTGCCAACGAATCCAGGTCAATGGCGTTTTCTGCGGTTTTCATCCTGTGAGCCTCTAATCTTTCCTTGAACCCGTATCTTACATCCAAAATGTCCGGCATCCAGGTTGCTACTCCACCAGCGTCGAAATAACTGCTGGACTCCATTCAAAGAACCCATACAATGCGTGTCTATGAAAATCTCAAGCTTCCCTGGATACGCCCTGGGTATTGTTGTCGTGGCCAGTTGCCTGGTCATGTTTGGCCTCATGCCACAGGAGGCGTCAGCTGAAACCAGGCATCTTCGCATATTGCTCACCAATGATGACGGCTATAACACACCGGGAATACAGGCTGTCAGGTCTGCACTGCTTGAATCCGGCCATGATGTCACCCTGGTTGCGCCGTTAGAAAATCAAAGCGGCAGCGGAGCGCGAGTAACATCCAGCGGTGTGCTGCAATATAAGCAGCAGTCCGACGGTGTTTGGTCGGTGGATGGCTCTCCTGCAGATTCTGTATTGGTTGGCTTGCTGCATATCATGAAAGAACAGGCGCCGGACCTGGTGATATCAGGTGCCAATTTCGGGCAGAACCCCGGCTATGCCATTAATTCAGGAACGGTAGGTGCCGCCACGGTTGCCATGTATGCGGGGTTTCCGGCCATCGCCATTTCTGTTGCTGTCGATTATGCCGAGGTGGGTGCCAAACCTTATCCATTTCCCAGCACCTTGAAAGCCTTCCCCGGCGCAGCGGCATTGCTTGTGGGCCTTGTCGATGATTTGCAGGAGACGCAAAAAGAGCAGGGTGCCCTGTTAGCCCCCCATACGATCCTGAATGTCAATTACCCACCACTGGCGCCAGAAGCAGTCAAAGGTGTACGGGTGGTGCCCGCCGCCAGGACTTCAGGGGTCCAGTTCAGCTACGAGGAAAGTGACGAGACCGGGCAACTCGCGGTCAAAGTGCTCCCGATTGATCCTGACAAAGCAGGTAGTGAATATGCAGACTGGCAAATGCTCACACGTGGATTCGTCACCATCAGTGTGCTGAACGGCGATTGGGATGCGGGTGATTTATTGCGCAAGGATATCACCTCCCGCCTGTCGGGATTGAATTAGCAGGCCGTTTGTCTCTATTTGTTTTTTCGCCGTGCCCGGCGAACTCGTGTCGCAGATTTGCTCATCATTTCCTGACCTGGATTAACGTCCGTCTTTGATCGTCGAAGCCGGTAAGTCCTTGCCGTTTCTCTGAAAAATGCCAGCTGCTGGAACGTACTATTTGGTGAGTTAAACGTCCTCAGTATGCGAATATGATACTTGAAAGATGTTACAACATACTGTATGTTCAATAAATGTGGGTTCGCACACCGGCTTTGGTGTGTGTCAAGTTCGCGTTAAGACGGAGGTTTTATGAAAGATTTCGCACAGTTCACCAATAAGAAACTGACCACCGCCATCCGGCGCCATTTGCTGGTTCTGGCCGTGGCTGGAACTGCAATAACTGCCATACCGGCGGTTGCGCAGGAAGAAGAAGGCCTGGTGTTGGAAGAGGTTATTGTTACCGCGACCAAGCGGGAAACCAGCTTGATGGATACCGGTATTTCGATCACTGCATTTTCATCTGAAAAACTGCAGGAGTTTGGTATTGATGACCTGGATGACCTCAGCGTCAACACACCCGGGCTTTCTATTACGTCAGGTGAAAGAATCACCATTCGGGGTGTGGGTATTGACAGTCTTGCCCTGGGTATTGACCCGGCGGTTGCCTCGTATGTGGATGGCTACTACACCCGCGGTGTCGGCCCTTACGTGGTCAATAATTTCTTTGATGTTGGCCAGATTGAAGTCCTGCGCGGACCCCAGGGAACCCTGTATGGCCGTAACACGGCGGGTGGTGCGATTAACGTTATCAGCAAAAAACCTGGCCAGGAATTTGAAGGCGAAGTTAACCTTGAAATTGGCAGCGAGAGCTACAGCGCCGTTCAGGGCATGTTGAATATACCACTGGGCGACAGCTTTGCATGGCGCATGGCGGTATCACAAATTGACCGTGGTCCTTTAAAGAAAAACGATGCAGGGCCGGGTGTCGATGAACTCGACGACCTCACATTTGATACGACCTTGCGCGCCAACTGGAGTGACAACTGGTATACGGACTTGCGCTATTTTGGCCACCAACGTGACGGCCGACCAGCCGGTCGCTACCAGTTGGAAGATTACCTGACTGACACACGGGTTTACCCGGGTGGCGTCACGATCAACCACACCTGGGCCTGGGACCAGGAAAATCCGGCAGTTAAAGACCCAAGCAGAACCAGCCAGGATTTTGCTAACGAGCTGGATGAAGAGTTCAGCAACTTTATCCTGACCAATGTCTATCAGGCTGGTGATGTTGATATCAAGTTTATTGGCGGCTATTCAGATTTTCTGCGCGAGTCAGCCACGGACGTGGACTGGTCTTCAGCGACCCGTTCCAGTTCGGTCAACAACATCATTTCCGATTCTGATCAGTTAACGGCGGAGTTGCAGTTCATTTCGAACTTTGACGGCAAGACAAACTTTGTTGCAGGCCTGTTCTATTTCGAGTCGGATGAGCGCCTCTATTTCGACTTCCAGAATGCGGTTGATCCGATTTATTCAACCTCTCTGACCTGGGATACCGAGTTTGTAACCCTGGGTTTGTACAGCCCCACCTTCGGACCCCGTTTCCCGCTGGCCACCCTTCCGGGTGCGGCCATGAGTGCGTTTGTATTGGGCGGCTTCCGGTTCCCCGACTTCCAGGGTGATCCGAACAACCGTGCGTTCTGGTTCGATACCAATCTTGATGCAACTTCCTACGCAGGCTACGGACAACTCGACTACGAAGTTACCGAGAAGATGAAGCTGACGGTGGGTGCCCGCTACTCTTTCGATGAGAAGAAAGGCAATGAAATTGTCTATGCAATCACTCCCATGTACGAAGTGTTTGCACCGATCCCGATCGGCGACATCAATGGTGACGGCGTGATGGACTATGGCATCATCGAGTCTGAAACCCACAAGGCCATTGGTAACAGTATCGCTTACCCACTCAATATCGGTGACATCGCCAGCGACAAGCAGGACTGGGACAATGTCAGTGGCCTGGTCAGCCTCGAATACACGCTTGAAAATGGTGGATTCGTTTATGGTTCGATCTCAACCGGTTATCGCTCCGGCGGCTTTAATCTTGGCACCGTGGATG
>CALBDB010000048.1 GCA_937927755.1 uncultured Lysobacterales bacterium
TGCTCTTCTGCCCGTTGTTGGGGTGATTTGAGTGATTCCCGGAATTGGCGCTGCTCCCGGGCCATGCGTGCGGTTTCGGCCCTGAACTGTTCCGCTTTACTCATTTTGGGTTTGCTGCTTTTCCGTTGTGGGCCAAGCGGGATTGTGAAAGTGGCCATTACCTTGGTGGGCTTATCAACGGGCCCCTCATAGGTGATCTTCATTTTCAGACCAGGCTGGATTTTGTCGAGCGGGATTTCCGGGATTCCAATGGGTAACTCCTTATGGGTTGCCGCAAGGGCCGCAACCGCGCCGGTGATGGCGGATCCCGTGATGATCTTTCCTGGCAGTGTCGAAATAAAGGCGTCACCGAGTTTTTCGGCTTTTTGCTTTATTTCCTTACCCGGGCCAGTTTCCAGGAACGCCTCACCGAGTTTTTTTGCCGCCTCCGTGTACTTGTCTTCCTCGCTTTTCCCCTTACCGTCTCCATCGCGTTGCAGTGGCGGTGTGATGCTGATCTTCGAAAGCGACAGATTCGGCGGGTGAACGTTGTTTTTAGTCACGGCGTTGGCAACCCGGTCAGCTTCCCTCTCATAGACGTCGTCATGTTCGCCGATGTGCAAAGATGGTTTACGCTGCAATGAAGAGCTGTCTTTGTCTGCGGACCTGCCGGTGGTGACGTGGCTACGCATCACGCCTTCCTCCCGGCTTGTTGGTACGTTGCGTCTCTACCGCGCCGGTATCTGAAATGACGCCGTAAAGACTCTGCGCAAGGGAGTGTCCCAATTCAGCGGCGGTGACCGGTTCCCGCAGTCTGATTCCGGTGCGAAGCTGTGGGGTCGCCGATGTCAAGCTAACCGGGCCGGACGCGAGTTTCTCCATTAGCGCTTGCTGCAGCGCCGCTTCCAACTCGTTTGGATTGATATGCTCCAGGCCATGTAGCCTAACCTGGTCGATATTGAGAAATATGTCGCCGCTCATGTCCAGTTCCTCAATTCGGATTCATTGAGCGGTTTCTCCAGCTTGGCGTATTCCATGCGCGTCGCTTGGGCGAGGTCTGCCATGCACAGCGGATCGCCTTTTTCCGCCGCCAGGAAGGCCGCGTTCATGGCGATGTTGCGAATATTGCCCCCGGTAACGTGCAAACGGGCCAACTGGGTCGTTCGGAGCTGGGCACGTGGCAAGTTGTCAGGCAGTACACGCTGCCAGATTTCACCGCGTTGGGCGACATCAGGAAACGGGAATTGGACCATGAAACGGATGCGGCGCAGGAAGGCCGTGTCGAGCGATGACTTCATGTTGCTTGTGAGTATGGAGAGTCCACGGTAGGCCTCCATGCGCTGTAGCAGGTATGCCAGTTCAATATTTGCGTAGCGATCGTGACTGTCCTTGACGTCGCTGCGTTTGCCAAACAACGCGTCGGCCTCGTCAAATAGCAGGATCGCACCGCTGGTTTCCGCAGCGCGGAACAGGCGTTCCAGGTTTTTCTCGGTTTCCCCAATATACTTGCTTACCACTGAAGAGAGGTCGATACGATAAAGATCGAGATCAAGATCAGCGGCGAGAACTTCCGCTGCCATGGTCTTTCCGGTACCGCTTTCCCCTGCAAACAGAGCGCTGATACCCAGGCCACGGTCACTTTTGGCGGCGAACCCCCATTCTTCGTAAACTTTTGCCCGGTGATGCACCTGACGGCTGATATCCCGCAGGATGGATTTTTGACCATTGGGAAGGATCAGGTCATCCCAACCGGCCAGTGGCACGATACGTTGTGCATGCCGGCCAAGATTGCCCCGGCTGTGTTGCCGGGATTGCCGCCAAAGAGCTTGTTTCAGCGAAGTGCCAAGCAGCAGTTCCGCTTTGATACTTTCGGCAGTTGTCTGGATGTCGTTAGATGAAAAATCGAACTGGACCGCAAGCGGCAACAACCAGGATTCCTCAAATGCCTTAAGCCCCGACAGGGCCGCATGCCACAGCTTTCGTTGTTCATCGGTCGTGGGTTTATCTACCTCGACAAGGGCGCTGCTGCGACGCAAATCTGCGGGAGAATCACCCAGCACGGTGACGGGGCATTCGAGTTGCTCCATAAAGGCCGACAGGTGCGGAGGTGGATTGCTGCCGGCATCAATCAGGATGGCTGCCCGCGACAGCAGGTATTCTCGGCTTATTAGGCGCGCCAGGTGCCGACGTTCATCAGCAGACTGGTCAATATCCTGCGCCCGCAGTAACAGTGCCTGCAATCCCAGCGTCGTACAGGCCTGAACTGCAACTTCGCGGCCGGCATCCGGATCATTGCCCTTTATCAGGATTACCGGCGGATTACCTCGATCGCGCCACAGGCCAACCAGCCGCTCCACCTGCAGATGTTGAGATGCAGGTAAAGTGGTGCGTTGGCCGAGGGCATGGACAAGACCGCTCAAGCGTTGGTCTATGTGACCGGCGCCTAACAGGAAATGAAGTATGCGCTCATCCAGGGACAGGCCTGAGGAAGTAATTCGAGAACGATTATCAACATGAATGATTTGCCAGTAACGCAAAGGCGCCCCGGGTGACAAGGCACTCCAGTGCGCGTCCGGGAGCAGCGCCAAAGCAAACCCAAAAGTTGGTAAGTCCCGGCCGTCGCTCTGAGGTAGCTCACGGTACAGGTGGACCAACTCGGAATTCAGCTCCAGACCGGCGCACAGCAGAATAATCATGCGTTCAAAACTGGACAATCCAAATTGCTCTGCCAGGAAATCGAGTGTGAGAGCTGTGTTCTCCGGTGCTTCGATGAAGCCTGGGTCGGCTCCGTTTACAGCAGCTTCAAACAACGACTGGAGCCAGCTGAGTTCATCGTTCAGGGCTTCCTGATTGGCCTCGATCCAATGCGTTGTGCCGGGTTCGTTCATGCCGGAATCACAATGTGTTGGCTGGCATTAAATTCAGGAGGTTGCTCCTCACGATTAACCAGCAAGCTGTCAACCCCGTCAACCCTCAGGCGCAGCCACTGCTTGCCGGCGGACAATTCAGGGTAGACAAAATCCAGGGTGCCGGTCTGACTGCTCAGATCGGAAGGCAGCGCCTCATAACCACCTGCGACAAGCCGGACTTGTTGGGACGGTCGCAACTCGGGCGTGAATACCAGGGTTATAGTCACCGCTCCGCTGCCGCCATCACGGACCGCGCTTGAAGCGGGCAAGTCCAGTATCGGAGCCAGCATCATCGGCAAGCTGTTACTGAACCGCAGATCGTCTTCATCCGGACGCTGGACGGCAAGGGCAACGGTCCAGTTGCCGGGTGGCCAGGCGTCGCTGGCGGCTGCATCGTTGGGCAAAGCCACGCTGACCTGGTCACTATTGAGGTTGCCCCCAATCGCTACCGTTATAGGATCGCTGAGCAGTGGATGGCTGAACCTCGCTTCGAGGTTGCTGCCATTCAAATGGTGCCCGTGCAGGGTGATACTGTCGCCAGGCACTGCGGCAATTTGTTTCTTTGGAGGCTCAACGCGGGTCAGGCCGGGGTAGGGTGGAACCAATCCGGCAGTAGCTACAATACCTGCCTCGCGCCCGGTCTCACTGTCCCGTGGACCGCGGGTCAAAACGGGTAATGCTGAGCGTGTTGTTTTGTCGGCTTCAATCAGTATCACCGAAATGGAATAGGCTGCACTGGGACGGTAATGAGCCTGCATGGCGGACCAAAGCTTCGACATTTCTTCGGTGGCCATGGATACCGGCGTGATCTTTATCTGTTCCAGTTGGTCGGCCAGGTCGGCAGCTGACAAAGACTGGTAGGCCAGCGGCAATATGGATGTGTCCACTGTATTACCGGCCACCGCTGTACGAATGGCTTTACGGGAAAGAACCGGGCGCTCATGCATCAGGTACATGCCAAATCCCAGCAGAATTTCAGAGTGTAATTCCTCTGCGCCATAGGCTGTCAGAATGTAGTGCAGGTCGAGAGCCAACGGAGGGTTACCGAGGCGCGCACCGTTGCTGTCACGCGAGGGAAGGCCGGCATTACGCAGAGCGCTGTTGGTGGTGACCTGGTGCAAAAACAGGTTCAGTTGGGTCTTGGCGTTGGGTCCTGCAATCGGGATAGTGTCGGGTGGCACTGCACTGACGGTCACATTGCTGCCAAGTGCTCCAACGATATTGTGATCGATCAGACCGTTATTAAGCAGATCGCGCAGCACGGCGGTGACAGTGGCTATGGCCAATGGGCTACTCATTATCGGCCACCCCCGCCGCTACCGCGCTTCAGGTAATCCTGCAATTGCAAACTACTTTTCGGCTTGGGGCGCGCAGGCCGGGGAGCCGGAACTGGCGCCGCCGTGGTTGCCCTGACGTCGATACGGCCGATATGGACATGAACAGCAGGCTCCTGCTTCGTCTCCGGTGTGTTAAAAACCGGTTGCTCTGTCGCTGGTGGCTGCAACTTGCCGGACAGGTTTTGAATAACGGTCACCAAGGGAGGAGGATCAACCCGCGAAACCTGCTTTGTTACACCCGGTTGATTTGTCTCTCCATTACCAACGCTCTGTTGTGGCTTGCTTTTATTAACATTGTCTTCTCGTACTGTGGATAATTCAGCCGCTTTCCCGGGCTGTTCGGCCGTCGGTTCTGCAAGGCTGACTCCGTCCGTGGTCAGCGCAGATGCGGGTTTCCGGTCACTGTTCGCTGATGTTGGAGGAATGATCGGGGAGTACGCAGCGGGTATTTCGGGCTCTGCTGCTGAATTGTTCGTTTCGGAATCAGCGGGTTTTGTCTGCTCTGATTGTGCGACGGATTGGGGATTTAACGCATCTCCAACGGCGGCACCAGGCAAAACGGAATTCTGATCAGAACCCGTTATCAACTGTTGCCTGTCCAGGTCTCTGTTTGTTGCCCATTGGTTGTGTTGTTCAAGTCCGCTTGGGTCAGGTTCCAGCTGTCTTGTTTCAGTTGTGGGGGTGAATCGTCCGGGTATGCGCGGACTAACCACCGCAGCCTCGCCTCGGGTCAATTGGACCAGACGTGTCAGAAAGTCACTCATACTATTGCCATTTGCAGATAGGCCGCGCGCCGCTCCGCACTCAGTTCGAGAATTTCTGCTTCATGCCATCCGTAGGCTTTGGCGAGAACGTGAACTTCATGCAGCAGTCGCTGGGCGCGGGCGCTGATTTCAAGCCACAAGACATGAGCGATGTCGAGTACGCTCTGCCACCGGTGCTGGCAGTCAGGGCAGCTTACGTCAAGTAGCGTTTCCGCCTGGGCATCCGCCGCGAGCGCAGTAGCAGCAATGCGTTCTTCGATTTCCATGGGCAGCGCACCTGGCTCCACGGGTTGATCCTGGTAGAAGGCCTCGGACACACAGCGCTGCAGCAGGACGGTATGTGACTCGCTTTCAGTCGCGGCCATTGCTACGTCAGCGAGGTCGAAACTGTTGAGGGGCCGGATCATCAGCTTGTAACCACCCTCGGTGAGTTGCTCTGGGTGGGGTGGGGTGGCGCCGCTCTGCAGCGATTGGCAACTTAACTCAAACTCGACGAGCGAGGCGCAAACCGGGCATTGATTCACACCCGGCAGAACATCGCCAAAAGTAGCCCTTCTAAGAGCCAGTAACAGCCCGTCGCGTTGACCGATGGACAAAGCGGCTAGTTCATCGCGGCTTTGATCCGGCAACACCGGTTGCAGCATGGACAGGGCACGGTCAACCGGATGATATCGATAGGCCGTTTCCCATAGCCGGATGATTTCGGAGACCGTCAGCGCTCTCACTCAATCCTCCCTGTTCAGGCGGGTTCGGTGAAACTGGGTTCGCCGGGTTCGGTTACAGCGTAATCACGCTCCCAACCTTCGTTTTCCAATTTGAGTGTTTCGATCGCAACTGCGTTGGCATTGGCATCAAGATCGGGCAGTGCCTGAAACTCGGATACCCAGCAACGATAAACCATGTAGCTTATTACCAGCTGGCCTGCCTCGTTGTACAGTTCGATGATGATGTCCTTGCGAAAGTCCTCCAGCGATACCTCGCTGCCCAGACCGGAACCGTAGTTCCATATCTTGTTGGCCCAACGTTCAAATTCAGGATCATGGGTTACGCCACGCTCCAGGGTGATGGCCTCGTATTTGGTTCGCCCCGGCGATTTGCGTGAACTGGATGGATCTCCGCCTTCCCGGTGCTCAACCAACTCGGTGCTGCGTTTTAGAGCGCCGACCTTGGAGACGCCGGCGACAAAGCGACCTTCCCATTTGACCCGGAACTTGAAGTTTTTGTAGGGATCGAAACGTTGTGTATTGACGCTAAATTGTGCCATTGAAATCTCCTTAAACTTGAATCTGGCCGGCAATTTGCTGGAGCTTGATCACCACGAACTCAGCAGGCTTCAGTGGGGCGAATCCCACCACGATATTGACGATGCCTTTGTCTATATCATTTTGAGTGGTTGTTTCGCTGTCACATTTCACGAAATAGGCATCACGTGGGCTGCTGCCCTGGAAGGCTCCCTGGCGAAACAGGTTGTGCATAAAGGAGCCGAGGTTGAGGCGAATCTGCGCCCACAGCGGTTCGTCATTGGGTTCAAACACCACCCACTGGGTGCCGCGGAAAAGGCTCTCTTCAATAAACAAGGCGAGGCGGCGTACCGGCAGGTACTTCCATTCCGAGGCTAATTGATCCGCTCCCTTTAGTGTTCGTGCACCCCAAACCACTCGTCCGGTGACTGGAAAAGCACGTAAACAGTTGACTGCCAGTGGATTGAGCTGGCCGTTTTCGCCATCGGTCAACTTAACTGTTAACTCGACCACGCCGCTTAGTGTTGCGTCGTTGCCGGCCGGAGCTTTCCAAACTCCACGTTGGCTGTCGGTGCGGGACATAACACCGGCCACCGCGCCGCAGGGAGCAAAATCGGCCAGGCGACCCTCCTGCAGTGGGTCGGGTAGCCGGATTCGCGGAAAGTACAGTGCTGCATTGGTGCTTCTAGCCAGCCCCCAGCCGACACTGTCAATACCGCTGCCGCCAGTAAGATCGGAAGCTTCATCCCAATCGCTCAATGGGTCTACCACGTATATGGCGCGCCGTTGTTCACAGTATTTCGCTGCTGCGCTGCGGGTTTGGGAGTTAACATCGCCACCTGCTTCCCGGGTTAACGGAGGAATGCAAAGAATGTTGAATATGTCAGCTTTTTCCAGTGCCCAGAGACCTTTCTTGCCCGTCTCCAAAGAGGCCAGGGAAATTTGGTCGTTACCAATTGCCGAGCCATTGTCACCGTCGTTGCTGAACTGGGTCGAGGAGCTATCATCCAGCATCGGATCAACTCCGGCAGCCGGATCGCCGTGATCGGTCGGCCGCAATGCGGGTACCGTTCCGCTTGTACGAACCAGTTTTGATTGCTGTTTCAGTACGGTGGTTACGTAACGCGCATTGTCACTGTCGGTGGACAGATTGAGAAATCGCTCGGTGGCGCCGGTACCGGTGTCCCGAATGGTGAGATTGAAAAGCGTGGTATCGCTGGGGTCACGTGTCACGTGGTCAACCCTGACCCTGAGCTTTTCGCCCCAGTCACCGGTACTCGAGGCAACCAGGTCGAAAGCAGTAGCGAGAGTCAGAGTGGCGGCACTACCGCCGTTTTGTACGCGTACGATCAGGGCATCGCTGCCACCGTTTTGAAAAAACTGCTGAACTGCGTAAGTCATGGTGCTGTCTCGCCACAAATTTCCGAACACACGCTCAAATTCGGCGAAGCTCTGCACACGGGTAGGTTCGTCCTCTGGTCCACGCAAGGCACGGCCGATAAAAGCTGTGATTGAAGTGGCGACTCCAGTGATCGTCCGAACCCCGCTTGGCACCTCTTCAATGTAAACACCGGGATAGGATAAGGTCGCGGGCATAAGGTTCTCCTTGCTTCACTCTGGGGCTATGCGGCCCCTGTTATGGTGTTGAATCACGGCCGATAAGGATTTCAATCGCTGTATCGGCACCAGTATTGTTGGTGAAAGTCAGGCTGGTGACGCCGCCTAACAGACTGACGGCGCCAGCACCGATCAGAACATGCGGGCCGTCGAGTGCGACGGGATTTCCGTCCAACTCGTAACTGAGGTCTTCATGGGGAGTATCCGGGTTAATCACCAACAGGTAAGTATTTCCGCCCGGTGTCAGGTTCACCACCTGGGTTTCGGTATCTGCCAGGCTGATATCAAATTTGTCGTAGGCATCAACTCCTTCGATACTCGACGCTGCTGAAATACTTGGCCCCTTCAAGACCTGGGTGACAAAATTCCATTTGATTGTTTCCGACATATCTTGTCTCCATGTTCTAAATTAAATTACAAAATCAGATGCGTACGATTTGTTCTGGCATTGGTTTAATTCACGTGGCTAGCAGGGCTCTGCAAAATCAGTTCAATTTGTGTCTTTAATTCATGCAGCACCTCATCCAGGTCTTGCATGCGCCGGTTTGTACCCTTGTTCACATTTTCAAGGTTAAACTGAGGTCTTGGGGTTCCCCGGCCACCGGGTGCAGGGTTCAGGTGCAGGCGCAGCACAAAAGAGTAAACGTCATCTAAAACCAGATGACTTTTCCTGCCGGTATCAGGTCCCAGGGCCGTATTCATCTCATGTGCTTCTTTATCCAAATCTGGGCGATGTCCGGTTCGTCCAACGTGTTCGGCGCAAGGCATATGACCGGCAATCGATGACGTGAATTTATCTGCAGGGTATTTCGCGACGGTGACACAGAGTTTTTCGAACGATCAACAAACAGTCACACTAATGTCACATTACAATCACCGTTCAGTCACCAGCAGTCGATCAAACCACAAGGTCTGCGGACGTAATTTTGATGTCATCTTTGCTTTATCGCACGGCATGGCGAAGCGGACGCTCGAGTACTGACGGTTGGTATAGAAGATCGCTGTGCAAATTCTTAAAGGGTAGGTGCAAAAAGATTATTTTGTGCTAAATTTAAAGTGAAGGTTTAAATAACAAAAACAATAGAAATTTGTAGTAAGGAACGTCGCCACCTCAAACAAGGCATCGGGATATTGATGCCAACGTAGCCAATGGCTGATCGAAGTCATAAGTTGGCGATGACACTCGTGGATTAACTGCTTCATGCATCTAACCTCGCAGATACGGTCATAATGGTTGGAGTTGAGGGTTGAATTAACTTTCTTGTTAGGTCACTTAACCCAATGCTCTGACCCGCGAATGTTTCGTCAAGATTTGCGATTGGGATAAAACACCCGGCGCAACTCAAAAATTGCACAGACTTGGCAGCTGGATATGCAAAAACGTTTAAAAGGGTAGTAAACGAACTGGATCGCTTGGGAATCTGAAGGATCTGAACGAAGATAAGGGGAGATTTTAATATTAGAAAATCTCATTATGAAAACAGGAAGAAGTACTAGTATTTGCTTATTTGGTGTCCATCCGATCAGGGTTGACGGCTTACCTTATCATCTATGCATTTCGGGAAGCACCGAAAAATTATTTCAATATCTTCTGGTAAACGCCGATACTGAATGCCGCAGAGAATTCCTCGCAGATATGTTCTGGCGAAAATCCTCTCCCACAAGGCAACGTTCAGCTCTCAATTCGGCAATTTTCAGGATAAAGCAGCAGCTTGCCAAAATTGACGGTATTTACTTGATTAGCAGCGGGCCCGTTATAGTCCTGCGGTTTGCCCCTTCAGTTAAAATTGATTCGCGTGACTTTGCCGAAATTGTTCATTCCATATCCATCGAAGAACCAATGAGCGAGGCCACTGCAGAAAGCCTCTACAAGGCACTCCAATCCTGTTCCGCACCATACATGGATGGCGTAAGTTCAGATTGGGTTTTGGCTGAACGCGAGCGTTTTTTCAACTTACAAATACGCGGCATGACGATTCTGATGCATTGGCTGGGACAGAATCGCCGTTACGAAGATGCTCTCGAAATTGGTCGAAACCTCCTGACTGCCGACCCCGCACGTGAGGCGGCGCAGTGTGAGGTGATGTGGCTCTACGTGCTCAACGGTCAACGCGCGCAGGCCCTGCGTCAGTATCAGGAATTCTCTAACTGGCTTAAACGCGAACTTGATATTGAACCTATGCTTGAGACCCAGGCGCTGTATAACTACATACGCTCAGACTTTGGTGTCAGGAATCAAGGGTCTTCAACCGGGGAAGGTGATTTGCAATCACATCGAAACGCATTCAATCATTTTCTAGGTGCCATTGAGCGCTCACGGCGCGACCTGTACAACACATTGATCAGCCCACCGCATTAAAGCCTTTGTCCAAGAGTGGAAGTGCAGGCCGAATATCATTCAAGATACTCATAGTTCTTTCTATTCGCGCAGCAATCCACACACGGTATCAACCTTGTCCAGGCATGCCTGGTTAAACTCCGTGTCACAGCACGCGGAGTCAATTTCGCACGAAGGAAATGCAAGAAACAATGGAAACTGACCAAATGGCCGCTTAGACAAACTTAACAACTGGACCAGTTAATGCGGACAGGTCACCCTGATCTCGCACTAAACCGAACCAATCGCGACGAGCACGTCGCTCCTACAGGTTTAAAATCGCCGCGAGACGCACCTCCCACAGGGTCGGATTGAATAGAAGCTTCTACATCAATCTATCGGAAACCCGTCTTCATCCAGTTTTCTGATCGGCATTTCCAGCGCCTCGAGTTCTTCGCGGATGCTGGCTTCATCACCTACCACCACGATTGCCATGTTTTCAGGCTGGATCAGCTTGTTGGCCAGTGTGTTGAGCGTTTCCCGGTCGGTTTCCCTGAGTATGTTGGCCTGCTGCGTGCGGTAATTCAACGGTAGGTCATAACGCATAATATTGCCCAGCAGACCCAGTTTGCGGCTCGGGGTTTCATATCGCAGGGCATCGCGCTGGCCGATGGCAGAACGCATGTAATCGTATTCTTCCTCGTTCATTCCGTCGGCCGCAAAGCTTTCAAGTTCATTGATGACCTCGGTCAGAGAGGCGGCAGTCGCTTCCTTGTTGACCTCGCTTGAGAGACCGAAGCTGCCAAACTCCTGGCCGCCGCTGAAGCTTGTATGGGCGCCGTATGTATAGCCCTTGTCTTCGCGCAGGTTCAGGTTGATGCGGCTGTTGAAAGTTCCGCCGAGGTTGAAGTTGGCCAGGCTGGCCTTGTAAAAATCACCCAATGCATCGTACTTGATCGATGGCTGCGCGGTGCGCAGGCTGGACTGGGCAGCGCCTTCCTTGTTGACCAGGTAAACCGTTCGCCCCGTGATTTCGGGCAGGTCCGCAATGGGCGCCCGGAAGGCTTCTTCAACCTGCAGTGCGGCAAAGCCCTGCAGAGCTGAAATAATTTCTGCTTGCGGCAGGCTGGCGCTGACCGTCACACCGGTCAAATGGGTTGGAATGTGAGCGGCATAGAAGGCCTTTACATCGTCCAGCGTTATCGATTCAACCGTTGACGGAATGCCGCTGATCGGGTACGAGAGCGGGTGCGTAGGGCCATACAGCACGGACTGGATTGCCCGGCCAGCCAGCCCTTCGGGTGTTTTACGGGCTGCCATCAGGCCGTCGATTGTCTGGCTCTTGATGCGATCGAAATCTTCCTGCGTAAAAGCGGGTTGGAGGGCGCGTTCCATCATCAGGGCCATCGCCTTGTCGAGGTGCTTGGTCAGTGTGTTGACAGTCACGCTGCTCTCGTACTGACCACCGCTGACGCTGACGCTCGCGCCGATTCTTTCAAGCTCCTCGGCAAATTCCGCCGCGGAGCGCTGTTGCGTTGCCTCCCTCATCAGGGCCGCAGTAAGCGCTGTCAACCCGGCCTTGCCTGGTGGTTCGTCGCGCTGCCCCATTGCAAAACCGGCGCGTATTGTCACCGTGGGTGTTTCATCGTTAGGCACCGCAAGCACGCGTATGCCGTTGGCCAGCGTGGTGTCCCAGATGGCTGGAAGCTCAACCGTGGGATTGGTGCCAGGAACCGGCTGCCGGCTGCGGTCAAAATCGTCATTTACCGGCCGCAGAGCCAGTTCGGTACCCTCGTCGCCGAAACTCTCGGGAATGTCGCGTTCCGGTGCATTGTAGTCCTGCTCAGCAGCGGCCAATTCAAGTTTGCCGTTGGGAACGATGCTCAGTATTACCGAGGGCTTGCCGGCGATGTATTGATTAAAAACACGGCTCACGTCTTCGGTCTCGACACTCAGGTAGCGTTGTATGTCTTTGCCGATACCAGCAGGGCTTCCGGTATAAGTCTGGAACGCTGCCAGCGTGGATACCTTGCCGCTAACACTTTGCAGTCCGAATACACGGCCTGATTCATATTGTGCCTTGAATTTCTGCAGGTCATCTTCGGAAACCTCGCGTGCGGCGAACTCATCCATGGTCTCGCGGATGGCTGTTTCCATCTCGGCCAGGGTTTCACCTGAACCCGGGTTCTGGATAACGATAAACATCATCTCGCAGGCCAGTTCGCGGCAGCGGTGGCTGACACTTGCCTGGACTGCCCGGCCGGTTTGAACCAGGCGCTGGTACAGCAGCGAGGCCTGTCCCTGACCCATGATCTTGGCGGCGGCATCCAGTGGCGCCTCGTCGGCGTGGTAGCCGTATACAGTTGGGATGATTAATGCGATGGCGGGCAGGTGGATATCGTCTTCCAGCGTGACATGACGGTCGGATTCCAGTGTGCCGGGTTGTTTTGGCAGGTTTTTTACTTCGGGACCGGTCGGAATACTGCCAAAGTACTTGTTGACCAGTTCCAGTGTAGTCATGGGATCAATATCGCCACCGATGGTCAATGCCGCATTATTTGGACCGTACCAGCGCAAGAAGAATCGTTTCAGGTCGTCGACGTCTGCCCGATTGAGGTCTTCCAACCATCCAATAGTAGGCCAGTAGTAGGGATGATTCTGATCATATAAAGACTTGCTCAAGGTTTCAAAGGCGAGGCCATATGGCCGATTATCATAACTTTGTCCACGTTCGTTTTTTACTGTTTCCCTTTGTATCTCGAATTTTTCCTGTGTTACCGCTTCCAGCAAAAATCCCATGCGGTCCGCTTCCAGCCACAGCGCAATTTCAAGCTGATTGACCGGCAGGGTTTCGTAATAGTTGGTGCGGTCTGAGTTGGTCGAGCCATTCAGTGTGCCGCCGGCATTTGAGACCAGTTTAAAGTGTTCCTCGTCGCCAACGTTGGCCGAGCCCTGGAACATCATGTGCTCAAAGAAATGGGCAAAGCCCGAACGCCCGGGTTCCTCACGGTTAGAGCCGACGTGGTAGGTCACATCCACGTGTACCAAAGGATCTGAATGATCCTCATGCAAGATCACCGTCAGGCCATTATCCAGCCGGTACTTGGCATAGGGGATCGCGATTCCGGCATCATCCCCCTTGAATTCATCTACCAGCGTAATACCGGCTGGCAATGAAGGTTTCGCAGCTTCGACTGCTACGGTATCGGTGGTGGTTTCGTTGTTACAGGCTGCAAGCGGAAGCAGCAGGAGGAGCATAATCAGTTTTTTCACGTGTGTTTTCCGGGAAGGTGAAAGGCAGCCCTGAAGTCTAGCAAATACGCACCAAAAATACCGAAAGATGTGGGGGTGCTTATTGTAATGTGGGAGGCGCGTCTCGCGGCGATTAAGTGCCTGTAGGAGCGATCGGCG
>CALBDB010000049.1 GCA_937927755.1 uncultured Lysobacterales bacterium
CCTGGTGCACCGTCACAATACCAATCAGAAATGTAATCACCACGACCACGGGAATGGCCTGGACACCGGTCGTATAGACGTGCTTGATGGTCTCACCGACCATGATCAACGATGGCTTGCGTACACCATCGAGTATATACCTGGCTATCTCACCGAGGTCCTCGATATACGCGGTGGTGGACCGGCCAAGCCGCTCAACGGTTTCCTTCATCACCTTCGGACGCGCGGGACTGTCCGATGGCTCTTCGTACTCACGTATGGCCGCCGCGTCGATGATATGTTGCAGAAACTTGAAGTGCGAGGCTTTGAAACCCGTCAATTCGGACTTGATACCCAATTCGGAGAATTGCTCGTTGCGATCGAACAACACCCAGGCACCGGCGATATCAATATCTTCCAGCCCGGCACACTGAAAAACTACCGACTGCCCGGCTTCCGGCGAGACCGAAGCCGCCGCCGCCTCCAGGGCCGGCACCTCGTCAAAAATCCATTGCCCCCTGACTTTGACGACCAGCCTGCCTGGCTGAGTTTCAATACTCAGGAATGGGTTGCTCATAATTCAGGCCACGCCTTATCAGAGTTCACGATATACCCCTATGCATTGTAATAACAAACCGCAGCGGCATTGTAATGAGTAAAGCATCAATCTGACCCTTGCATATGCCACTGCCCTGCGTCATTGTGATGGGAAGTTATATATGTGCATAATTATCTTAGCAAATTCAATAAAATTATAACGGACAGAGAACACGGCGGTACATCTGAAATATTCCACGGTAAAATCTGTGGCGAAGTCTTTCTCGTCTCTCAATGAAGATCACTAAGCAGGGCTTTCCCTGTCAGACGGGTCTCCGTTGTAGTTGCTCCTGGCCTGCAAGCAATGTGATAAATTTATCGATGTGTACTGCGTGGTTTTCTCGCAGCAAGCCAAATAACTTTGGAATTTCACGTCCGCAATACATTCGGAATCAATTGTGATAGTTTTACGTCCGCAAACGACCTAGAACACCACCAATTCGGGTATTTAAATGGAAGAAAATTCTCTCGCAGTTGTTTTTTACGTGCTCTACGCCATCGCGTTTGGGAGTTCGCTGCTCGCATTCATGATGACCAGTATGCAAAAGCTGCGAATGTTGATCGTATTCTCTTCAACCGCCTACGCCATCTATTATTTCTACTACCTCGATGACCCGCTTTGGCTGGATGTGTTATCAGAACTGGCATTGGTCGTGGTCAATGGCTTCATGCTGGTTTACCTCGCCTGGAGCAACTCGCGGATCAAGTTCAACCAGCGGGAGCAGTATCTGTATGAACACGAGTTCGCGGATCTGACCCGTGTCGAATTCAGACAGTTATTGAAAATTTCCGAGTGGCACCTCGAGGCGGCCGGTTTCGTTTACACGGTTGCAGGACAGCCTCTGACAGATATTTATTACCTTATCAGCGGACATGCCGAGGCGGACTTGCCTGACGGCGGCAAGGTCACCTTGCCGCAAGGGAATGTCATTGGCGAAGTCAGCTATCGCCTAAACTGCCCTGCCTCGGCAACCGTGACAAGCCTGGATGCCTGCATGTGCCTGCGTTGGAACCAGGATGAACTACGTGCCCTGTGTAACCGAAATGAAAACATCAAGCGTGTAGTCGACAACGTGCTGTCCTCACATATGGCGCGCAAACTCTCCGTGAGCGACGACGAAAAAGATACACCGGACACACCCCAGGTTGAACCTGTTTGAATTAGTTTTTCCAGGCTTTTGTTTCTACTGTGAGAAAAGTAACTTTCCTATATTATTAATTAAGGTATGAAAATTAGAATGAAGATAAAAGGGAAATAGCATGACACTCTTTTTCCAGTTCCTGGTGGCACACGCCTTCGGTGACTATGTGTTTCAGCGGGATATCATGGCAAAGTCGAAAAGTCGGCATGCCCTGATTTACAAGACGGCCAGTCCAAGTTTTCCGGGTTGGTTTTACTGGCTTTTTTCACATGCATTGGTCCACGGTGGCTTGGTTTTTTTAATCAGCGGCAGTCTATTGCTTGGAGTAATAGAGACGGTGCTGCACACCATTATTGATTTCACCAAATGTGAGCACTGGATCAACCTGCATGTTGACCAGGCTTTGCACATTGCGTGCAAGCTTGCTTATGTGTACGTTATTTACCATGGATGGGTTTGAAAATTAGCCAACAAAAATCAAGAAGAGCCAGCGCCCGACTCGAATTATTACGTCAGGAGTTGCTTGCTCCAATCCTCTCGATTGAAGGTCACGCAGAACTGCTCAAGGAGCAGGTTACGGACAAGGATTGCCTGGCGGATCTAAAGAAAATCGAATCAGCGGCAAGCCTGACTCGCTCACTGATCGATGAAATGCTGGCCGCGGAAGTGCATCATCAAGAGAGTGCACAGCGGGATAGCCAGCGGTCGCGGTTCAAACATGACTTGAGAAACTCCGTTGGAGCGATCTCCGGTTACTCAGAAATAATCCTCGAAGAACTCGAGGACGCGGACCAACTCGGCGCGGATGCACGCATTTACCTTGAAAGCCAGCTGGCCGATTCCGGCGTACTACTGCAAAAGGTGGAAACACTGTTCGAAGCCGAACATGAGCTAGGGGATGATCACGGTTCGGATTTAATGCACGTCAGTTCTGTATTTGACAGTTTTGACCGCTCTGACCAGGAAGACTCCAAAACAATTGCGGGAAATATACTTGTCGTCGACGACAACGACAGTAGCCGCAGCCTGCTGGCCCACCAGCTAAACCGGCAGGGCCACATGGTCAGCACCGCACCATCGGGTCGCGAAGCGCTGGAACTGATCCGTGAAGGCAGACCTGACCTGATCCTGCTGGACCTGTTCATGCCGGATATGAATGGTTTTGACGTCCTGCGGGAAATGCGGGGCGATGGAGAATTGCGCGCGGTGCCCGTGATTATTATTACCGGCCTGAGTGACAGGAACGCAGCGGTCAAATGTATTGAAGCCGGTGCTTTTGACATCCTGATCAAGCCGGTTAACCCAAGCCTGCTACAGGCACGTGTAACGGCGTGCCTGGAACGCAAGGCATGGCGCGACAAGGAAGATGCCTACCGGCAGGAATTGGAAAACAGCTATGCCTTTATCCGCAAAGTGTTTGGCAGGTACCTGTCAGCTGAAGTAGTCCAGCAGATTCTTGAGTCGGATGATGGTATGCAAATGGGTGGTGGCAAACGGACCGTCACTATCATGATGACTGATATCCGCGGTTTCAGCATGCTAAGCCAGGAATTGGATCCGCAGGACTGCGTCAAGATGCTGAATAACTACTTCAGCATCATGACACCGCTGATCCAGAAATATGATGGTGTCATTGACGAGTTTCTTGGTGACGCAATTCTGGCCATTTTCGGAGCACCGGTGGCATCAGATATCCATGCGCAGCAGGCGGTGGCATGCGCGCTTGAAATGCAACAGGCAATGACCGAGGTGAATCACAACAACCAGAAATGGGACCTGCCTGCTATTGAGATGGGAATAGCAGTCAACACCGGTGAAGTGGTGGTCGGAAATATCGGCTGTGAATCCCGCTCCAAGTATGGCGTCGTGGGTCACCACGTCAACCTTACTGCAAGAATTGAGTCCTTCACCGTTGGCGGCCAGGTTATGGCATCCGAGTACACAATTTCAGAACTGCAGCCGGATGTAACAATTGCCCAATCACTCGAAGTAGAAGCAAAGGGCATTAAAGACCGGGTCCGAATTCATGAGATTACCGGCATTGGCGAACCTTACAATCTTCTACTGGAAGATGAAGAATATGAGATTCAACCACTGAAAACAGAAATACCGCTATCATTCAGACGCTTGTCCGGTAAAGCAATTGCAGATGAAAGTGTTTCTGGTGTGTTGGTTGCGGCAGCGAATGGCGTAGCACAGCTGTCAACCACGGCAGAGCTCTCGGTTTTGACCAATTTACGTATGAATATTCCGGGTTACCCCGGTTCCGAAAATGACCAGATTTTCAGCAAGGTCACCGACATTGCAGATAGGCAGAACGGACAAAACCAGTACATAATAAAACTGACATCGGCGCCCCTTGAAGCCCGGAGATATATCCGGTCGCTGATTGTTCAACAGTAAACCCGCAAACCACCCCCGAAAATACAGAGGCAAAAAGTGACAAAGATACTCATCGTGGAAGACAATGAAATGAACCGTGACATGCTCAGCCGCAGGCTTAAGCGCAAGGGTTTCGATATTGAAGTCGCGGTCGATGGACAACAGGGCGTGGAAATGGCCATTGCCCTGAAGCCGGATATTGTATTAATGGATATGAGCCTGCCGATAATGGACGGTTGGACAGCGACCAAGACGCTAAGACAAAACCCGGAAACATCTGCATTAAAGATCATCGCGCTGACCGCGCACGCCATGGACGGTGATCGGCAAAAAGCCATGAAAGCCGGTTGCGATGACTACGATACCAAGCCAATCGATTTGAAACGCTTATTAAGTAAAATAGAAACTTTTCTCTAAAAGGCACTAATAATAAAGGGAATAATTAATGAATTTGAGCAAGCGGATCGCGCTAACATCATCAATCATACTGGTGTTTTACTTTTTCACGGTGGTGGTTTTTCTTTGGTCGAACAAGGTCAGCCGTGCGATTGTTGACGACCTGCAGTCAGTTATCCGCTCCCAGTACCTGGTCGACGACATTGCCCAACAACTTAAAGACCTCCATACCCGGCTTAAGGTGCTCGAGGCTGTCGCTTCAGCCCAGGATAAAAAAGAACTCGACCTGGATGAACAAACCGACCTGAAGGAAAGCATCGTTACCATCGGCAGCGCACTGAATACACTACGCGCAACTGCGGGCGATGAGGTAAGCGGCAAAATTTCCGGCATTGGATCAGCGACTGGGATTCTCGAGCAATGGATGGAACTCATCAACTACGCTGAAGAGTCCGAGCAAACAGTTGGGATTTATTCCCTGATGGCGTTTGGCTCTGATTTTGAAAACACGCAAACCCAATTATCACGAGATGGCGTGGTCCTCAGACATATGTCATCGGAGCTGACCAAGGAGATCGATGAAGCCGAGACATTGATCAACCGCGTTTCAATGCTGGTCTTCCTGGCCTCAGCGCTGATTGCGCTGTTACTGGTCTACTCCCTGATTCGCTTCACCACGAAGACCCTGAGGCAACTGCGCAAGGGTACTGAGGAGTGGAGCAGGGGCAATCTCGCCCATCGCATCTGGGTGTCGGGCAAAGGCGACCTCGCCAAGTTGGCCGCCTCCTTCAATAGCATGGCGGAGAAGCTGGATGCCACCATGGAACAGGCCAACGAGGAGCGGCTGCGGGCGGATGAGGCAAACCAGGCCAAGAGCGGTTTCCTCGCCAATATGAGCCACGAGTTAAGAACACCCATGAACGCCATCATCGGCTACAGTGAAATGATCCTTGAGGATATCGAGGACGGCGTCGAACCGGAGCCGGAGGACATTCAGACTGATCTGGAAAAAATTCACGCCGCGGGCAAACACTTGCTTGGCCTGATCAATGAAGTGCTCGATCTGGCCAAGGTTGAGTCCGGGAAGATGGGTGTATACAACGAGACGACCAACCTGGAGCAACTGGTAAAGGACGTCACCAGTACAGTCCAGCCAATGGTTACAAAGTATGGAAACAAACTGGAAACCATATCGGAAGTTGAAGACAACGAAATCCGTACAGATGTAACCAAGTTCAGGCAAATCCTGATGAATTTGCTCAGCAACGCCGCCAAGTTTACAGACAAGGGCAAGATCACCCTGAAAACCAGCCGGTTCGAAGAAAATGGAACCGACATGTTGAGCGTCGCTGTAAGAGACACCGGCATCGGTATGACGACCGAGCAACTGGAAAAGGTATTTGATGAATTCACCCAGGCGGATGAATCAACCACGCGAGAGTTTGGCGGCACCGGTCTGGGCCTCGCCATTTGCAAAAAGTTTGCCGAACTGATGCAGGGACGTATCAACGCCGAGAGCACGCCCGGAAAAGGTACATGTTTCACCTTCGTAGTACCCGCCATTGCCGTTGATGCTGAGCCCGAAACAGACTTGCCGGAAGAGTCCGCAGAATCAAATGGCGACGTGCAAATCGAAGGGCTCGCCAAAGTCCTGGTTATTGATGATGACGAGTCCTCACGCGAAATATCCCGGCGCATCCTTTCCAAACGGGGTTATTCGGTTATCACAGCAGACAACGGTGCATCCGGTATTGAGAAAGCAAAAGAACAACATCCTGACATCATCGTGACGGATATCCTGATGCCCGGCATGGATGGTTGGCAGGTATTGTCGAAATTGCGTGAACTGCCAGAAACGACCGACATTCCGATCATCATGCAATCCATGCTAAGCGAGAGGGAACTTGGCCTGGAGCTTGGCGCCGATGATTACCTGACCAAGCCGGTAGACAAGTCCGACCTGCCGAACGCGGTCAGAAAACTGTTACCCGTCTTAAAACTCGACGAGGGTGTACTGGTCATCGAAGAGGGTTCGACCCTGTCCGGCCTGCTCGAACAGGCACAGGGCGAAGAGCCCTTTGAAATGCGCCAGACTGCGGATCTGGGCGATGCTACGAAGTGGATGTCCGAGCGGAAATTCGGGATGATCCTGATCGGCCAGCACTCGGAAATGGACGCTGTTTCCAAGTTCATGGATAGTGTCAGGCGTTCGGATGAGCATGGTGACACGCCCATGGTCCTGCTCAATTCCATACAGCTTGAATCGATGGACGCCGACCAGTTGCTAAGCTTTATCAGGATCCACCAGGACCCGGAAACCGAGCAGGGCTGAGCCCGCTACCAATCTGCCCTGTTGAAAAAAACCACCTGCCGAAGACAGGTGGTTTTTTCTAACACACAATCCGCTGATATGCGCAGTGACACAGCAGATTAGTTACCGAGCGTCAATTGCTTGAGTTTTTCCAGTGCTTCATTCAGGCTCTTTTGTTCCGCCAGGAGATCATCCCGTTCAGTTTGCAGGGCGTCACGTTCCTGCTTGAGCTGTGTGACTTCCGCGCCCGTATTACCTGATTTCGACTGTAGTACAACGTACTTGGATTCCGTACCGATCACGGCGGATATTGCATCGTACAGCAAGTCAGTTTCAAGATTGAATTCCTCGTCGGCATCCGGAACCACCTGGCCGGCCGACAAGAGTGACATTTTTGCATTTTCCAGGCTGTGCCAGTTTGCATCGTTTCCCAGGTAAACCATGGCCGCACCCAGGTGGGCCAGGCGACGGTCATTTGCACTGGCCGATTCAGAGTTACTTATTTTTCTGAACTCCCTGACAGCACCGGGGTAATTGCGAGTGTTGTACATATGAACGGCGGCAGTCATTCCCTCGCTTGGCGGCGCGCTTGCTGCAGAATCCACAACCGTGGGCTCAGTGGGTGTAACAACACAGCCTGAGAGGCCGAAAAATATGGTAATGATGGCTGCAAAGCTGAAGACCTGGCGGGGTCCACACAGGGCAGTCAAGCTTGCAACGGATGTTACGGTTCTAGTCATGGTTTATATGTCTTCCGATTATTGTAAGTAAAAAAAATGGCTCAGATCACTGAGCCTCAATTGGTGAGATTTCACTGCGAAACAAGTTACCATTAAAAGATAAGTCATTAATTCGTATTTTGCTACCCCGGATTTGTCCGCTGGGTAACAATCGTCGGCTCAAGGCCTAAAAATACCAGGCCAGTTGCATAAAAACAGAGGTGCCGGTTGATACAAACTGCCCCGGCTGCTCAGTTTCGATACCACCGTATTCGCTGCCGGCGGGGCCGATCGGTATATTGAGTGCGCCGAGTAACTGAAAATCCTGCTTCCAGTCCCACGCCAGTAAAAACTGGGCCAGCGCGGACGGATCCACCATGTTCAAGAAAATATTTGGTGTCAGGTTCAGCAACGGCGTCAACTCCACCGTCACTGAAGCGCCAAGGTAATGGCGGCCCAGGTTGAATAGTTCACCTCTCGCCAGGCGTTGCAGCAAGTCTGGATTGGCCGCGAGGCCGGCGGTGGAATAATCACCGTCTTGCTGGCCAAAACCGTTGTAATAGTATTCGATAAAACCAGTCCAGTTGTGTCCTCCGGCCATCCATGAGTAACTGGCGCCGCCCACCGCTGAGAATACTGATCCCGTGTCCGTGTTTGTCCAGACCAGGTCTCCGCGCCAAACAGCCCCGGCGGCATCGGTGCTCAGGCCTACTCCGACCAGGTTGTCCGAATAGTGATCCGCGACCAGCAGATCGTATTCAATGCGGCTGCTAAAACCGTGATATTTGAGGGACAGCGAAGATTGGTCCTGTTCAACCTCTCCACTTATTGGATCCCGTCGCACCACGGCGACGGCCTGCATATCGCTGCCATTGTCCAGCAGGTATTGCAGGTACAGCATGTCGTCGCCGGTTTTGTATTCCCTGTCTACGGCGGTTGGATCGAAGGGATTGAATATATCCATCGGCGTGAACAACAGCCCGTTGCCCCAACTGATCGCCTGACGCCCGAAACGCAACACGGTTTTGTCGCCGGTGTAGCCGATACTGACCCTGTCAAAACGTACCACGCTGGCATTTTTGTCTTCGTTGTACAGTT
The DNA here is from genome assembly GCA_937927755.1 of uncultured Lysobacterales bacterium. GTDB lineage: Bacteria > Pseudomonadota > Gammaproteobacteria > Xanthomonadales > SZUA-36 > SZUA-36. Next base: position 8,625 of record CALBDB010000049.1, read on the forward strand.
CATGCGTCAGGTTGAACCAGCGCCGGTCGTCATTGATGACACCCGCAGCAGGATATACGGGTATTTGCAGATCATGGTAAGCCGGGAGGGTATCGGCGTGAACGGCAATGAACTGTGGATGCGCCGCGACATCCCAGCGTCCACGGCGCGCCGATGCCTTCAGTCGTACTTCGAGGTTGTGATCCTGCAAACTGTCGCCGCCTATACCCTGCAACACACTGTTCCCGGGAATGCGGGTATGTATGTACTGGTACTTGCTGTGCCCGGAAAAACTCCAGTCAGTGGCAAGGTTGTCAGCATGTGCGCGGCTCTGCGCATAAGAATCAAATGACCCCAGGCCCAGGCACACCATTGCCACAACGACAGGTCCTGTTTTGATCAAATTTCGTTGTTGCATGACAGATGCAGATTGCTTACTGCAACTCATCCCTGGTCACACGCCCATCTTCCATATAAATACGGCGATCAGCCCAGGCCATCACACGCTGATCATGGGTGGCAATCAGGAATGTCACCTTATGCGCCTCATTCAGTTCACGGAAATGTGCCATCAGCTTCTCCATGCTCTGTGAATCAAGATTGGCGGTCGGTTCATCGGCCAGTACCAGTTTTGGTTGGCTGACGATTGCACGGGCAACTGCCACGCGCTGTTGTTGCCCACCCGACAACTGTGCCGGACGCCTGTCTTCCATGCCTTCCAGGCCGACCTCTTGCAGAATTTTCATTGACTGCAATTTGCGCTCCGCAGCGCGTACACCCTGCACCTGCATGACAAACTCGACATTCTCGCGGGCACTGAGCACGGGGATCAGGTTATAAGCCTGGAATACAAAACCGATGCTGTGCAAACGCAGGTCGGCCAGCTCTGCCTTGCCGAGCAGATCCACCCGTTCACCGTTGATTGCTATCTGACCGCTGTCCAGTGAATCAAGACCGCCGATGGCATTGAGCAAGGTAGTTTTACCGGAACCCGACGGGCCCGATATACATATGAAAGAGCCTTCTTCAATCTCCAGGCTGACATGGTCGAGTCCCTTGATGACCGCATCACCCTGCTGATAAAACTTGCACAGGTCGGTGCAGACTATGGCTGACATATTGCGGGTACTCCTTCAAGGTCGATTACATATTTCATTTTGATTCAATTCCTGGCAAGGGCCTCGACCGGCCGGTATTGTGATGCCCTCCAGGCGGGCAGAAGGCTGGTCAGGATACCCAATACAATTACCACAGCATTCGCCAGCAGCACGTCGGGCCACTGCAGCACCGGGTACAACATGCTCGAGGCGCCCATCATCTCCATACCCTCGGCAACCACCGATACATCGATACCGGATTTCAGTGGAATGATGGTACTGACTGCCAACACATTGCCAAGCAGCAGACCCAGTGCCAGCAACATCAGTGATTCCACGAGAATTTCATAAACGATGGCCGAAGGCCGCATACCGAGGGCACGCATCAATCCAATTTCGCGTACACGTTCAAAGATGGCCATCATCAGGGTATTGACCAGGCCAAAGGACAAGGCCAGGAATATCACCACCATCCAGACGAGAACAAAACCGTCCATCACCTTCATCATGGTACTCAGGTAAGGGTCCAGTTCCAGCCACGAGAGCACCTCGAAACCGGCCGCGGCATCACCAAGATCAGCCGCCAGTTTTTCAGGCGTACGGTAGTCATGACCCAGCACCGCGATCTCGGAAACATCGTTACCCACACGCAGCATGGCCTGGACCACATCACGGCCTGCATAAACGATAGTCTCTTCACGGTTTTCCAGTTCGGCTTTGAAAATACCAACGATTCTGAAACCGCGGTCAGCAATCGTGTTGCCGGGGTCCTGGCTCATGACAACCACGCGCTTGCCCAGGCGCGTCTCAAGACGCTCCGCCAGTTTCCTGCCTATGACCACACCGCCGTCACCTGCGTCGGTGAGAAACTGCCCAGCGACAATATCATCCGGGTCAAATCCCAGCGCAAGTTCACCCTCCGGGTCGATTCCCAACAGTGAGATACCACGATTTTCATATTCGCTGGATATCATGGCCGGGACCTTTATCCGGCTACTCCAGGCAATCACCTGCCTGCTTTCGAGCACTTCGAGCATTGCTTTCCCGGGGGCCGGCAGGCTGTGCGTGATCGACGGATCATCCCGATATGCCTCCGCATGCACCTGCACGTGGCCCGGTAATGCCACGATACCCTGCTGGACCATATCGTCGACCATACCGCGCATCAGGGCGGTCATGAATATCATCGCCCACACGCCCAGTGCGATAGCCAACAGCATAATCACCGTGCGTCTGTAATTGCGCCACAGGTTACGCCATGCCAGCCTGGACATTGCTGCTACCGGCATGGCCATCAGACCGCCCTCATCGCTTCAACCGGTTTTAAACCATATAGCTTGACCGCCGGGTAGATGGCAGCGAACAGGCAGAAAATGAAAACTACGGTGGGCCCAAGCATCAGGGAAACAGGTCCAACGGATGGATAAATCACCGATGGCATATTGAATTTTGCTGCCAGCTCGTCCATCCCGGGGTAGGCAAACCCCGCAAAGCCGAAATAACCGGCCACGACCGCACCAAGCAGTACGCCGATGACCAGGCCTATCAACGCCATAAGGAAGGTCTCAAGCAGGACCAGCAAGGCCAGGCGCCGGGGTTTTATGCCCAGGGCCATGATCACACCAAATTCGCGGGTACGCTCAAGCACCGACATCAATTGCGTATTGAGCACGCTGAACGCTACCAGGATGATGAGCACGGCATACATAAACCATGCACTGGTAAAATCCGCCTGGATGGCCTGCTTCAGACCTGGCGTCAACGCTTCCCAATCCAGCGCCACCAGCTCATCCCCCCCGGCAATGATGGCGCGCAATGACTCCATTAAATCCGCTATGCCACCCAGCTCAGCAGTGGAAATTGCAATGATATGGCCGCTGCCACCCATCGCAAAAGCATCCTGGAAGTAACCCAGCGGGACTTCAGCCAGGCTGCGGTCAAGATCACTGGATCCGGAATTGAAAATCCCCACGACCGTCAAAACCCCGGCCGCAAAAGAACCGTCCTTGCCGCTACCCAGGAATGTCAGCTCATCACCCACGGCAACTTTCAGGTTCCTCGCCATCACGCCGCCTATAACGATTTCCGCCGCACCCGGGTCTTGCAGGAATCGTCCGTCCGCCACCAGACCCGGTATGGTCGACACGCCGGCTTCAAAGTCAGGCTCAACACCAACCACCTGGGTTCCAAAGGACCGGTCTTCACTTGAAAGCAGCACAAAGGCGTTTGCACGCGCAGCTACGCTGGCTGCCGGAAAACGGCTGCGGATAGTTGAGGCCAATTCACCAACCCCGGCGATGTCCTGGCGCATCTTCTGCTCATCCTGATATCCGACTCGCTGCACCTGCACCTGTCCGCTGAACATCCGCAACGTGGTGTTTATCATCATGTCGTAGGACCCCAGCTGCAGCGAAATCATGAAAACCAGCAGAACGTTTGAAAACACCATCGCCAGTGCCGTCAACCAGGTGCGCCGCTTCTGGCGCCAGATATTTCGCCACGCCAGGCGCAGACTTAGGCCAAAAGCTGAATCACGCTGGCGTTTGGTGGTCATGGAGCGCTCTTATTGCCTGGGGTTCCTGAGATTGGACAGGGTAAATATACCGGCTGGCAGTTCCAGATCAAATTCGATTGCCGTTATCGACATTTCGGTCCACTCTTCCGGTGTCTCAAGCTTGCTCATCCGCATCACGCGGGCCACGTTTCGCCCACCCATTTCAGCAATATCACTGGTCCGCAATACCTTTACCAACACACCGTCCTGGTCCCAGTATTGCTCTTCCAGCATCACGAAATCGTCACGGATTTTCAGAACTTCCTTGCCCCACACGATCGCGGCGTCCTCGTGTGGAATGGCTTCGACGGTATAGACGGTGCGCCCATCCACGTCTTCACTGGTAATCAGTTCATGCTCATACTGATCGAGAATATCTGTCGATTTGCTGATGTCCTTGTTGGAAAAATCACTGCCCATCCAGCCCTGGTTCATCATTGAAGAAGGTATCTTGATAATCCGGTTAATCTTCGGTGAAAAGGACCACATTTCCTTGTCCTTCAGAAGGGTTCCGTTGCCAGCGTCTTTTCTTGGCTCGGTCACCCGCACCAGGGACAGCTTGTCTCCCTCGCTCCAGGCACGCATCGACATGGAGCGTTCCCAGTCTGGCCGGTGAATGGTCATGGTCATCTCGGAGTAGGAATTGGTACCCCGCCAATGATCCATGGCGGCACGCACCAGCGTCCTGGCATCCGTTATGACTTCTGTCGCAAACGCGGTTGGCAAGGTGGCTGCCACTAACACCAAAGCAAGTGCAAACCTGGCTGAACATGAGCTGGAGAAGGCTTTGGGTAGGGATCTGTACCCGGAATCTTTCGACAAACTCATACGATCTGCGCCCCCGTAAAAATGCCTGTAACCAAGGCTATCACAAGTATAAAAGCAATGGTCAAATTAACGTCCGCTTAACCTCAAACAGGTATTATTCGCATATGCAGCAGCGGACCCGGGGGCGTGATAAAACAGGATCAGGAACCAGTTTCTGGCTGGCACTGGCTGCTGCGCTGGGTTTGCACGCGATTTTCCTGCTGTTGCCAATGACCAAGCAGGCGACGACGCCCGAAACCAGCCATGCTCGCATTGAGCTGCAACTGACAAAATACAGCCCACCGGAACCCGCAGTGGAGCCTGCACCCGAACCGCCGGAACCGAACACTGAAGCAGAAGGGGTTGTCGCAAAAGCCATGCCCCCTCAAACTGAGGCCGCGCTTCCGGCGCCCGCGCAGGTTGCGGTACCGAAAGAGGAAATTGCTACGCGCGTTGAAGCACGAAGAGACCGGGTTACGCAATCCATCCTTGCTGCCCGCTTCTTCAGGCAGGAGCCGGAAGCTGACAAGCTGTTTGGCAGGCCGCTGAAACTGCCGGACACCGCCACCTACAACCGGTTTCAGCAGCCCGTTGGCGAGAATATGATGACCCTGCTTGACCGGCCCTTGCCGGACTTGCCATTTGCCTACACCCCCGGAGTTGTCAAGTTCGCATATGACCCAGGCATACGGGGTGACTTGCAACGGTTCTGGGATGTGATCACACCTGAGTTTGGCTGGAGAACTGACAATGGAACAGAAGTCAGGTGCATCTGGGTGCTGGTGGTTGTCGGTTGCGGGTGGAAATAGGAGAAATTATTTTTTTTCTGTGGCTATAATAAAAGCCCCACTGGCCAATGGATGAAGGCCGGTAACATAAGAATCCGTCAGGACGACACTATAAAGGACCCGGGGTTATGAGAACAAGAAAGTCACCCAGAACCAAACGCACCCTGAAGACAGTAAAATCCCTCCTCCCGGTAATTTCACTCACCCTTGCTGCACAGGTTGCCGCGCAAGACGACCAGCGTGGCGACGTATCGGCACTTGGACGACTGCAACCGCAGGGCGGCATTATCCGCATCGGCGTGGCGTCAACACCGGAAGCAGTATCAGGGTCACGTCTGGATGTTTTGCATGTCAGTGAGGGCGATTACGTTAAAGCGGGCACACTGCTGGCAGTGACGGAATCTGCGACTACCTTAACTGCCAGGGTCAACCAGGCGCGGGCGGAACACCAAACGGCCGTTCGGGCAGCCGAGGCATCAAGCAGCCAGGCCGATGAGGCCTGTGTGCTGGCCAACGTGGCACAACGCGAAGCGGACAGAAGAGTTCGTTTGCTTGATCAGGACCTGGCCTCAGAGGAAGAAACCGAAACAGCACTTGGCCAGGCTGAGGCTACTGCCGCATCCTGTACCGCTGCCCGGGCGTTGGCACGCGTTTCAGAAGCCGAGATAGAAGTCGCCAACGCGCGTGTTGCTGTCGCCCAGGCAGAACTCGAGCGGGCCTACATAAAAGCACCTGCCGACGGGCGCATACTCGATGTGCTGGCAGAACCGGGTGAATTTGTCGGCGCCGAGGGTCTGCTGGAGCTCGGCAGGGTAGATAAAATGTATGCGGTCGCCGAGGTGTATGAGACCGATATTCTGAGGGTAGAAGTGGGCCAGTCAGCCACCATCAGCAGCAGTGCCCTGCCCCGTGTGTTGACCGGTAAAGTCGAACTGATCCGCCACAAGGTGCAAAAACAGGACGTCACCGGCACCGACCCGGCAGCTGGCAAGGACGCGCGAATAATCGAGGTCGAGATCCTGCTGGATGATCCGGAGCCGGCAGCGGCACTGACTCATTTACAAGTCGAAATCATTATCGATGCCTGAGGTGGCGTCATGAGCCTTCCACTAGGGTGGTTACAACTTCGCCACCGCCCCCTGCGTCTGCTGGTGGCACTCGCCGGTATTGGTTTCGCCGTGTTGCTGATTATGATGCAACTCGGCTTCCGCGCTGCCCTGTTCGAAAGTGCCGTGCGTTTTCACGAACGTCTTAATTACGATATCGCCCTTTTCTCAACCAACAGCGTGTTCATTGTCAGGCCACAGCCCTTTTCAAGCCGACGGCTGTACCAGGCGCTGGGAGATGAGTCCATTGCCTCGGTTTCGCCTGTCCACATCTTTCCGGGTGTCTGGAAGAACCCCTGGAACGATGGCCGCCGCAGCATAAATGTCATCGGTTTCAACCCCGAGGACGATATCCTCGACGCAGAAGGGTTTGACGAATACCGCCAGCTTCTCCGTCAGCAGGATGTGGTCATTTTTGACGCTGCATCGAGACCGGAATTTGGACCCGTGGCGGAAAACTTCAGGCCGGACGAGGACCTCACCACAGAACTCAATGACCGTAAGATAAGCGTGGTGGGCCTGTTCGACATGGGTACGTCGTTTGGCATCGACGGCAGCGTCATGACCTCCGAGGACAATTGGCTGAGGCTATTTCCTAACCGCCTCCGTAATGATATCGAACTGGGCCTGATCAACCTGACAGAAGGAGCTAATCCCGTTGCAACAAGGGACCGGCTACGGGAATACCTGCCAAAAGACATCCTGGTCATGACCAAGTCCGACTTTGTCGCGCGGGAAAAGAATTACTGGAATACCGCCACCCCGATCGGCTATATATTCGCATTCGGCGCAATCATGGGCTTCGTGGTCGGTGCGATCATCGTCTACCAGATACTGTTCGCCGATGTCTCGGAACACCTGAACGAGTATGCAACGCTGCGGGCGTTGGGATACCCGAACCGCTTTATCTCGGGCATCGTGATCCAGCAGGCTGTGATCCTCGGTGTGCTTGGGTATTTCCCCGGGGTGGCCCTGGTTTACTGGTTATCGGGCAAGGCAGCGGCAGCCACAAGCCTGCCCCTGTACATCACCCAGGACCGCGCCCTGACCGTCTTCCTGCTGACCCTGTCCATGTGCGCGATTTCGGCCCTGCTGGCCGTACGCAAGGTACGCCGGCTTGATCCGGCGGATGTATTCTGATGACGATCCCCGCGCCGATTTCCGTCACGGGCCTGAACCATTCGTTTGGCAAGGGTTCACTGCGCAAACAAATCCTGTTTGATATCACGACAGAGATACCACAGGGCGAAATTGTCATTGTAACCGGGCCTTCGGGCTCTGGAAAAACAACCCTGCTGACGCTGGTTGGGGCCCTGCGCTCGACCCAGGAAGGCAGTGTCCGAGTACTGGGCCAGGAACTGTGCGGGGCCAAACCGGCAACTCTGGAAAATGTCCGCAAACAGATCGGTTTTATCTTCCAGCAGCACAACCTGCTAAATGCATTATCCGCTGTTCAGAATGTCGAACTCGGCGCCCGGGTGACCGGCAAGATCAGCCGATCCGAACTGCGCAAACGCTCAGAACAGATGTTGATCGCGGTCGGACTGGGTGAACGCATACACCATAACCCGGAACAACTATCCGGCGGCCAGAGACAGCGGGTGGCAATTGCGCGGGCACTGGTCGGGGAGCCGGCCATGCTGTTGGCCGATGAACCGACAGCCTCGCTGGACAAGCAATCCGGCCGCGAGGTTGTCGACCGGATGAAGTTCCTGGCCAGGGAACACGGCACCACGATCCTGCTGGTAACCCACGACAACCGTATCCTCGACATTGCCGACCGCATTGTTCACCTGGAAGACGGCCATCTTTCGACATTTACAGAATCGGTTATCGCAAACAACCGCCTGATGATGAAAACACTGGCGGATAACCGTAAGAAACAGGAGATCGAGGCGGTTGTCGAAGAACTCGACGAAACCGGCTTTCACAACCTGCTGGAGGAAATCACCGACGAGTCGCAGAAGTTCCTCAAGGGTACGGCCCTGGCCAACGACATGGCATTCAAGAGTATGCTGTCTCGCGGTTTGACCGCTTTCACGCACAAACTGGGCCAATTACTAAATGCCGACCGATCGTCACTTTTCCTGGTTGAAGGTGATTCCCTGCTATTGAAAGTCGCCAGGGACATAGACGATGACAATGAAATCAGGATACCGCTGGGAAGCGGCATAGCGGGTGCAGTGGCGCAAAACGGCCAGGCAATAAATATTCCGGATGCGTACGCCGATGACCGCTTCAACCCGGCCGTCGATAAACAGACAGGCTACCGCACCCGTTCCATCCTCTGTTTACCGGTCAAGAATCACCAGGGCGAAGTTTTTGCCGTAGCGCAATTGCTGAACCGCAAGGACGGCCAGCCATTTGACCAGGCCGACGAGGCACGCTTTGCCGGCTTTATCGAATCCATCGGTGTCATCTTTGAAACCCTGGAAGGTTTATCCATCATGTCACAACGTGCGGGAACCAACGGCAGTGGCTGATTCCTTCAAACAAATTCGCCAGGTCGCCGAAGATTACTTTGGCGTGCCGTTAACCGATGAACTGCTCGCCGAGTTCGAGGTTTGCGAAGTGGCCGGCGGGGATTGGTTATTCCACCAGGGCGAAGAAGGCAGTTCACTTTATTTGATGGTGCGTGGCCGGTTACAGGTGTTCCTGGAAGGCCCGGAACCCGGCGCACTACAGCTTCTTGGCGAGGTCGTGCCAGGCGAAAGCGTTGGCGAAACCGGTTTACTGAGCGGCGGGAACCGCAGCGCGGGAATTCGCGCCATCCGTGACAGCCTGCTGGTCAGAATTGACCGCGGCCTATTTGAACGCCTGTCCGGAAGCCATCCGGCACTTGTCATGAAACTGGCATCCCATGTTGCCACGCTGCTGCACCGCAGCCATGACGGTGGCGCCCAGGCGGCAGCCAGGCGGCTCAATACCATTACCCTGCTGCCACTCGACAATACGAACCGGTGCGGGGAATTTTGCCAAAGTCTTGCCAAAGCGCTGGGAACATATGGCCGGACACTGAGTCTCACTGCCGGCAACCTGGCTGAAAAAGGCGCCCCCATGTCGGTATCCGCAGACCAGCAGGACATTCCCGCTGAGTTGCAATACTGGTTGCACCAGCAGGAGACCAGGAATCGTTTCGTGGTTTACAACTGTGAGGCCAATGACAGTACTTGGAACCGGTTCGCGATGCGCCAATCCGACCTGGTAGTTTTTGTTGCCGATTCACGGCAGACAGCAGATATGTCCCATTGGGAAACCCGCCTGCGTGCCGGTAAAGGCGCGGCCTCGGGCAGGCAGGCGCTGGTGTTATTACAGCCCGACTCGAGCAAAAGCATCAGCGGCACTGCCCGCTGGCTGAAAGACCGGCAGCCGGACTTTCACCTGCATGTGCGGGAAGATAAGCCGGATGATATCCAGCGCGTAGCCCGTTTCATTTCAGGGAATGCACTGGGCCTGGTATTGGGAGCCGGCGGCGCGCGCGGTTTTGCACACCTTGGTGTGTACAGGGCCTTGCTGGAACTGGGTATTACTGTTGACTGGGTCGGAGGAGCCAGTATCGGCTCTATATTCGGTGCACCGATTGCATCTGATTGGGACTATGAAAAGGCATACCGGGTTGCCCGGCACAGTTTCGTCAAGGTCAAACCCTTCAGCGATTACACATTGCCCCTGGCAGCCCTGATACGCGGCCGGCGCATGGAGCGTGAGTTAAATGCAAGCCAGGACTTCCTGATCGAAGATATGCCGATACCTTTTTTCTGTGTGTCCAGCATACTCGACAGCGGCGAACTCAAGATGCATGAGCAGGGTAACCTGGCGAAAGCCTTGAGGGCCAGCGCTTCCCTGCCAGCCGTACTGCCGCCAGCGGTGGTGGATAAACGCCTCGTGATTGACGGCTCGGTGTTAAATGGCCTGCCCGTTGACGTCATGCTGCAGAAACCGGTCGGCAATATCATCGCCGTTGACCTTTCCTCGCATAAGTCCTACGAGGTGGAGTACGAGTCTATTCCGTCACCATGGGCCATACTCGCGGGCAGGCTGCTGCCTTTTTTCCGCAGGTACCGTGTACCATCGTTGGCAACGACGATCCTGAAGGCCACGGAAATCGGCACCCAAATGGAAGTGAGAGCATCAAGCAAGAAAGCAGATTTGTTGTTAAAACCACCGGTCAGGCAGTTTGGCCTGACCGATGTGAAAGAATTTGACCGGGTTGTCGATGCTGGGTACCAGTACGCCAAAACAGAGTTAAAAAGATGGCTGGAAGAATCACATTTCCCGGATGGGAAAAGCATAGAATGAAGCTCATACTGAAGTCACCCAAAATTCGTATGCAGTATTTACTGACACGTCTGACCTGTCTGGCCGTAGCCACGCAACTCATGGCCGGTTGCAGCATGCTGGAAATACTGCAACCGGGGGTGCCGACGAGCGACCAGGCATCACTCCAAACCCAGCGAACAGAGCACGCCGCACAAGCATTGCTGGAACTGGAAGACATAGACACGCTGATCCGGCTGGACAACGACTGGCTTGAAGAGCAGATCAGTGCTGAACTAACATCACAGGCTTCAGCGACCGGGAAATACAGCTTTCGTAGACTGAAGCTGAATTTTATCCGGCAAACCATTTCCATTGATGCAAGCATCGATATCAATGACCAGCAGGG
>CALBDB010000050.1 GCA_937927755.1 uncultured Lysobacterales bacterium
GTCTGCTAATGGTCAATAACGGAAGCTCAGAGACACAAGAGCCTCCCTTCAAGGCATGGAGTTCTCAATCCGGGAGAAGGGATCTCGGATACGCTCTTCAGCATAGAGGTTATAGTTGTAAGCCATTTTGTACTGGTCGTGTCGCGTACCCTCTTTTAACGCCAAGTCAACGACCTGCTGATATCGTTCCACTGCTTCGTCACGTTGTTCCAGCAAATCGAGCATGTGGCCCTGCCAGATTAATGCGGTTGCCAGGCCGGTATCGCTTCCATCCTTCCTGGAAACGCCTTCCAGGACCGTAAATGCTTTCAGGGCCTCTTCATACCGATCAGCATCGTACAGGGCAAAACCGACGCGACGGAGTTCATTGAACCATGGCATCTGCTCGATCCAATCATAAGTATATCGAAACACGATCTGTTCGCTGCCACTCTTGCCCGGACCTGCGTTCCGCACCACATAGCGGGGTGAGGACTGCCAAGCTGCACGCCACTCCTCAAGATTCTGCCGGTATAGGGACAGGGCCTCCTTATCGACAGGCTTCAGTCCGGTTATGAAGGGTTTCAATTCCTCGAAGAAAAGGTCAGGGTTCTCGCTGTAAATGGCATGTCCAGCCTTTTCAACCCTAACTACCTTCGCTTTGGGATGGTTCCTGGCCAAAATGACCGACTTGTTTTCACCCCAGGTCAGATCCCACTCCCCTTCGAGAATCAGTGTTTGAAATGGGCTCCGCTCGAATGCACCAGCGAGGTTCACACGATCGGCGCTGCGGTTCATAACGCCATTGAAACCTCTGTCGTTCACCCACTCGTATCTCGCAATCAGGGCGACCTCGTCGCGGGTGGGTTTGTAGAATTTCTGGCGTTTCCAGTCACCGTTGATGAAGTTGTTGAATATGATCTTTCTGATCAGCATTTCTCGCGGCCAGTCTTGCTCGTTGCCAAGCTCTATGATTTCCTGCTGAACCGATCGAATTCTTGAGGTCTCGGCGTCCGACAGGTAGTCCATTTGCCGTGACTCCCCCAGTTCGGCCCATAATCCTGTGTGCGCACCCAACAGTATGAGTCCAGCAACGTTTTCCGGATGCAGGGTGGCGTAATACTGTGCCAGGAACCCACCGTATGAATAGCCGAGCAACACCCATTGGTCGATTCCGAGTGCGGCTCGTATACTGTCTAGGTCGGCGACTGCCTGCTCGACGCTATAACCGTCCTCCCCTGGAGTAAAGTCAGATAGACCCGTGCCTCGCTGGTCATAATAAATGATCCGTGCGTATTCTTTTGCACGCGAAAACCACGGGTGAAAGTAATGGTGGGTGCCGCCGGGGCCGCCATTGATCAAAATCAGCGGGATGCCCATACCCTCTTCCTCAACATACAACGATGCGTCCCCCACGTCGATTTTTCGGACAATCAGGTCCAGCCCTGCCTCCAAACGTTCAACTTCGGGTACTTTGAGTATCTTTTCTTCAACATGTACGATTCTGTCGAGCACCGTTTCTCGCGCCATGGCGCTGTTACACATTAGCGTCAAAAATGTCAAAACAAGTATCCGAACCTTGTGGATTTCAACCTGTTTACTCATGAGTTTTGCCCTCTTGATCGTTCATATAAATACAGCCAGATTGCCTGACCATGACTCTTTGGATGAATTCACCGTAACAGGGGTTTAAACAGTTCTCTCACATTGTGCAAGATTCGGGTAGCTACTCCTGGTCGGAAGCTATCATCGAAGTAGCTGAATATCTTGCTTGATGAACGGCAGGTCTTGACCGGAGAACTGACTTCTTCTTGACGCAAATTTCAGGGATATAAACGACTGAAACCGCCACAAGTGGAACCTTGGCTACCAGTGATCCTTCGATGACCTGTATTCGTTATAAGATAATGTCAAGTAAATCGCTCCAAATCCCGCTCCCCCGAAGATAAGCCAATTGGAAATACTAGAGACAAACCCATAACTCGGGTTAGAAGAGAACCAAATATGTAAAGCCGCATGCAGCAACAAGAACCAACTCGCCGCGATTCGAGACAATCTGCGGGTTCGATCATTACTACTGGCGATTAGAGCGATAATTCCAGCGAAAAGTGGTATATGGATAATCAGAAAAGCAGTCATTCCCATTGCTTCAGGCAAAGAGCGGAGGATGGGTATTAGTCTCCACTCATAACTCGTCATTGCATCAAGCTCATGCGTGAAGAGTGTGCCAAGCCCCAAATAAAAGACCACCTGTTTCGTCAGCAAGAGTTTACCCCCAAGGCGGTGTGTTGCACATAGTTTGTGAATATCCGTTATTGGCCGCTTCCATGACCTGCCCGCATTAACTGGTCCAGTTGTTAAGTTAGTCTAAGCGGCCATTTGGCCAGGGCCACGCGCTAGTTGATCTTGAACTTGAGCTGGTACCGTAGAAAGGTCACACAACTGGCTTGAAGCTCAATCTGAATTTCCTCCCGTCGTGTGGCGGGAGGAATGGCACAAAAAATGTGCAGGGTGCTAAAACACCCTGCACATTTGAGGGTTCAAAACCTGCTTTATTACAGGTTTACCGCGCGTGAACCTTATCAACTGACGCACTCTTACCTTCACCATGGCAGGTCGCGCAGGCCTCACCAAAGAACGAAGTGTTTGAGTAAGCATGTGCTGCTGCTGAATCGCTATCATGACAACTCAGGCAGGCTGATGAGTTCGGCTCAACCGGATCCCACCAGAAGTTTGGTGTGATTTGCGGCAGCAGACCATCGGGTGTTGGCAATTGCTGGCTGTCATTAACGTGACATGCTTCGCAATTTCGCAGATCGCCGGGATACTCAACGTGGCTAAAGTCGTAGGTGCCCCTTGAGCGAATAACGACGTAGCCATTTTCCAGGTCTTCGCCACGGTGAATCTTGTGGATCATCCACCTCTGGTTGACGGATTCCGGCACTTCGGCGATGTCGATGAGGTCTGGCCTGTGGCAGGTGACACAATATTGTGCTTGAGTCCTGTTGCCGCCGTGCAAACTCATGTTCACGTGACAGCTTTCACATTTTTCGTTGTCAACGATAGTGCGTCGAGGCATTGGGCTCTCATCGGTAACGGCAAATGCCATCAACGGGTTTTGCGCATAATCGCGCTCGCCTTCGATCACACCTCCATAGTCAACGTCGACATCGACACGGCCTTCCATACTGACGGTATATGAGCCCATCGCGTCCGCCGGTAACGGGGTGGTAAAGGTGTAATCCCAGTTATCGCCATTTGCAACCGCCGAAGAACCTACGGTTTCAGAAACATAGAACTCAAAATCGTCATTTGGACCATTGAGAACCAACCGCACACGATTCATATCGGCCGGGTCGTAAAACCCGTTCTTGCCGCCGACAGAGAAAGTCACTGTCGGGTAATCACCTGCGTTGGTGTTCTTGATATCCAGGAATTTAAACACCACACCTTGTAATTGCGCAGATTTGTAAAGCACGGTGTGTGCACCACGGATAGACCAGTCAAACTCCGCACCATTATAGAATAAGCCTTCGGGCGTGGATAAACCTGTCCCCAGGCTATTCAAATTGGCTTCGCCGGGCTGTTTGCCCTTTGATGAAGTCTCTACCTGATTCGCTTCGGCAAAGCTTTGGGTCGTATTGGTGCTTTGAACCAGCGGGCTGACCGTATAGGGTTCATGACAACCTCCACAACGGGTGTCATCTGGCTGGACAAGGTTGTAAACGGAATGTCCTTCTCCCGTGTCGAAGTTGACGCCTGTGTGACAGGAGCCACAAACTGCACGTGAAGGGTGATCAAGCCAGTTGGTATGCTGAACACCTGGCTCACCCCTGAAGCTACCGGGCGCATTACCGACGCAACCCAGGGTCGTGGCATTAACCGGCACAGTCAGTAACAGTTCCATTGTCTCGCTGTCGTAAAGGTCAAACAACGCCCCATCACCGACCCATTTACCAGTTGATGCCGAACCGGATGGGCCACCCGTGGCGAATAATGTACCTTCCGCGTCCCAGCTTGAGCGATAGTGAACCTCAACACTTGCCGTATGTTCCCAGGTCAGGGTTGTCTCACCTACGCCGGAACTGTCACATACCAACGCAGCCGCCGGAGTGGCAACCAGTGGGAAGTTCTCGGTTGGCGTTCCACCCGTATGGCAGACTTCACAATCGTTAATTTCCGGTGGGTATCCTTCTTCCAGTTCGTTGTGTACGCGGTGGATCATGACATCCAGGCTGTGACTCACGCCTTCTTCATCAACCAGATCCGGGTTGTGGCATTGTGAGCAGGCAGTAACCTCTTGCCACCGGCTGCCGTGCAAGGCCAGCGGGTCATGACAACGGTTACATGTATCAGTGGTGACCACGTCTCTTGGCACCGGATCACTCAGACCCGATGGAACCCAGTCATAGACGGCGTTATCGGCATAACGGTCCAGGTAATATTCACGCAGGTCGCGGCGTCCACCCAATACCAGCGTATGCGTGGTATCCGGGTTGGCAGAAAGAGCCATGTCAAATTTGTATTTGTAAACGCCGAGTTCGATAGTGGTCAGCGTTCCGTCACGACTATTACGCTCGTAGGCTAGCCTGGCCTTTTGCTCCTCTTCCATTGGGATGTTGGCCAGTGTGTACCGCATATCCACTACACCGGGGCTTGTTACACCATAATGATCCAGCGGTTGACCACCGGAATCCTTGATGGAATAGGTCACTTCAAGCTGTGAGTCCGCGGGGACTACAACGTCAAGAATTTCGATTTCCAGACCTGGTCTGAGAAATACGACGTCGCTTTCGGTCAGGTAGTATTCCTTGTCATTGGTTGTGTATAGACCGGTGTCAATGGTTTCTGATTTGGCAGGCAAGTAATTTGCACCACATAAAAGTATCAAGCCGATAATCAGTGGCTGTACCAATTTCATCTTCATAATGATGTCCTCCGTTAATTTCACAATCCATCTATTGGAAGTCGTTTTTTCCAGGCCTCTCAGAATCGGTAACTCGCCTGCACACGGAAATACCAGACTTCGTATTCAGGGCTCTCGTCACCCATCGTCAGTACCGAACTGATGCCATCCACACCCAGCCCGTCAATGATCCAGTCCCGGCTATCGTATTTTTCATATTCGGCGTAAAGCTTGTAACCCCAGTGCTCGTTGATCTCATGATCGTAATGCACCCTGGCATTCGTCAGATCGGTCCGTAGCGGGCTGAATGGCTCTTCTTCATTGCTTGTCTGAACCGAGATATCGCCTTTTGAATCAGCGGATATATAGTCAAAGCCGACACTCGATTTCTCATTTATCCTGGCAGATAAACCCAGCCCCAAAGTGGTGATGCGATCACGGGTCTTGCCGAGCCATGAATTTGCCATGGTGCTGGGCGTGTTAATCAGTTCGGCGTCAATATCGTCCTGGGTCCAGAAGGCGTACAGGTTGACTTTCTTACCCGCCGCATAATTCAGGTTGACCGAGTAGCTTTGGTCGTTGCTTTCCTGCAATCCGACCTCTGATTTTGTGTATTCAGACTCGGCATTGAAAAAACTGAGGTTAATACCGAAATCTTCCGAGGGTGCGAAGTCCAGATCGATTTGCGCCCGCTCACGGTCGCGGTCAGCCTGGTTGTATTTACGCATCAGTGGATGGTCGGGCAGACTGCCATCATTTGCCTGGTCGTAATCTGAAACATCACGGTTCGAGCTATCCAGTTTGAAACGTACCTGGGTGCTGGCGACCGGGTTCACCTTGACTTCACCCCACAGCGTGGTTTCCTCGGAACGCTCGACCGCCTGCAAGGTACGGTCCATATTATTTTGTACCGCGCCACCACTGAGCCGTATCACACGGTGTGCCCGGTAGCGTAAATCCGCCGAGTACTGTTCCCGCTCATAACTGTAGGGACGGTTGTATCGATTAACAGTGGGAAACAGGTCGGTGCTTACCTGTGTGTAGATGTCCACAGGTGTCTTGTTGTCCCTCTCATCGAGCTTGGCCCGGGCGGTAAAACTGAACCCGTGGTTTAAACGTGCGAAAAGTTTACCGGACAGATTATATGTGCTGGTATCCAGCTTGCCGTCGAGGGATGAACGCGGCAGTGGCAGATCGCTGTAACGCGGGTTAATGGTGTATGGAAGAAAAGTATCATCCTGGGTCAACCGGCCCGTGGCAGCCTGGCCGGATAGATGAATACGCGGCGTTACCGCAAAAGCACCGGACAGATTGAACTTATAAAACTCGTTATCGGGTTCCATCGCCGCCCTGAATGCCTGGTGTTCAGGCATTGATGCAAACGGGTTTGCCCAGGTCATGGAGGTCTTGCCATTGTCAAAGTACGAACCGACGAAACCAAGCTGGACCTGTCCGCGTTTGCCCGACCACGCCAGGCTCATGTCAAGCTGGTTGGTGGTGTAATCAATCGCTGCGGGAAGGATAGTGGAGTTATTGAAATACAGCCCCGCTCCGAGCGCGCGCGTGCCATCCTTCTTTTGTTGTTGGAAATCGGCTTTGAAGGACCAGTTGCGGGCAAATTTTACCGTTCCCCCGGCATCCAGTATTTTGCGCCGGGTCTTCAGGAAGGCCGCCGACAGGCTGCTTTCCAGCGCAGTCATTCCACGGGTGTTAGATGAATATACCCAGTCCGGGGGCAGGGTCAGATTATCGCTGCCCACACCCAGGAAAGGTGTTTGTGTTCCGTAACCACGGTACTGGGGTATTTCCTGCCAGCCAAATCGCAGTTCATAACGATCCTGGTTGCCACCGCGCATCGTGAGTTGGCGGCTATCGTATCCGAGGTCACGTGCGTACAGGTCAAAATACCTGCCTTGCAGGTTTCTGTAATGAACGTCGCCGTCCAGGGCAGCGTAAAAGCCTTCTTCTTCCAGGCCGCGGTAATCCCCAAAACGCAGGGAGTCATCACTGACATAACCGAGGCCAAAGTCGAGGATGCCACGCCAACCGGTATAGCCGACACACTGCGCGCAAGAGTAAATAGCGGGGTCCGTGTCCTGTGCCTGCACAATCGGCCCATGTGCGCTCAACAGCAGGGCTGGCAAAAGGGCGGAGATACTGAGACCGAAATTGCGGTTTTGTGTTTTCATCGTTCCTGATACCTGTTTTTCAACAACCACTAGCGTGTCAATGACACGCCGGAAGGATGGTTGGAGCCATGAACCTGTGCATGACAGTTGCTACATGACCTGCCCAGCATGAATCGCTGCTGGAAGCTGTCTTCTGCCAAATCAGTGGTGTAACCCGTGCTGGCGTGCCCGCCGGGTGCATGGCATTGCTGGCATAACAACGGTGAGCGTTGATTCAGCAATGCTCCATGGTTGCTGCCATGTGCGTTGTGGCAAAGGGTGCAGTCTTCGGAGACCGGTGCGTGTTCCCACAAAAACGGGCCGCGCTTCTCGGCGTGGCAGCTGTAGCAGGTGTCATTGACATTGGAGTTAACCAGCAGGAAATCGTTATTTCCATTGTGGGGGTTATGGCAATCGGTACAGGTCATTTCACCAAAACGCAGCGGGTGAGAACTGGCGCGGAAGGTCTCAGAACGGGTGCGCGGATGGCATGAAAAACACTTTTCCTGCTGGGCCAGTTTATCCAGTGCCGGGTCCCGTGGGGCATGCACCTCGTGACAGCTTGCACAGGCCACTTCTTCTTCCTCGTGTGTGCTGCCGGGCCAATGCATCATGGTGCTATCGTCATGACAGGCCATGCAGATTTCATTCTGCGCGGCCACCGGGGTTTTGTTGTTGAAGGTGATGCCGGGTAAAGGGCGCGATCCATCTTCCTGCCTGGAACGGTGAGAATTGCTCGGACCGTGACAGGTTTCACAATCGTGGCGGCCATCAGCAAAGGGTGAATTCTCCGAGTCACTGATGCCCATCGGGGTCAGGAATATTTCGTGCGCCGCCTCTTCCCTGCCTTCCCTGTGGCAGGCCATGCATTGGTTGGCGCCCTTTGAGTATTCGGCCTGCACCATGGCACCTTCAGGCTCGTCTGCGAAGACGGCTCCAACCATGGTTAAAAAGGATATCGAGAAAAGCAAGATAGCCGTATGCCGCAACTGACCACGCGGGCTGTTCCCATCTACCATTACAACTCCCCTTGAACATTATTAAAGCAACACTAGAAATACGCCCACTAACCTGGAAGACGGGGCGTTTTTGTTATTTTTAGTGCTCTGTGCGTTCCAAAGCATAATGGTCTGGATAGACTTCATGGATACTGGCTTCATCAAGACTTAATCAGCAACAGAATCCAGTGAATATACCCATTCTACTCCCAAAAAAATCCGTTGGCACATATTCTCGATCTTAGAAACAAGTCAAACTCATATCTAATTGATCTAGATCAATAATTTTACTGATGAATATCAAAGGTCGTAAGTGTGGTGTTTGCTACAAATATTTCTTGCTGGGAATGCCTGATCCGGCCCTGATCTTGAAGGCGTTCTAATTTCAGAAGTTTGTCCATTTCGCAGTAATATACGACCAATGGTGAATATTAAAAGGCTCTGATCTAGCAATAATATATCTGAATAGACTAGAAAAAAAAGCAAATGCCTTGTACCGGGAGGTCCGAGGAAGTGCGAAAAGTAATAAACTTTGGAACGTGCCGACTGCTAATTATGGTGGTCTTTTCCTGCTTCACAACTACTGTTGCCGGACAATCAACCGAATCAGACGAAGAAGCTTCCTACAAGATACTCGAGGAAGTTATTGTCACCGCGCAAAAACGCGGCGAGGAAAGCCTGCTGGACACCGCCATGAGCGTCACGGCCATCAGCGGTGACGAGATGGCCCGGCGCCACGCGCAGGAGATGAACGACTACCTCCGCAACCAGCCGGGCACAAACTTTATTGAGCGCGGGTCAGGGCGCAATGCGGTCATCATCCGCGGTATCACCTCCGACCCCGGGCGCGGTGGCGTCATTACCGGCGTCTACATCGACGAAACCCCGGTGCACGGCCTGGGCTGGGGCGAAACCGGCAGCCCGGACCTGAAGTTGGTGGATATCGAACGCGTGGAAGTACTCCGTGGCCCGCAGGGTACCCTGTACGGCGCAGGCTCCATGTCAGGCACGGTGCGGACACTCACCCGCGCGCCGGAACTGGACCGTTTCTCAGGATATGTCAAGGTGGGCGGTTCCTCCACTTCAGGCAGTGGTGATTTAAATTACGAAGTCCAGGGCGTCGCGAATATCCCCGTCGTCGAAGACCAGTTCGCGCTGCGAGCGGTTGCTTATCGCTTCGATGACAGCGGCTATATCCGAAACGTGGCTGGCCAGGACCCGGCCAAGCTGGCGGCGGTGGACCTCTTTAACGCACGCCTGGGTGGCGCCGTAGATGACCGGGGCGCCACAGTGACCGAAGGCTTCCGGCTCGGCGCCCTGTGGCGGGTGAACGACCGTTTGGACGTTCGCTTAACTGCGATCAGCCAGGATACCGATCAGGACGGTGTGCCCACCATCGACGTACTGCAGGGCCCCTTTGAGCAGTCCCGGTTCGCGCGCCTGGACGGAACCGAAGAAAGCCTGAAGACCGACCTGGAGTTGTACAGCCTGACCGTCAACTACGACGCCGAAAAGTGGTCGCTGACTTCGGCCAGCGCGTGGATCGATTCCACCGCGAGCATCGACTGGGACGTGGGGCTTTTTTTCCTGGATGCTCTCGAGGGCGTCGAACCACCATACTGGCTTTACCAGGCGGACTTGAACGACGTTTTCACCCAGGAATTACGCTGGAACTGGGATCCCGGCGGACGTTGGCGCTTGCTGCTCGGTGCGTTCTACGAGGAGCGTGATTTGAGTTTCGTGCAAACGTTAAACTTCGAGGGCTCACCCGATCCGTTCGGAGGCTTTTTCGATAACGACGAAATTGTTGATTCCGAGGCCGTGAGAAAGAGTCTCTTCGCCGACACGAGCGTCGGTCTCACCGACCAGCTGGAGATCACCGCCGGCATCCGCTCGTACAGGGTCGAAGGCGGGGGGTTCGGTTCACTACCCGAGGACCGGCAGTCGGGCGAAACGCTGAAAGCGGGCCTGGACTGGCGCCCCGAACGATCTTTCCTCGGAGAAGGACCGCTGATCTACGCCACCTGGGCCGAAGGATTCCGTCCCGGAATCGTGGTTAGAGAACCACCCGAACGATGTGACCCGGACGGAGACGGGATCATTGACGAAGTTGGCCTGCCCTGGGAGAACGTTGATAACGACGATGTATCGAGCGTCGAGATCGGCTACAAGGCGACATTCGCCCAGCGGCGCGTCGCGGTTGAGGCGGCGGCGTTTAAGATTGACTGGACCGGCCTGCGCATTGATGTCACCGTACCCGCCCCCTGCGCCTCCACGTTGCCGTTCAGCGCGGGGATTGCAGAAAGCAAGGGATTCGAGTTCGCCCTGAGCGCGCTGTTGACCGATGATTTGCAACTGGACCTGTCGGCGTCGTGGCTGAGCGCGGAATTGGCAGAGGATGGCCTGTTGGGCCCTGCCGGCAGCCGGCTGCCAGGCTCGGCCCGGTACAACGCCTCACTGGGCCTGGAATACGGCTTCGAGATCAGCGGAAACGATGCCTGGATACGCGGCAACGCGGCCTGGGTGGGAGACTATTACAACAACCTGGAAGAAACCCCTCCAAGACTCGGGGATTACGCTACCCTCAACCTCGGTGGCGGCGTGGACTTCGGTCGCTGGTTGTTCGAGGTGTTCATCAACAATGTGACCGATTCCGACGCGCTCACCTGGGCCAACCAGATCTGGGTGCCCTATGATCGCGAGACGAGGCTGCGTCCGCGAACCATCGGCGCACGGCTGGGCTACTCGTTTGGACAGAACTGACCATAAGGATTAAGACATGCGTGTCTTTGAGGAACTCAAGCAACGTAAGGTTTTGCAGACAACGGCATTGTATTTCGCCGTGGCCTGGGGCGTCACCGAGGTGCTCAGCTTCCTGGTTGAGCGCATCCCGGTGTTTCCGGCCTGGACCGAGACCGCCATCGCAATCCTTTTCGTGCTCGGCTTCCCGGTCGCGGTATTCCTGGCATGGATGTTCGACGTCGGCAAGGACGGCGTGCGCCGCGCGGACCCTGCCAGCGGAATCGGCAAGGGCGTCATCGTCATATCCATGGCCGGTATTCTGACACTGACCGGTGTCCTCAGCTACCTGCTGATTCCCCGCATTGAGGCCGGGAGAGGTGCTATTTTTGAAGGTGAGCCTGGCACGGTGGCGGTGCTGCCTTTTGAGAACCTGACGGGCGACCCATCGCTGGGCTACCTGGGCGTGGGTCTGGCCGAGGACATTCGCCAGAGATTGGCGTCGCAGACTGACCTCAAGGTCGTAGGGCGCGTGTCGCTGGCCGGGTTCGCCGGAGCGGGTGCGGACCTGGCCTCGGTGCGCAACCTGCTGGACGCGGGTCTGGCGCTGGAGGGCAATTTGCAGAGTATCGCCGGCCAGATGCAGGTCAGCCTGGCTCTGCTGGACACGGCCACCGGCGGCCATATCTGGACCAACACGTTCAGCGCCGGTCAAACCGGCTGGGGGCCTTTGCGCCAGCGCATCGTCGAGTCCATTGCCGAAGCCCTGTCCCTGACCGTGGCTGCGCGCAGCGAAGATCATGCCAGCATCTCCGATGAGGCGCTCCAGGCCTACCTGCGGGCGCTGTCACATCTTAAGCAACCAGGCGTTGCGGACGGTTTTTTCGACGAGGCCATCCGGCTCGCACCGGAATTTGCCGACGCCTACGCACGCAAGGCGCTGCTGCGCTTCGACATGATCTGGCTGGGCCTGCAAAGCCACGTGGCCTGGGAACAGGCCGAACCGCTGATCACCCGCGCCAAGGCGATCGACCCCGAAAACATCATGGCCGACATCGCGCTCGGACATCTGCAGTGGTGGGCTCTTGGCGACTCGTTCACGGCTGCCGAGACGTTCAGGCGAGCCGAACAACGTTCGCCCAACGACCCCTACGTA
Source organism: uncultured Lysobacterales bacterium (assembly GCA_937927755.1). Lineage (GTDB taxonomy): Bacteria > Pseudomonadota > Gammaproteobacteria > Xanthomonadales > SZUA-36 > SZUA-36. The sequence goes on from CALBDB010000050.1 coordinate 11,947, forward strand.
CTGGCTGGTCTGGGCACCGCTTTGCGTTACATTCCGTTCAGGGAGGAGGAAGCGTTGACATACCATCGCCGCTACCTGGCGCTGGACCCGCTGAACCCCGATGCCCACCTGCGCATCGCCAAGACCCTGGCATTCGCGCACCGCATGGACGAGGCGATGACGCACCTTGACCGGGCATTGGAGATCGATCCCGAATTTACGCGCAGCCTGGACTACATCGCCAACGTCGAAGGACATGATGGCCATGTGGCTGACGCGTTGACCACGTTGACGCGAAAGGGTCAAATCGAAGGTACTCCGAGCGATGAAACGATCAGTTGCATGGGAGATTATGCAGCCAACGCCCTTCCGCCGGAAAAGGCGATCGCTTTTCTTGATCGTGTGATTGCCAGGAAAACCGGCCCCATGGATGACATTCTCAGTTGGTGCTGGGAGCCGAACTTGCTGCGTGCCATGATTTTCGCGATGACCGCGGATCAGCCGGAAAAGGCGCTTGGCATGACAAGCGAGATGGACCCGAAAGCACGGTATTTTGACCTGGCACAGTATGTTGTCAAGGACATCTTTGCTGCTCGTCAGGGTGACCACCAAAAACGGTACGATTTACTGGTGGAAATGATGGGTCCGGACATGCTGGAACAGTACCCGCCCGTGACGCTCGAAAACTGGGGTGAATTGGCGCACATGGTTCGGATTCTTCAGCAATCCGGCCATTCGGAGGATGCTTACGCACTGGGTGAATACGTTCTGCCGTATGTCCGTCAAGCCGTCGGACCCACGGCCCATTTCGGGTTGAGCTACCTGGTCGATCTGCTCGCAGTTCTCGGCAAACACGATGAAGCCATCGCCCTGATCGAGCACCATGGCTTCGGGCGAATACACCTGGATACCTACCACGCGGCGCAACAGGGGTTGTGGGCGCCCGAGTTGAAGGACGAACCGATTTACGCCCAGCTAGTGAATACGCTTGCGGCCCGCCGCGCCGCGGAAACCGCCGAAATCGAACGGCGCGTCGCCAGCGGCGAGATCATTCTGCCCTGAATTTATATTCCAGGGGCGTAAGTAATGGGGTCAGGGTAAAGTGCCAGAGTAAACTGGAGCGGTAGATTTTTTACTCGGCCACTTTTCTCTGGCTGGGGGTGTGCTCTGAATTCAGTTGCCCTCTGTGTTAGCAGGGCGTGCAAACAGCGATAGATCCGGTCGCTTGTTGCTGCCCGTTAACGAGACCATTTCATAACGTACCAGGCCGTTGCTCGTCGTGGCCCAGTCCGGAACCAGCAGGTTTCCAAATCGCTTCAGGGGACCAAGTACATAGATGTATTGTGTGGTTGCCCAGATGATGGGCTCTTTGCGCGTGTTCAAGAGTATCCATCCGTGCGCCACGCCGTCGGCCCCGATGAACTCGAGTGCCGGTGGGCCCGGGATTCCTTCGATAGCGCCGTAACGAATCTCCAGTTCACTGTCGCCACGTGCGATTGCCCGTGCCAGGCGGTAGATACTGTACGGCGCCCGTTCCAATGAATTGGCAAGCGCCTCTGCGGTGTCTTTCTTGAACTCACCGTTCAATATGCTCCAGCGTCCATGTTCCGGGCTGTAAGCGCGTGTTCGTGAATAGATTTCGCTATCCATTGTCACGTATGAGCGGGGCCCCGTCAGGTCGAGAATCTCGTTCTCCAGATAGCGGTCGGGGCGATTGACGAAGTCCCATTCGTGTACGAAGTGGACCTGCTCCAGGTCACGCCAGATTGCCGCACCACCCATCTTTTCCACCATGGCCGCGGCATCTGCGATTGCAGCTGGATCGCCACGAATCTCCGACGGCTCCTCTGCAGTCGCTATCTGGGTGACAACGGTCAGCACAAAGACCAGGACAAGGCTGGCCGGTTTCCTGAAAAAATGAAACAGATTCATAAGTCAAATCCTTATCGGTAGTTCACGAACCCTCTTCCCCGTCGCGGCGAAGATGGCGTTGGTTACGGCCGGGGCTACCGGCGGTAAAGGCCCCTCTCCGAGCCCCCTGGGTGAGTCGCTGCTTGCAGCGAAATGGACATCTATCACCGGAATGTCTTTCATTCGACAGAAGCGGTAGTTGTTAAAGTTGGTCTCCTGGACGATGCCGTCAGTTACGGTGATTCTGCCGTATAGAGCGGCGGATAAACCGTCTACTATGCCGCCTTCGACCTGGTTGACGGCCCCTTGGGGGTTGATAACAAGTCCACAGTCGATTGCGCAGGTGATCCTGTCCACTGTCAGGCGGTCTTCTTTTACCGTGACTTCGGCAACTTCAGCCACCCAGGCGCCCTGTGCATAGCACGCTGCGATACCCCGGCCGGCGCCTTCGGGTAAAGGCTTGCCCCAGCCGGATTTGCTTGCAGCAAGTGCGATGACTTTTTTCAGGCGCGACGCGTCAAAACGAAAGTCCTCCCTGACCTGCACGAATTGTTCATCGCCAACGAGGCCGAGCCAGAATTCCAAAGGATCAACACCGGCGGCATGGGCAAGTTCATCAATTGCGCTTGAAACGACAAAGACATTACTCGAATGCTCGGTACCGCGCCATTGGCCGAGTGGTATGCGTGCTGGTACAGCAGAGTAATCGAACAGCAGATTAGGCACGAACCCGGCCGGAAATTCATAATTGGCGATCTCGGCGGGGGAGCCGTCGCGCTCCAGATAGATTTGCCTGGGGTGACTCGCCACCCGCTGGTGCCAATGGCTTATCTTTCCGTCAGTGGTTGCGGCGCGTACCCGCTGTGCACTGGATGGGCGGAAATAGCCGTGCCGAACATCGTCTTCGCGGGGCCAGACGGTTTTCACAGGCCGCCCGAAACGCTTCGATAGCAGCACTGTGTCGGTAACAAAGTCTGCATAGTAGCGTCGGCCGAATGCACCACCCGAGCGTACGACATGGATCGTGATGCTTTCCTGCGGGATACCCAGAACCTTGGCGACAGCCTCGGCAGCCATTGGTGGGTTCTGCGTCGGAGCCCACACTTCCGCCCGGTCAGTTTGAACATGAGCGGTGCAATTCATCGGCTCCATTGGCATGTGCGCAAGGAAGGGCAATCGGTAGGTGGCGTCGATGCTGTGTTCGGGGTTGATGAACGCGGCATTGCCATCACTTCTCACGGTCTCATCGGCAGCGTTGAGCGCCCGCTCGAAGCGTTGCATGAGTTCGTTTGAATCATCGCGCGAACCTGGCATCTGCCACTTGACGTCCAGTTTTCGGGCACCCTCGAGTGCAGCCCAGGTACTGGTCGCCAGCACCGCCACGCCGGAGACAAAGTTCGGACAGTTGGGCAGTATGATGCGCCCACCGTGGTCGATATTCCTGAGCACATGGAAATCGGCAACGCCCGGAACTGTTTTGGCGGTTGTTGCATCGAACGATTCAGGCTGGCCATCGCCATGAGGGCAGCGCTTCACAACGGCGTACAACATATCAGGGAGTTTCAGGTCGAGGCTGTAGTGCTGTTGACCCGTATTGATTTGTTCCAAATCGACATCGGCGACGGATTTTCCGATCAAGGCGAAGTCCTTCGCTTCCTTGAGTTGGGGTTTGTCCGGGACGGGCAGGGCGGCAGCCGCTTCGGCGAGCATTGCGTAACTGAGCCGGGCATTGCCGCTGCGGTCAATGACATGACCGGATTCGGTGTCAAGCTCTGCAACAGACCGCTTGAGTTGATTCGCAGCTGCTGCCAGGAGCATGGCCCTGGCGCTGGCGCCTGCCTGGCGCATCGCATTGTAGTTCAAGCGAACGCTGAGGCTACCTCCCGAAAACTGGTTTTCCAGCCGAGAGTCCCAGTCGGCTTGCTCAATTTCGATCGAAGCCCAGTCGACATCGAGTTCCTCAGCAACCATCATTGGCAATGCCGTTTTCACACCCTGGCCCATCTCCGGGTTCTGGGCGTAGATAGTGATTCGCCCATCCGTGCCCACCCTGATCAGCGGGTGAAGTTCGCTGTCTGAACTCGCTGACCGGCCGATAGCAGGGATTCCGATAACGAGCCCCATGCTGGTGACTGCGCACAGTTTAAGAAAGTCTCTTCGCTTAAGTTCACTCATCACCTGACCCCTCTCGAGACAATTCGGCCGCACGGTGAATTGCCTTGCGAATGCGTGAATATGTGCCGCAGCGGCAGATGTTACTGTGCTTGCGATCGATATCCTTGTCAGTTGGCGAAGGCAGGCTCCTGAGCATCGCTGCAACCGCCATGATCTGGCCGCTCTGGCAGTACCCGCACTGGCCCGCCCCGCAACTGTATTTGGTGCCAGTGAGGCCCGCGCCGTCACGTAGGACCCACAGCAAAGGCGTGTTTTCAGGACCTTCGAAGCCGTAGATTTTGCCGTTCAGTGTAAATCGGATCATATTTTCCTCAATGCTTATCAAGCACAGTGCCTTCCTTTATGGGCATGTACTGGTTTGTGGCGACATCAACAAATATATCACGCCGGCCGGATGGCCAATCGATTCTGAGCTCCGCAACCTTGGTCGCCGGACCAAGACCGAAATGCAAAACCGGCTCATTCTGGCTCGCATAGCCCGTGTTGGTGTGCAGCCAGCGCGTCTGCCTGTTGGTCTGCCCGGCATGTCGTGTCGTTACGGTTACACGGGCGCCCACGCCCATCCGGTTTGAAGCGGAACCGGCAAGGCTCAACTCCAGCCAGTTACCCCGCGACAGGTTTCGATACAGGACATTGTCCTGATCACCGCCTCCCCAGTTGGCAACATACAGGTCGAGATCACCGTCCCTGTCGATATCGGCCCAGGCTATGCCGGCCGAGATGTGTGAGTCGGTGACGAATTCCCCGTTGGTCACAGCACTAAAATTCGCATTGCCGTCGTTGAGATAAAGCTCATTCTGAATATGCTCGCTACCCTCCGTACCATTGGCAATGGCTACGTCGAGGTCACCATCGAGATCGAAATCGCCCCAGGAATGGCCCTTGGAAGGTGTATCGACGGGTGTTGTGAAGCCCGCTTCCCGGAGGCGGAAGGTGCCGTTACCGTCGTTCAGGTAAAGGTGATTCCGGTCGCCGCCGCCGATGTTGGTGACGAAAAGATCGGGACTCCCGTCATTGTCAGCGTCGATCGCGGACACCCCATATGTAAGGGCCCGTGACTCTACGGCGTGGCCCTGTGTTTGTTCGCTGAAGTCGAAGTCACCCTGGTTGAAGTACAGGTAGTTGCGCTGCTTTGTCGGGGGGCTGGTTGATGTATCGACGAAATTTCCGACGTAAATATCCGGATCTCCGTCATTATCGAGATCAGCGAGCAGGCAGCTACGGCCATCGCCACCTCCCCTGCCGGCAACGCTGCCCTCAACGCGTTCAAAAGACTGGCCATCGAGGCTACGGTAGATTGCATCGTTCTCACCGCGACGGTTGACGACAAATACGTCGAGCCAGCCGTCGCCGTCGATATCAGCCCAGCAGGCCATTGAGCTGGTCGAGCGATCGGTAGTCAGATCTCCCATCTCGATTTCCGCAAAAGACCAGTCACCGTCATTGCGATACAGGTCATTCGCGCCGTTGGTTCGCACTGTGAAGATGTCAAGATCACCGTCATTATCAAAATCAACCCAGTTGACACCCTCGGTAAAACCGCCCGCGAGCGACGGTGCCGTCTCCATCACCTGGGCAAATTGCTCGCCGTCATTGCGGTAGAGAAATTCCGGGTAATTGATGGTGTTGCCAACCAGGAGGTCTGCGTCACCGTCACCGTCGGCATCGCCGAACGCCACGCCACGCGACAGGCCGCCATCGACAGCCGTCGCGTGATCCGGTACCGCGATGAACAATGGATCGGCGCAAACGGTTGGCACTACGGCAAACAGTAACAACACAAAAATCAGGTGCACATGTGACTCCGGGAGCTTGGCTGTCTTTATTCTGACCGCTTGGCTTACATATGTTTAGCGTTTTGCAGCGAATCGACATGGTTTTGCAGCCTGTGTCAGGAGGCCAGCGGCACCACCGACCTGAGCTTGCGTCGGCCATTGCGGCTCACGCCCCTGCATTTACCGTCGGTCAGCATGACAAGTTGAGATCCACTGTCGTTTGTTTTCAGGCTGTGGATATGGTTTACGTTGATGATCGTCGACCGGTGTACGCGAATAAAGTTTGCCGGGTCCAGTTCGTCTTCGAGCCTCGTGAGAGATCTGCGTAACAGGAAATTGCCGCTGTCTGTATGCAGAACGGCGTAGTAACCCTGGGCCTCTATCCAATGGATATCGGTGGTGCGGACGATATGTTGCGAACGGCCCTTGCGCACCGCAAAGCGTTCGGTCGTCACGCTGTTCTCTTTCTGCTCATGAGTATCCTCTTCTGGCTCCGGTCGCGCCAGAATGGCCCAGTAGAGCAGCAGATCAATGAGGAACCAGAAAACAAAAAAGAATGCGAAAACACCGTAGCGGGTGCCGTCCGCTTCAAGGAACGGGCTGGTGAGGCTGCTTACCTGCCAATACCAGGCAAGATGGGATATTGCGATCAGCAAGGCGGCAAGTACATGCAGGACCAGGCCAGCCAGTGTCGCGTCCTGGTACGTGCCCAGGCGACGGACGAGATAACGCACCGCGTAGTAATAGGCGACCCAGGGTAACCAGACCAGTATCTGCCAGCCGATAATAGGGAACAGGGTAGGAGCATCCGGTCGATGTGCAACACGCCACGCGATGGCGCCTGCCATCACACCCGCGATGGTGCCCACGCCAATCAGGACGCGTATGAGCCCGCGAACAGTTGTGTTATGAAAGATCGAATTGCGTCTCTCAGTTTCCATTATTATTATTCTAGCAGTCTTAATTCCCCTCAGTCCGATGAAGAGATATATCCTTGGCATTGCAGGTGAACTCTAGTCCGAGAGACTTAGGTGTTCTCACTTTTCTTGTACTATGGCCCCATAATTCGCTTGTTCAGAAGCAGATATTCACCCACAGGTGCTCGTAGCAATCCCAGTACTGGTCCTCATTGGTGACCGGCTCGGCCACCGTGTAAACCGCGCCGTCATGGGCAACGCAGAATGAGATCGAATTGCCGGGGTCGACCGGGTCGAAGTAGGGGTTGTTCGGATCCCAGCCGAGGCCGAAGAACCAGGGGCTTCCAGCACCCGTGGTGTAGTTCTGGGTGCCATCCGTGCCGTCCGTGCACCAGACGATGTCCCACTGGTTACTGACGCCCGTGGCGTCCCATCCAGCGATGCATGGGCAGTCCGGTCCGCCGGAGGGTGGCGGTGGTGGTGGTGGTGGCGGTAAAGGCGCCAGGATCGGCGCATCAATGTACACGGACATGCGTTCGGTGCCATCAGCGACCAAGGCATAGCTGCCGCGCCATTGGATCGCGGCGTAGATGTCTACATCAAAGGGCAGGTCGAGCGTGGTCGGGGTCACGTTGGCCGTGGGCACCGTCACTCCGCCAAGGGTTAATGCGGTACCGCCATCGAAAGCCGCACCGCGTACGATGATACGCTCGCCGGCACGGTCCACACTGGCGCTATGCAATTCGGCAGCGTATACCGGTCCTGCGCATAGCAGCAGCACGACACCCAGGAAATCCGTAATTCGGCGTGTTGGACAGTTCATCTCGCTAACCGGCCTAGGGCAGGGCAGTGATTGAAGAACAGGCATTGGCAGCCAGGGCTGTCCGGCAATCCGCCTGCTGGTTCTCGTTGATCTGCTCGTTGACCAGGTCGGCAGTACTCAGATCCGGGTTGACCTGCTCCAACCGGCACACCGAGTCGCCCGGAACGCCTGGATTGAATGAGGCGGCAAATGTGTACTGTGGGTCGATTAGCACATCCGCAGGGGTATAAATGCCGGAAATGTCCGCCGGGTCGTTGCTGCCCGGACCCTCGATCTCCAGGCACTCGGTATCGGTGGGACTGCCCCAGTTTGGAATCTGCGCAGCCCAGGTGCCTTCGCAGGGACAGCCCGTGGCTGCCGGATCAATGATCTGGTACTCACTGTAAATGGTAAGTTGGGCGTTTCCGTCCGCGGTCAGCAGGTAGCTGCCGGCACCCTGGACCTCTGCCGCCAGGTCGGCGTCAAACCCGATTTCAACCGTATCTGGATCAATCACCGTGACATTCGACAGCGATGGAGACCCGCCCAGGACCCAGTCCGTTGCTACATCAATGCCAGTGCCGCGCACAACCAGGGCCTGGTTGAACCAGTCCATGGTCACACTGTCCACCATGCCGGCGGCCAGTGCAGACTCCGCGGGTGGTTCCTCCGCGCCGGGGCAGCCCGGGTCGTTCTTGTTTGGGCCCTTGCATGCCGGTGCGGCCATCGACGATGGCGTGGTTAAAACAAAGAGAAACAGCGCAGCACTGAGTCCCTGAATTGCGGTCATAAGCTTCATTGAACCATTCCTTGGCCAATCGCGCATCAGCGCAGAGCCGGCAAATGCCGGTGTAGATTACTTGAGTATAGATCCAACCCGCTGGTTTTGCAGAACAACCCCTTTAATTTCTTGGCGAAGTACCGCAGGAGTATGTAGTCGGCGGACAGGGCCCAGCGCTATAAAGTGCTTCCCTTAGTGGAAAGAAGTCTATGAGAAAAATCATGGGGCCAGAGTAAAAACCAGGTAGTGGGCAGCGGGAAACCGGCTAGCAGATAAAGCTGTCTACCCGGGTCCTGAACTTCTCTGACCCCAAAACTTTCAGTCAAAGGTTTTAGAACGAGGCGGTACCACGTATGTACCACAGGGCCCCGTTAAACCCAAACGGTGATGTGATCGAGTGGACCACACCGAGGAACTGGAACACGCCATCCTGCTCCTTGTCGGGGTACGTATCGAAGATGTTGTCACCACCAACGGCAACAGTGAAGGTGTCAGAAATTGCAAAACGTGCTTCAAGATCGACCAGGATCTCGCTACCGTAGTCTGAAGCATCAGAAGCATCACCCGGGCTGAAAATACCGCCCGTTGTACTCCAGCCACCGTAGTAATTGAAACGAAGCAACCCGCCCCAACGGTTTTTCGTGTAATCAAAGTTCAAAATCGACTTGTTGTTTGGCACCTGGTTTTCCAGATCATAAGCCCGGCTGGCGTTAATGGTGCCGGGTTTGATATTTGTGACTTCCTGGTCATTGTAGTTATGGCGGAAGCCCGCATTCAAGGTGCCGCCTCCCAGGTCGAAGTAGCTGTCGATTGTCAGGTCAAGGCCGGTGATCTCAGAGTCAAAGGCATTACTGAAGTAACTGGCGGAACTGCCCAGCAGTAGTTCTGCATTGGGGAAGCCCGCGGCTATGAGATTATCGACGGCGGCCTGGTCAACCTTTTTGTCCAACGAGCCAATACGGTCATCAATCGTTATATCATAAAAATCCAGGGTTACACTGATATTGTCGGAAGCCTCCCAAACCAAGCCGATTGTAAAGGACTGGGATTCTTCGGTCTGTTGGGGAGTCGCACCAAGCGCCTGGGCAACCGGGTGATCAACCGGGTAGAACCCACTGGGGATCAGGTTTCCCGAGGCGTCAGCGGACGTCGTCAGGTTAAGCGTATTGACCTGGCCCGGCGTGGGCACCCGGAACCCGGTATTGTAGGTGGCCCGGACAGCAACACTGTCTGTAAACTGGTACCGCCCTGAGAGTTTCCAATCAAACGTTGAGCTGAAGCCATCGTGGTCTTCATAGCGTGCGGCAACGGCCGCCGAGAGCCGGTCGTTAAAATCGGTTTCCAAGTCGACATAAGCAGCCGTGCTGTCCTTCTCCCACTTACCGGCCATCTCCGGCCCAAAACCCTGGAAGCCATCCGATCGCACGCCAAACTCAGCGAATGTCGGGCCAGCCTCTACGGATGCTTGGTCGCCGGCACCAACGGTGTATGTTTCATTGCGCCACTCCAGTCCAAACGCGAGATTCAACGGTGAGTTGTCGAATGTCTTTATGAAATCAACGTTGATACCAGACTCTTCCTGGGTAAGAGTGCCCGGGTTAAAAACCGTGGGCGACAGGCGTCCGAGGCTGGGGTTGATGGAATCTTGAAGCAAGTAGGATATTTCATTTTCCGAGGTCCGCACACGAGCGTTCCAGTTGAAGTTATCGCTAAAGTCGCCACGCAGGCCGACCACAATCGCGTAATCCTTGATATCCGCTCCAAACAGGGGGCTGTAACCACCCGGGAATTCGGTGTGTATCGGATTTAACAATACCCATCCGCTCGGGCTGTTGCTGTCGGCTGTTACGTAATCCGCGGGATTAAGCCCGGCATTGATGATGCTGTCAATCAGCGTCTGTGACGCAGGATCGGGAAGAAAATCGCCGTTGCTGTCTTTCATCAATGTTGAGCGGGCACTGATTTCGTGAACCGGGTCAAGCACGGGACCTCGATAGAAAAAGCCGCCTACGGTTTCACTGTCCATGTAACTTGCATGGCCAAACAGTTCAACGTTGTTACCGAAAGTGATCCCGGTGTTGAGGAAAAACTTCATTGCCTCGACATCCGGGTCGCCCCAGCGTTGGCCCAGACCGTTGTATGGCGTAACATCGGCGCCCACGATCTCAGCTACTTCCGCAGCGTCAGGGCGTGCCTGCCCCCGGGATGTGAGGTCCGATGTCGAATACTCAAAACTTAAATTCAGGAAACCGTCCTCACCCAGTGCAAAGCCTGTATTGGCATTGAAATTGACGCGCTCACCATCGCCTTCGGTATATTTGCCATATTGAGCGTTGATTGTTGCGCCTTCGTTGTCGTCCTTGAGGATGACGTTGATCACACCAGCGATGGCATCAGAGCCATACTGCGCAGAGGCGCCGTCTCTCATGACTTCAACACGTTTGATGGCACTGGCCGGGAAAGCGGAGAAATCGACCGCCTGGGAACCCTGGTTAACGGTCCCCAGCGGTGCAAGCTGTAAATTCACCAGGGCAGAACGATGTCTGCGGGTCCCGTCCACCAGTACCAGTGTCTGGTCGGGAGCGAGATTGCGCAATACCACGGGACGCACGAAAGCGGTGCCGTCAGCGATTGGGAAACGTTGCGTGTTGAGGGCCGGAGTCAGTTTAGTCAGTGAGTCGGTCAAATCAGCCGTCCCCTGGTAACTGAGAGCAGATCCGGTGATGATGTCAACCGGGGACAGTGTTTCTGTTATCAGCTGACCTTCTTTACGGGTACCGGTCACGATGATTTCTTCCAGTTGGTCTGATTCGTCATCCTCGCTTTGCGCGTTGACAGTTCCAACCAGACCTAGTGAGAGTGCCACAGCCGCTGCGGTCAAAACAAAGACTTGCGACAATCGTGCGGGAAGCTGGATTCCGATCCTGTAATTCGTCATTTAAGTTCTCCATGTGCAGGACTGTTTTATTCTGATAATAGTTATCATTATCATTATCATTTTCGTTTTTATTATAAGCATAAACTTAACGCGAAATCATATTATTACTTGGCAATGCGGCAGAATTTACCCAACCGGTCAGCACAATGAGCTTTAAATTACGCACCGCCATTGAATCGGATTACCACTCGATAGAATTGCTGATTGAAATGTCTGCACGCAAGCTGGGGTCGGCGGATTATTCGTCAGAGCAAATTGAGGGTGCGTTAAAGACCGCTTTCGGCCTTGATACACAATTGATCACCGATCAGACCTACTTTATGGTCGAGTCCGGTGGGCTACCCATCGGTTGTGGCGGTTGGAGTTATCGGGAAACACTTTTTGGTAGTGATTCGGAGCAAAGTCGCAACCCGCGTATGATAGACCCGGCAACCGGAGCGGCAAAAATCAGGGCGTTTTTTGTCAATCCTGAATTTTCCCGAATGGGCGTCGGCTCAATGATTATGCGTAAGTGTGAACATGAAGCCTTTCGTGCCGGCTTTAGAAAGCTCGAATTGATGGCGACTTTGCCTGGTGTAAAACTTTATGAAAAACATGGATTTATTGCGGGAAAACCCATCCAGTATCCGCTTGGCGAGCAAATGACCATTGAATTCGTTCCAATGAAAAAAGAAACCTTAGATATGGGTGACCCCAAATCTCCAAACCTCCTTCGATTGGACAAATGATTCAGGAAAATCCGTTATTATTGATAAATAACAACGGAATAATCAGATGACAGGGACTTCAGACATCCGTCAAGCGATCTACTTCGAGGACTTCGAGCTTGATCTTGATAGATGCCTGTTGCTGCGCGGTGGCGAGAAAGTGCAGCTTCGGCGGCAGTCATTCGAAGTGCTGTGTTACCTGGCCGAACGAAGCGGCCAACTGGTGACAAAGGATGACCTGTTGTCCGGTGTATGGGCGGGCCGGGCGGTAACGGACGATTCGATCACACAGTGCCTGATGGAAATCAGGGCTGCACTGGGTGATGAAAATCACAGCAAGGTCAAAACACTCCCCCGGCGTGGTTACGTTTTTGATCTTCCAGTATCCGATACTCCTCCTGGTCTTAAATCAGCCAAGGTACTTGGTTCCCTTATCAAAAACAGAAAGTCAGGCTTTGCACTGATCGTGGCGGGGCTTGCACTGGTGTTGGTCATTGTTTTCATGGTTTGGCGACCCGGCGTGTCTCCGACCACGGCCAGCCAACTATCCATCGCTGTCCTGCCTTTCGACAACCGCAGTGATCTCGAGGAAGACCAGTTCTTCACTGTCGGTATTCATGATGACCTGCTGGCCACTATCGCCAAGATCGGCTCTATGAAGGTGATCTCACGCACCTCGGTACTTGAATACAAGGATACCGTCAAGAAAATTCCACAGATTGCGGAAGAACTGGGCGTGGCAAATATTCTCGAAGGCGGCATCCAACGCTCCGGCAACCAGGTGCGGATCAATGTGCAGTTGATCGATGCCGCAACCGATGAACACCTGTGGGCGGAAATCTATGATCGCGAGTTGACGGCGGAAAACCTGTTTACCGTGCAAAGCGAAATTACAAAAGAGATTGCCATTGCCTTAAAGGCCAGGCTTTCCGCGAAAGAAAAACAGCGTATCGACGCAAGACCAACTGACAATCTACAGGCTTACGACGCCTATTTGCGGGGCCGGCAATTGATGGCGACCCGGGACAGTGCCAGCCTGAAACTGGCCACTGAGGAATTTAGCAAAGCCACTAAATTGGACCCGTTGTTTGCCCTGGCGTGGGTGGGCGTGGCGGATAGCAACTGGGTGTTGCCAGGTTATGGCGCCTATCGCATCGAAGATTTGCTACCCATTATTGAAGAGGCCGTGAAAAATGCACTGGCTATCGATAACGGCCTTGGCGAAGCCTATGCCTCACTGGCCAACATACACGCTTACTACAAGCGAAACAGTGAAGCTGAATCCGCTTATCAAAAAGCCATCACATTGAGTCCGAATTATGCCACCGCATATTTCTGGTACTCAGGCTTTCTCGGCGCATACCCACTGCGGATACAGGAACAGGTTGAACTGGCGCGGAAGGCTGTCGAACTGGATCCAAGATCATCCCTGTATAACCTGAACCTGGGTTCGAGGTACCGCAACAAGGGGTTGTACACGCTCGCGGAAGGCCAGTTTCAGAAAGTCATCGAACTCAATCCTGACTTCGCGCCGGGATATTCCAACCTGGCGGTTTTATACATGCTCCATATGGGTCAATTTGACAAGGCGCTACCCCCGGCCAGGAAAGCCGTTGAACTCGACCCGGGCAATCATGGCAACAAAATGATTCTGATTTTTCTGTTCATCCAGTTGGGTGATCAGGAAGCTGCCCAATTGGTCCGCGAAAAAATGGCCAACGAGGGCGCAGTGGAGTGGAGGTTGGGTTTTGCCGATGTACTGATTAATTTTTCCAAACAAAACCCGGCTGACACGCTGGAATCCATCAAGGCGCTGTTACCAAAAATCAGACATTCCCAATTCGCGAACAGACTGGTAGCTTTTCTTGCGCTTACCCAGGGTGACATTCGACTTGCACGGGAAATATACCTGTCGACTGATCCGGGTTGGCTCGATCCCGGCCAATGGCCGGAACTGGTCGAAAATCGCAGGAGAGCTGCTTGTTCCGTCGCCTGGGTTTTGATGAACACCGGGGATCAGGAGCTTGGATCAGCATTGCTGGACCAGGCGATATCATACATAGATGATTCGCTACCCCTGGCGATCGAACATGCCGACTGGGACTTTCCGGAAGTATGCTACCTGATGGCAGGTGATATCAAAAAATCTCTGCAAAGCATCGAAACCCAATTGGCCCATAACCACCTGTATGCCTGGAATGCTGTCCTTCTGATGCCGATGTACGACCTGATCCGCGATGAGCCCAGGTTCCAGGCTGCCGTGGCAGAGCGTGAACGGCGTATTGGTGTTCAACGCGAAGCCATCGCAAAAATGGCCGAAGAAACACGGCCCTGAGTTTTCGCATAATTCTGGCATTCTTCCTGAATTTCGCCGTAATTTCGTCCAAGTTTCACAACTCTTTCGTTACTCGCGTGAACTGCTCGCAGTAGATTCCTCTACGTAGTTCACGCCTTGTCTCTACGGCAAGGAGGAACTCTACCAAAAACGCAAAACGCGAAAGTGTTTTCAAATCCGTTGTTCTTGCAAGAAAACCAAGGAGATAATATGAGTACTTCAAGTTCAAACCACTGTGGAAACTGTCGGTGGCTCATCCGGGTTACCGCTTTACTTATCTGTAGCATTGTGACGCTGACGCCAGCGGTCGCCAAAGCGGAAGATGGCGTCGTGCCGGTTGCATCATTCGATGCCGGGATGCAGCACTGGCCTGAAGGCCTGACGATTGACAAGAAAGGGAACATGTACGTCACTCAGGGCTCCCCTTTTTGGTATCTGCCCAGTGATGGCTGGATCAAGAAAATCAGTCCCGATGGAACAGAGGCAGAAGAGTTGGCTTTCTTTGAAGACGGCCAGGGTCCAGCGGGTATCGTAGTCAACGCCCGCGGCGATATCTACTTTGCCTGGCCAAATCCATTCGATCTCACTAAGAACGGCGTCTACCAACTCCACGACGATGGAACTGCTGAGCGACTGGAGGGAACCCAGAACATTATCCTGGCCAACGGCCTGGCTTTTGATTACAACGATGATCTGTTCGTCAGCGATTCGCTGGGGGGCGCTATCTGGCGGATACCGACAGATGGTTCAGGACCCGCACAGTTATGGTCCTTTGATGCGTCACTCGCTGGTTGTGGGGATGTGGGGGCTAACGGTGTGGCAATCTGGGAGGACAGCGTTTACGTCGCGAACACCCTGCAAGGTTTGCTGGTGCGTATTCCCATCCTTGAAGATGGTTCAGCGGGCCAACCGGAAGTGGTCGCCGGAGATGACACCAATGGCTGCGACTTCGATGATCTGTGGGGAATCGACGGGATAGCCCTGGATGTTCACGGCAACGTGTACGCCCTGCTTGTGCTCCAGGACAAGCTGGTGCGTATCGATCCGAGCGATGGCTCCTATGAGGTGTTGCTAACTGCGACGGACGGGCTTCATAACCCGGCGAGCATCGCATTTGGCACGGGTAAAGGTGAACGGCAGAGCGTTTTTATCACCAACTTTGCGCTCTTTCCACCTGGGCCGGACAGCTTGGGCCCGGCTGTACTCAAGTACGACGTGGGTGTGCCGGGTCTGCCAATACCCCAGACAGACTAGAACGCGACAGAGTTAGATCAAAGCCCGCCCCACCGAATGCAGTGGGGCGGGCGCAATACTCAAGAGTAGAACTCGTTGGAACCAAGTCTTGTAATGCTTAAATGAAAATCACGACAACCATAACCCAGTGAAGTTGAAATGTGGGTGTCTTTACTTCGCGCAGGAATGTGCGAGGTTCGCACCGGGTTTCCCGATGTGGGAGACTGTGCGAATTCACACCAGCGAGGAGCCACCGTGAACGCCCGGATAACAGCCCTGATACCGACATTTGTCCTGCTATTTTTCTCTGCCTCCCTGGCGGCAAACGAACTCTCGGAAATCAAGAACTACCGCGAATACTCACCGCTATTCGCAAGCGCCGGCCAGCCCAGCGAGACGCAGCTGGAGCAATTGAAGGATGAAGGCTTCGAGCGGGTCGTTTACATCGCGTTTGCCAACAGCAAAGGGGCGATTGCCAACGAGGACCAGATCGTCAAAGACCTGGGCATGGAGTACGCACAGGTGCCCGTGATCTGGGAAGCCCCGATAAAGGCCGATTTCAACGCATTTGCTGCGGTCATGCAGAGCGCGCCTGGCAAGAAGACCCTGCTGCATTGCCAGGCCAATTACCGGGCCTCTGCTTTTGCGTTCCTATACCGTGTCCTGTACGAGCAAGTGTCCATAGAGGAAGCCAAGGCAGACATGAACACTGTCTGGAAACCGGATGGCCCCTGGAAAAAACTCATCTTCGAGTTGCTTGAAGAGAATGGTCATTCGCCCGACTGCTTGGGCTGCGACTGGAGCACAAAAGACTGATCCTGAGTTATGGGGTCTGAGTACCCGTTTACAGCCTGTCCTCCAGGGCATCCGTCAACGCTTCAATCTGGTGACGTACGCCGATGGCATTCTCGACATCTATTTGGAAAGCGATACCGGTACCTGGTGGCTCACCCGTGTGTCACCAAATAAACGCAGCAGGGCTGCACCGAGTACCTTTGATACACGGCTTTCACCGTGTCCGCAGTCAGTCAAAAGCTGCGCCAGGGTTTAAAATCGGTGCCGTGTCTCGGGCGCTCGGCGGGCGCGTAGCAAAATGCCGTGATAAATTTCAGATAAACTACGCCCACTCAAAAATTACTATCTACAGGACCATATCCTGATGCAAAGAATTAATCGTTGGTTTTTCGCCTGTTTTGTGCTGCTGATTGGTCCCCAGTTCGCCTTGGGCCTGCAGGAAGGCGACACAGCAAAGAAGGTGATCACTATTGAAGAAAGGGTCAAGGACCTGGTTCATATGGATGGCTTTTATAAGCTTTACTGGGACGAGAAAACCGGGCAACTCTTACTTCGTATCGATCAATTGGGTGAAGAGTTTATTTATCAGTCCTCCATGCCCCGGGGGGTAGGATCCAACGACCTTGGTCTTGATCGTGGACAACTGGGCGGCACCAGGCTTGTTGAGTTTTTGCGCTCAGGTCCAAAAATATTGCTGGTTGAGAACAATACCGCTTACCGGGCGGTGTCTGAAGATCCGCTTGAGCGGGCCGCCGTTGAAAGTTCGTTTGCCCGCTCAGTGATCTGGGGTTTTGAAGTGTTGGCTGAATCGGATGCCTCGGTGCTGGTCGATGCCACGGACTTCTTTTTGCATGACTCACATGGTTTATCCACTCGCCTGAGCCGCGCACAACAGGGTACCTACAAAATTGACCCGGGCAGGTCGGCCATTTACCTGCCGCGCACCCGGGCTTTCCCGGACAACACCGAGATAGAAACCATTGTCAGTTTTACCGGGGAACGTAAATTCAATGACAAGGGTGCCGTCGTCAGCGACATTCTGTCCACCGTGGTTCCCGACCCGACATCGGTGACCGTGCACCTGCACCATTCGTTCATACGTCTGCCGGATGACAATTACATACCTTTGCCGTATGACGCACGTTCGGGGGTATTGGCTTCAGATCGGAGCAGGGGGTTCATGGATTACGCCGTCCCGATCGGGGAGCCCATCCGGGTGCTTTATGGCCGGCGCCACCGGCTTGAAAAGCAGAACCCGTTGGCAGAAGTCAGCGAGGCTGTCGAACCCATCGTATATTACGTTGATCCGGGTGCGCCGGAACCCATTCGTTCAGCATTGGTGGAAGGCGCCAGCTGGTGGAACCAGGCCTTTGAGGCTGCCGGTTACAAGGATGCTTTCCAGGTCAAACTACTGCCCGCAGATGTCGATCCGATGGATGTGCGCTACAACGTCATTCAATGGGTGCACCGCTCAACCCGTGGCTGGTCTTATGGCTCCTCGGTGATGGATCCGCGCACTGGCGAGATATTGAAAGGTCATGTCTCCCTCGGTTCGATGAGGGTCAGGCAGGATTACCTGATCGCAGAGGGTTTATTGGCGCCTTACAAGGGCGACGAAGTGCCGCCTGATATGCTGGAAATGTCCCTGGCCCGTATCCGTCAACTGTCGGCACACGAGGTGGGACATACGCTGGGTATGCAACACAATTTTGCCGCCAGTGTTAATAGCCGTTCGTCCGTCATGGACTACCCCTTCCCGCTGGTCAGGTTTAACAGCAATGGCAGCCTTGATCTCTCCGATGCCTATGCCGTGGGTATTGGAGACTGGGATAAACGCACCGTCTTGTATGCTTACCAGGATTTCCCGGCGTCCAAAAACGACGTTGAAGAGCGACGCGCGATTATCGAGGACACTGTGCAATCCGGCTTGTTATACATAACCGACGCCGACGCCCGCGAACCGGGTTCCTCGCATGCGCAAGCCAACCTCTGGGACAATGGCGAAGACGCTATTGCCGAGCTCGAGCACCTGCTCAAGGTTCGAAGCTATGCCCTGGGTAATTTCTCAAAACACAATATTCGGCCCGGCAGGCCACTGGCAACCATCGAAGAGGTCCTGGTGCCGATCTACCTGTTGCACAGGTACCAGGTTCAGGCAGTTGGCAAGCTTATCGGTGGGCAGTATTTCCGCTATGCCCTGCGTGGTGACGGGCAGTCGCAACCAGAAACCGTCGATGCCGAAAAACAGTGGGCTGCCATCAATGCATTGCTTGTCACCATTGACCCGCAAGTGCTGAAGCTGCCGCAGTCTGTTGTAGAGATCATTCCACCGCGCCCGCCCGGCTACAAGTTGGACCGGGAGTCATTCCCGCGCAGCACTGGCAAGAGTTTTGACCCCCTGTCACCGCCCGCGAGCGCCATCAGCCTGACGCTGGATGTACTACTGAACCAGCACCGTGCTGCCCGCATGAATGCATTCAGTGCCTCGGATTCGGCAATGCCGGATTTCATGGCGCTGTTGGATTCACTGAATCAGGCGACCTGGTATCAGCAGCGGCAGGCTGGTGTAATCGGGGCTATTCAGCGCATTGCAGCTACTCAGTACCTGGATCGCCTGCTATCCCTTGCTTCCGACTCCAAGGCCAATACGCAGATACGCGCGCAGGCACTTTTTGCTGCACAGGCACTGGACAAATGGTTGGCGAAACAGAAGCCGGGCCGCCTGGATGGTGATTGGGCCGCACATTATGCCCAGGCACGCCTCAGGATTGCAGCGATGATTAATGAGCCATCCAGCGTGGCGCCAACCAAACCCCGGCCAACACCTCCCGGGTCACCAATCGGCAATTTGCTGTAGGATATCCTGACTGATGGAGGTGTCTTGGAGTTATTGCTGACATTCCAAGTCATTCGGGCAGGCAACCGAATCTATCAGGGTCAATACATTATGAATCGATTTTTGTGCACGCTTTGTTTTATGACCATGATGTCAGGAAACGTTTTTTCCTCTGAACAGATGCCTCTGCTGTTTGAGTCCGATGAGGTGATGTATTTGACCCTAACTGTCAATTTTGACACCTTGTGCAGGCCCAGCAAATCTCCGGATTGTGATTACACACCCTCGGAATTGATCTACCGCGATGCAGAAGGGCAGGAGGCGTCGGTGCCGGTCAGCATCCGTCGTCGGGATGGGTGGCGTGCTTTGCAGACAAACTGCCAGATACCGACACTCTTTGTGCGCTTCTCTGAACAGGATGCGGTGGGCACGCCGTTTGAAGGCCAGGAAACGCTCGCTATGAATTCTCATTGTGGGAAAGGCATCTCCCCGGAGAATGAGCGGTCCCCAAGGTTACCTGATCAATTTGAGCACTATGTGATCAATGAGTACCTCGGTTATCGACTTTACAACCTGGTAACACAGGTCAGTTTACGGCCCCAGCTCGCCCGGGTCAGGTATACCAATCCGGATGATCCGCGACTTGATTTCACGCACGATGCATTTTTCGTAGAACACTTTGAGTCACTCGCTGAGCGGCTCAATGCAAAATTGTTGCCGGAGAACAGTTTTGACCCAACCCGGCTGGACCGGGATGCTGCTGACCAACTGGCACTGTTCCAATACATGGTTGGCAATACTGACTGGTCGATCACTGATCAGGAGAATGTCATCCTGCTGCTCTTCCCTGACGGCAAGCAAGTGCCGGTTCTATACGATTTGGACATGTCTGGACTGGTCAATCCTCACTATGCTGTTGCAGCCCCCAATTTACCCATCAAATCAGTGACACAGCGTTACTACATGGGGTTTTGCCATCCGAATACTGACTGGGAAGCATTGTTCACAAGGTTCACATTGTTGCATGATGCCTACCTGGATTTGTTGGCTGAGGTTCCTGGGTTGGGTGGCGGCGATCGAAGGATAGCTCGCGCGTATCTTAACTCATTTTTCGACACCCTGAGTTCCCCGGATGCACGGCAAAATGGAATCGTTAATGCCTGCAAGCCATGGCCTGACTAAGGCTTCCAATCGAACTCAGAGTAGCCCATACCATCGGGTTCCTTGCCGGCGCGCAGAAATCGTACAATTTCTCCCGTTGCCAGGTCTACCTGGGTAATGACATCGGCATTGGCATGCGCAACATATGCATGCTCACCCTTTTCATCTGTCACGACCCCGATTGGAACCGAACTGTCGCCAAAGCGGTCGCCAAACAGGCGCCCATCGGCCCCCATGCTGTTGATATCGAATGACACGGTGCGAATTTCGTCGAAAGAGGTGGCATCGTAAATCACCAACTCACCGGATCTGGCGCGTGTTACCAGCACCTGGCCCCTTGGGGTGGCCGTGGCACGGATTGGAAACCCATGTGAAGGAATCTCCTTAACCGTCGCAAAGGATTGGGAATCCAGTACAGTCAAGCTGTCGTCGTCCCGATTGGTGACCCAGATATGCCCGTTTGGCATGGATACGGTTATTCCTTCTGCACCCTTCCCGGTAGGTACGTTCCTGATTCGCGTGCCGGTTTCGAGATCGATTGCCGTGATAGAACCCGAACCCATATTGGCCGTATACGCACGTTTTCCGCCTACATCAACTGACACCATGTGAGATACGTTTTGGTCGGTGTCAATTGATTTGACCACCGTGCCTTCGTTCACGTCGACTACGACCAACGCCCGGTTACCCTCCACGGTCACTGCAGCCTGTTCATTATTCAACCATTCTACGCCGTGTGGTGCCCGGAACTCACCCAGATCAATCGTTTTCATGGCCCGGGCTGATGTGATGTCAATCAGCGTCAGGCTATGCCCCGTACTTCCCCGCCTGCCGTAATTGCTGACCAGGGCGAAATGACCATTTGGAGAAATGCCAACTTCGTGGGGGCCTTCACCGGTGGGTATTGTGGCAAACACCTTGCCGTCCTCCAGTTCGATCAGTGAGGCGGTGGCCTCCGCCTTGTTGGCAACGACCAACGTGGCTCCCCAAACTGCGGGGAGGATGACAATGGATACAGCTGCTGCCAGGAAAATATGAATCAGGCGCTTGCTATTTAATGAGCGGTTCATGGGTTTCCATTACAAATTTTTTAAAAATAATAAATGAGTCAGAGTCCTTTTCCAAATTAAGGAGCCAGAGTCTTTTTCAAAAAACTGTTGTCATACCAGTCATATCATGTGCCGGGTGGTATGGCTGGCTGGTGTTGCAATTACTTTTGGTGCCTCAGCTTGCTGGTTTACAGTCTGTCCTCGAGGGCATCCGTCAGTGCTTCAATCTGGTGACGCACGCCGATGGCGTCCTCGACATCTATCTGGAATGCGATACCCGTCCCGGGCGTCTCATCGAACTGTCCGGCGCTCGCGACTTCTTCCATGATCTCCCTGCTCATATGTTCTTCGGCCAACACGAGGATGACATCAACCTGGCTATCGATACTCAGGCCAAGGAATGTTTTCGCCGGTTTGACTCCTTCGCCACGCGCGTAATTGAGTACGGTGGCACCGGTTGATCCGGCCTTTCTTGAGGCACCCAGAATATCCTGGGTGCGTTCATCCTCTACCACGATAATGATGAGTTTAAAGTGCATTTTGATACCTCGTTAGCGATTTTGATGTCCGTTACGGTCTTTAGACCTTTGAGCTTTCCATTTGACCAGCAGTGCATAACCCATAACCGACATGATTGGAAACAGGGCAGCAAAAGCGATCAGGCCAAAACCGTCAAGAATTGGGCTGCGGCCGGGAATTGTTTCCGCCAGGCCCAGGCCCAGCGCGGCAACAACCGGTACGGTTACCGTTGATGTGGTGACCCCGCCGGAATCATAGGCCAGCGGAATGATGAATTTGGGCGCAAGTGCGGTCTGGACAATGACCACGACATAACCAGCGATGATATACCAGTGCAGTGGGGTTCCCGTGACGATACGGAACACACCGAGCATCACTCCCACCGCTGCGCCAATCGCGACGGCAAACCGCAGCCCCCGTACAGTTATGGTGCCAGCGGAAATTTGGCTGGCCTTGATGGCTATTGCAAACAGCGCGGGTTCAGCGACGGTGGTCGCAAACGCGATCGCTGCCGCAAAAGCGTAGACCCACAGGTAGTCCTGCCAAAGAGCGTCTCCCATGGGCAGTGAATGCTGGGCGTAGATAAACTCCGGGGCGGTCAACTGTTCGGCCATTAGCCTGCCCAACGGGAACAGGGCCATCGCGAGGCCTTCAAGAAAAAGCGTGAGACCTACCAAGACAAATAGCATGCCCATGACTATCCGCGCTGGGTTCTTGATGGGGCGTCGCAGCACCAGGACCTGGAAGCCGAAAATTATGGCGGCAACCGGCATGACGTCGCGAAGCATGGTCAAAAGCGTGTACCAGAAGTTGATGATCACGTCCATCAGTACAAAACTCCGTATGCCATGACAAACACGATCGGTGTAAGTGAAGCGAAGGCAATCAGGCCGAACCCGTCGATTAGAGGGTCACGCCCATGAATTGTCCGGGCCAGGCCGATACCCAGTGCGGCGACTAGTGGAACGGTTACCGTCGAGGTTGTGACACCGCCTGAATCGAACGCGATACCGATAATCTCGGGCGGCGCGAAAAAGGTCATGACCACCACGCAAAAGTAACCGCCTATGATCAGGTATTGAAGTGACCAGCCATTGAGTATTCTGAAAACGCCCAGTGCCAATGCGAATGCGACCGCCAGGGCAACGGTCAGACGCAGGCCGATCGCATAGGTTTCTTGCTCATCTGTGGTATTCCCGATCACCTGACCAGCGGCTGCAACCCGGGCCGCTTCGTCGACAATTGCGATCAGGGCAGGTTCTGCGACAGTCGTGCCAAAGCCCAGCGTAAACGCAAATATCAGAAGCCACCACAGCTTTCCCTTGCGGACAAAGTTGTAGGCCATTTCCTCGCCAATGGGAAACAGCGCCAATTGCAAGCCCCTGACGAACAGTGCAAGGCCCACGAGCACCAGCACGGCGCCCCGCAGGATTTCTCCCAACCCGGGAATGGGTTGTTGGAGCACGACCAGTTGGAAAAATGCAATAACAAGAACGATGGGTAACAACGCCATGGCGCTGTCAATCAGTGGCCGGGATGCCCTGCGTGTCTTTAACCAGAAAAGTTTTAGCGGCCCAACCTTGTATGGGTGAGAAACAAGTGGGTTGTCCGCCGGATGCATATCGCCAGATCGAAGCTCTTCCAGTAGTGGATAACTATGTATAAGTATAGACAGATCAATCGCTTGTGTCCTGATGGTGGGCGCACGGAAGATGCCAGGGGGGTAAAATATGGGGCCACGGCAATCGGATTGACCCTGTTCGATGTCTTTCTCTCGCCAAAGGCTCTTCGGCTCCTCATACCGTGCTTCATTGACTTACCTTTGGTCTTGAAGATGAGGAAGATGTGTTTGAGGAAATACCAAAGCTCAGAAACGTGGCTACAAAAACAGGTACCCGGATGAGGACTTTGCTTTTGGAGGTGCACTTGATGGAGATGTTGTGAAGCTATCTCCTGAAAAAGAACAGTTTGTTATAGAAAATTGGAAGGAAAAAGTATCATCGGGGTCAGGGGAAAAACTGACTCAAGCTGCAGTGGTGTTCGGGTGTTTCGGGTATACGCCAGCCACCATCCAACATCCGGGCAAAACTATCTGGTGTAACGATGCGGCCTTCGGCGAGAGCAGCAAACTACTCAGAGTTCCTTCGGTCGCAGCACCTCAACAAGTTCCCAGTGTGCTTCAATGGCATTTGCCCAATTTTCGGCATCGCTTTCCAACAACGCGGCGTTGGCGGTTGTCATTCGGACCCATTGCCCACTCAGCTTTGCCACGGCATCCTCCCAGCCGGGATTGTGTCCAAGCACCAGCAACGCAGATGTGCTTTCAGTCAGCGCTGTGCAAGCGCTCTTTATCGCAGCCAGTCCACCGTGGTAGAACATGCTATTGTAGCGTTCCTCTATTGGATGAGGGAACTCCGCCTGCATATGCTGCCAGGTCTCCCTGGTACGCTCTGAGTCGCTGGCAATGACCAGGTCCGGAATCCAGCCAAGTTCCCTCAGCCGGGCAGCGACTTTCGGTGCGGCTCGCCGCCCGCGCTTGTTCAGGGGGCGCTGGTGATCGGTGGCGGCACCGGACGTCCAGCTGCTCTTGGCATGGCGCATGATGATCAGTCGTTTGCTCATATGCGTCAGTCTACATTGATAATATCCATTGCTTCCAGTTACAGGCGGGAAGAAAGGTAATCGCTGACCTGATAATTAACTGACCATCAGTTCAGGTGCTGGCGATGGGCTGAAACAGGCGCCGGTAGTGGCTGGGCGTCAGACCGGTCAGCCGTTTGAATACGCGGCGGAAAAACGAGGTGTCGCTATAGCCGGCCTCGGCGCTGATGTCATCTACCGGCATGTCGCTGGATTCCAGCAGACGCTTGGCTTCTTCTACACGCAGGTTCTGCAGGTACTGGATCAGCGAGTTGCCCGTTGCTGCCTTGAAGCGTCTTTTCAGCGTGCGCTCCGGGATATCCGCCAGGCTGGTGATTTGCACGATGGCGTCGATCTCGCGAAAGTGCTCCTGTAACCAGACTTCGCACTTGCTGACGATAGAATCTCCATGTGGCACTGGCCTCACCAGGTTGGTGTAGGGCAGGTCGCCCTCGGTGTGCCATTTGAGCAGGTATACCTTGGCAATACGCAGCGCCTCGCCGGGGCTGGCGTGGCGTGAAATGATATGTAGCGCCAGGTCGTGCCACGAAGTAGTGCCGCCGGCGGTTACGACTCTTCCCGCCGGGTCCGCGTAGGCTAGGTTGGGGGCCGGGTCGAAGCGCACCTCTGGGTAGCACTTGCGGAACAGGTCCTGGTAGCCCCAGTGTGATGTCGCGTGGCAGCCGTTTAGCAAGCCCGTTTCAGCCAGCATAATGGCGCCGGAGCAGGCCGAGTAGATGGTTGCTCCTGCTTCGTGCTTGCTGCGAATCCAGTCGACCATGCGGGTATGACGATCGTGGAGTGGCTCATCCGGCCCCAGCCACATCTCCGGGAGGATGATGATTCGTGCTTCCGGTTCATCGGCAATACAACAATCCGGTTTGATCGGGATGCCGTTGCCGCAGCTAAAGCCGCCCGGGTCCTTCGCAATAATACGCACCCTGAACAGCTGGGTTTCATCCCTGCTGCGAACCAGTGTTTGCCAGATATTACCGGCTGATGAGAGCACATCCAGCATACCGTAAAGCGCTGAGCCAGCAGTCTCGGGAACAGCGACGATCAGTACCTCGATAGGCCTTTTTACTGCTGTTTTCATGTTTATCACCCAATTAGTGGCAGAAATAGCACTATATTGTCATAAAACCATCTTCCGTGCTTTGTTTTTAACCACTATCGTTATCTCCAGGCTGCCAAATCGGAGAGAAAGCGGAAAAAGCAGCCAGACTTTTCAAAAAACCAAGGAGATACATATGAAACAGACAAATCAAGCACAACCGGCCATGAGCAGCACTACCGTTATGAATGGAATAGAGTTGGACACATTGAAGGCAACCGTCAGCGCAATTCAGAATGAACCTGAACTTGGCTCCTGCCATTTCCGCGCCACCAATACGTGGCTGAGCGGGAACCACAATCGCAGCACCGTGACCGGTTTTTACGGCGCCAGGCAGGAAATCGCCCACAAGCAGACTTTCACGATGGATGCAGATGAGCCCGCCATCCTGGCAGGCAACGACGAGGGCGCCAACCCGGTTGAGCACCTGTTGCACGCATTGGCATCGTGCCTGACGACCAGCATGGTGGCGCATGCAGCGGTTCGTGGTATTGCCATTGAAGAGTTGGAGTCAGAACTCGAGGGTGATATCGACCTGCGAGGCTTTCTCGGGTTATCAGCAGATGTGCCCAAAGGCTACACGGCCATTCGCGCTACATTCCGGGTTAAGGCTGATCCGGCCGACATGGAAACGCTGCGTGAACTGACCGCCTATTCGCCGGTGTTCAACACGCTTACCAATGGCACCGATGTTGATGTCATGGTTGAACCCATGTAAATACAGGCAGGGCTATAAACTGTTTTAAAAACGATGAAATGGGCAACAGTTTTTGCTGTTGTCCTTTCTTTTCAAGCTAAGGGACCAGGGTAAAGTACCAAGGCTAAATGAAGAAAATCAACGCCATGTACAAGTCAGACGGCTTCGCGTTCGATCGGGCAGGTCATGCAGTGACCGCCACCGCGTCCACGCCCGAGTTCGGACGCGGATATGGTGATGACCTCGATGCCTGCTTTGCGCAGCAGGGCATTTGTGTAGGTGTTTCTGTCGTATCCGAGCACCACTCCGGGAGACAAGGCAACCACGTTATTGCCGTCATCCCACTGTTCTCTTTCCTGCTGGTAGCGGTTGCCGCCGGTTTGGACCACTTCCAGTTTTTTGATGCCCAGGCACTCCGCCGTCACCTCGATCAGGTGCCCTTTTTCGAGCCGCACATCCAGGTCGCCTTCGTGGTCACCGGGCCGGATACTGAAGCAGCGGAGCGCGTCGCAGATATCCAGGTAGGCAGTTGCCTTATCAACGTCACACAGGGAGAAAATGGTGTCGAGATGCATGGCGGCGCGTGAATGCGGCATCTGGCAGGCGACGACGCGTTGCGCGGCACCCTTGGCAAACAACGCCTGGGCCAACTGGCTGGCCGCCTGGGATGTGGTGCGTTCACCCATGCCGATTAGCACGCAACCATTACCCACCGGCATCACGTCCCCGCCCTCGATGAAGGCCAGCTTCTGGTCGACCTCCGTGTCACCCCACCAGAATTCAAACTCTTTTTCAGTGAAGAAGGGGTGGTACTTATAGATCGCCGCGGTTAGCAGGGTTTCCTGCCTGCGTGCCGGCCAAAACATCGGGTTAAGCGTGACTCCGCCGTAAATCCAGCAGGTGGTGTCGCGTGTAAAGGTGGTGTTGGGAAGTGGCGCAAGCACAAAGCCGTCATCATCCAGGTAAGAAGTGAAGATACCTTCGTGGGGGAATGGCAATTCATTGGCGGCAATGCCACCGATCAGGTGGCGTGCGAGTTGCCGTGAGGGCATTTCATCCAGCCATGGGCGCGCTTCCTTTGCCACCAGCACACCGACGTAGCCCGGTATGATTCTGCGATCGAGGATGTATTTACGGCCTTCGGGTTTATCCAGTACCTGTTCAAGCAGGTCGTGCATTTCCAGCACGTTGACACCCCTTTCCTCCATCTTTGAGACAAAATCCCGGTGGTCCCGTTTTGCCTGTTCCACCCAGATTACATCATCATAGAGAAGGTCTGAACAGTTGCTCGGGGTGAGACGTTCATGAGCCAATCCTGGATGACAGACCATGACTGTCTTCAATACGCCAACTTCGGAGTTCGCACCCAAAATTTTTGCCATTTCTACACACTCCTGTATCCGGAATACACCCTGTTGTTCAGAGTGACCAATTCCGCCCATGATAGTACAAACAGCAAAGACCAGTTCGCCCACATTGGCGGCGGGGATCATGGGTATTGACGAGAAGGACGAGGCTTGAGCTTCTTTGCCGAACTCAAACGCTAATACGTGGTCCGCGTTGTCATCGCCTATATGGAGCGAATGAGAGCCTAATTATCGACGTCCGGAAAA
>CALBDB010000051.1 GCA_937927755.1 uncultured Lysobacterales bacterium
ACGATTGTCTGTTTATCAGCCATATTGGCACTGAGTTTCTTTAGCTTTAACTCCCCGGTTAACGGTGGTTCTGTTGTGGGGTCCAGGCACGACTTGAGTACGACCAGTTCCCCTCGCCCATGTGTTTTTTGCCATGCTCCACATAACGTGAACCTGGATGTCAAAGCGCCCTTGTGGAACCGGGCAGTTACAGACCAGGCCTTTACATTGTATGACAGTCCCACTCTGGACAGCACCGTGACACAACCCAGCGACATCTCCCTGGCCTGTCTGGGTTGCCACGATGGCGTGCTTTCTAATATTGATGTATATGGTGTGCCGCGAAGCACCAAGCATCACCTGGTCAATTACAACGGGTTTCCAGATTCTACTTCCAGCCCGAATTGTGAGCGGTGCCACACAGAAATCTACTCCGGTCGCCCGTCTAGACTAGGACTAGGCATGAATTTGGGTAATGATCACCCCATTTCAATGGACTACCCAAACGCGGGCATTGACCCGGCCTTTAAAACACCTCCGGACGCGGATACTGGTTGGGGAGCCAACAACGTCAGGTTATACAAGGGCAAAGTTGAGTGTGTATCCTGCCACGATGTTCATAACCCGGACATTTACCCATTCCTGGTTACCTCAAATCAACAAGCCGCTTTGTGCCTTACGTGCCACATAAAGTAAGCGTTTAATTTCCCGGCAGGTCTATTTCGACTTAAATCTGTCAGTCCCGTGGTATCGCCGCAAGCTTACCGGCGATACCTGGATCGCACTACGGGGCAGGCTCTATGTATTCCCACCCAAAAAATGTAGGATGCTTTTTTGAGCTTGCTCTGCAGTTTTACAGGGCGGACTGGAAAATGGATTGTCAAATACCCAAGAGCTTGCATGACTACTAATAAGAAAGGATGGGCCCGACTGGCGGATGTGCGATTTCTCGCAGTTCTTGCTGCTGTACTTACCTTTCTTGTGTACCTCCCTGCCCTTGAGAACGGTTTTGTCAGTTGGGATGATGATACTTACCTGTATAAAAATGACTTCATCCGCCGTCTTAACGGGGAGTTTTTCAATTGGGCATTCACGCAGTTTACCGCCTCTAACTGGCACCCGCTGACGTGGATTTCACACGCGCTGGATTATGCAGTTTGGGGACTAAACCCATTTGGCCACCACCTGACCAGTGTCCTGCTGCATAGCATCAACACCCTGCTGGTGGTTGTTCTTGTCCGCCAACTCTTGTCAGGCATACCAAAAGCCAAATCAGGCTTCCTCTCCAGCGACGCAAACCCGGCCCTGATCGCACTGCTAACGGGCTTGCTGTTTGGCATTCACCCCTTGCACGTGGAATCGGTCGCCTGGGTTTCCGAGCGCAAGGATTTGCTGAGCGGGTTCTTCTACCTGATGAGCCTGCTTTTTTACCTGCGAACCCGGCGTGACACAAAAGGCGCCGCGAAAACCGGCAATATCTTTGGCAACAGCAATTACCTGGCTTGCCTGGGCTTGTTTGCCCTGGCTTTGATGAGTAAACCGATGGCGATTTCTTTGCCATTTGCGTTGCTGATAATAGACTGGCTGCATACAGAAAACACCGACACAAAAGCATTGCGGCGTTTACTTTTAACAAAGACCCCATTCTTTCTGCTGGCCGTGGCTTCGGCGATTGTCACCTTTGCCGCCCAAAAAACAGGCGGCGCAATCAGTACACTAACAACCACCCCGCTGGATGAACGGCTGTGGGTGGCAGCCCATGCCCTGGTGGCCTATTTGTACAAGATGGTCTGGCCGGTCGATCTGCAGCCGTTTTACATTTACCCCCCATCTGTGCAGTGGTTTTCGCTGCAATATCTCGGTTCAGCCCTGTTGGTGCTTGCCGTATCCATCGCTGCCATGTGGGGCGCACGTCGCAAGCACGGCTTTGCGGCAGCATGGGCGTACTACGTCATCACCCTGATACCCGTGCTGGGCATCATAAAAGTAGGGGGGCAGGCCATGGCGGACCGGTATACCTACCTGCCGAGCATTGCACCGTTTATCGTCCTCGCGACCGCATTGGTCTGGGTTCTGCGGCGCGTTTCATGGCAGAAATTTCCGGCCCTCCAACGCGGATTGGCAGCGATACTTCTCTCGGTTTTATTGATCGCCATGCTGACCCCCGTCACCCACAAGCAAATCCGTATCTGGGAGAGTGGAGAAACACTGTGGCGGTACCAAATCCAGAAAAATACCCTGGTGCCACTTGCATACAAGCAATTGGGTGTTGCCCTTTTTGAGCGCGGGGAATACGCAGAGGCGGCGGTGATGATGAGCAAGGCATTGAGCCTGAAGCCGCAAAATGTTGATCTGCTGAGCAACCTGGCCATCTGCCACCTGGAACTGGGCAACCTCGACCAGGCCACGCAGGCGGTCGAGAACGCCCTGCGCATCGACGAAAACAATCCCCGCGCACTCAATACACTGGGTGAAATTTTCCTTGAGAAGCAACAATACCCCGAAGCAAACAGGGTCTTTTACAAGGCCATGCAATTGGAGCCTGGCAACCCGCTGAGGGTTTTCAACCTGGCCGTGAGTTTTGATAAATTGGAAGACAGGCAACAAGCCTGTATCTATTGGCGCCGCTTTATGGCAACTGACGTAAGTGAAGATTATGACGCCGAAATCAGGAGCCACCTCGCAGACATTGGTTGTCCGCTTGATTAGCCAGGTTCAAACTGCTGCTCAGGACTGATCTGCACCCTGCCTGATATCGGCGAAGCGAAGATTCAACTGCTGAAGGGCTATTACACCCGAAATCATCACGATGGTATAGCTGGTGATGTGGAAAATTACCGAGCCGGCAAGCGCATCGTTTTCAGACACCCCGTAGGGCAATAACGCCAGCACGAAAGCCAGCTGTATAGTACCAAAAAACCCGGGCGCCGCCGGCAGTGATATGGCCAGAACCGTAGCCGCGAGCGTGACTGCCGCAGCAGCCATATTGATATCCACGCCGACTGACCTCAGCGCGCTGAAGACGGCCAGGCCGACCAACGCCCATTGCAGCAAAGAGAGTACGGTGGTGCTGATGACCAGGCGCACGGATTTCATAGAGTGCATGGCTGATAGCGCCAGCACAAACATATTCACCATGCTTTCCCCGATCCGGGCCGGAAATGGTTTTAGTATCCACTCAAAGAACCTGACCGCCGATTGTTCATACCGCAGGGATATAAAGATCACGCCCCAGGCGATAGCCGTAATGGCAATCATCACGTAGCCCGCATAGACAAGCTGATCGGAGATGTCGCCGCCGGCAATCAATGCGCCGCCAAACATCAGCGCAATCACCGAGAAATCGAGTATGCGTTCCAGCACAATGGTGGCGAGTACTTCTGTCTTCCTGACCTGGAAAAGCCTGGCGCCAACATACATGCGCACGAATTCACCAAGGTGCGCAGGGAGAAAGTTGTTTGCGAAAAAGCCGGTCATCATGACCGGGTAAGCCTCGGCAGTCCGCACCCGGCAAACCGGCTCAAGAAGATCACGCCAGCGCAAGGCCTTTAACCAGTAGTGCACCAGGTAGGAAACCAGGACCACCAGCATCCATAGCGGGTCCGCTGAAAGGATTGAATCTAACAGGGTGGGAAGATCGACGTTTTTCAAGGCAAAGTAGAGTGCCAGCGCGCTGATCACTATGCCGAATATCAATGCGCGGGTATTCTTGCTTTTCATTGGAAACCTGACTTAGAAAAACCAGCAGCCATCACTTCTTCCTGTATATGTAATAAAGCTCATCGCGTGGTTTCTCAAAACTGTAGGGCAAAACACCCCAAACACTGGCATAAAAACCAGCGCTTTTCGCTGGACTCATAACGGCGATAAACGACCCATGAGAAAAGGTCATGATTTCTACCCGTTCGAACCGGAAATCCAACTGCGCCAAATTGGTATTGTTAATCGGAATTACGATGTAGTCACCCGTTCTAATGTCGGCGTTTCTGAAATTCAACGGTGTGGCGCCCGCCTGTTCCATATAATACTGAAAGCCCCAGTGCCCCTGAAAAAACACCTTGGCCAGGTCGCTATATTTTGTAGTTATCTCCCTGGCAGCGACCCTTGCTGTGCCAGCCCATGCGTAGTCAGCATATACCGTAGCCACCGACAGCAACGCTGCTACAGCAACTATCGGATACACGACGAATTTCTTTACATTCCCCCGCTTGACACCCCACTCTCCCAGCCTTCTTGAAAGCAACAACCCCGCTGCGGGAACAAGCAGAATGAAAGAGCGCGCATTAATGGTCCAGTTCAAATAACAAACAAAGATGAATATCCCGAAGAACCACAACAGCAGAAACACGGAATCATGATTGAACCCCTTACCTGCTTCTCTCAGACATACCACCACAAGACAAATTCCGGCAATTGTGAATGCACAAAACTGGATCGTCAGGGCAGTACTGTTGGCACCTTCGGAAGAAAACGGGTGATTGACGAGTCCGCCAAGCGAATAGACCAGGGCAAAAACCCCCAATGCGAGGATCAATACCCCTGATTTCAACCAGCGCCCCCCGCACGAAGGCACCAGCAACAGAGCAGCTGGAAAACAACCACCCAGGAAAGCCAAACCGATCAGCGTATTGTCAACATAATCCCCCAAATCTCTTGGCGCCCTTTCACTGGCGTAGACAAAGGCTTCAAGAAATAGCCCTTTCCCATACAGTGCTTGTGTGTAGTACTCAAAACCAGCCATGGCAACCAGGGGAATGACAATGGCGAGTAGCCAGCGCCCAGGCTTCCTGAATTTCCAGGTGCCAGAAAGGACCATCAACGGCAATAAAAGTATGCAGGTGTACTTGGTCAGCGCCCCTAAAGCCACAGACACCCCGGCAAGCACGAACCATTTTGCAGCGTCCGTCCTGGTGCCGATCATCCAAAACACGAGTCCCCATATCCAGAACATCAACATGGTGGAATCTGTCATTACGTTGGTGCCATGCACCAAAAACACCGGTGTAAATATTGCCAGAACCGTCGTAAGCAGGGGGTTGGTATCGAATTCGCGTCCCAGCAGGTAAATACCAATCGCCGACAGTGCTAAAGGCAGAAAGAAAAATGAATGCAGCGCAATTTCACTGAAGCCAAAAACGGATGCCACGGCCGCGATCAGGTAAGACACCAGTGGCGGGTTCTTGTTAATAACGTGATGCTGATCCGGAATCCCGTACCAGTTCACCTCCCCCCCATAGAAATCCAGCGGTGTGATTAATATCTGCTCCGCTGCCTTTAAGAACAACGTGTCATCAATGGTAAAAGCCTTGCCAACAAAAGAAAAATAAACAATGGCCAGGACCAACAGGACATAGATCAGTGCTTTATGCTCCTGCATAACCCCGCTTCTGTTTAAGGATGAGTTAATCAAGTCAGTGCAGGTGCTTTGTTCGGTTGGGCTGAAATATATTCAACCAAAATATAAGACATGAGCAGGAAGGCCAGGCTTGCGATACCCCATAGTGCCATGGGAGATAACAGCGGCCAGTCCCACCACTCCATATTCGTGTTCAAATTCCAGTCATATACGTCCAATCCAGTGGCATACCGCCGGATGTTTGCATAGAGAGCCAGTGAGTGCGATATCGAAAGCAGCGAGATTATGGTAAGCCTCGTTGCCCTTTTAAAAATTGCCTGCCCGCCCTTCTCTTGCAGTGCGATAACACCGGCAAGCAGGCACAACAGTGGTAATAGATATCTTGCCTGCACATTCTCCGGTATCAAGTTGAGGGATTGCATTAATACCCAGACCGGAAATGCAGTAATAATTAGCGCTATAAACAACACGGCCATTTTCTTTCTTGTCCACATACCATTCATGTTTGCACTGACGACTAAAAGAAAAACGGTGAGAGATCCAACGAAAACAGCGCTCGGCATTGGGGTGTCCATCCAACCAAGAGGTTGAATACCGAGCCCACCAAACCAAAGCACAGGAAGACGTGCAATGTTGTACCACAGCACTGATAGCGGGTCTCTGTTTCCGTCTACCATACCCACCCCGTGTTCCACCACAAACTGACCTTGGGTGCTGGTGAAGAATGTTAGTGTTGCTGCGATGGCGATCGCCACAAAAAAATAAAAATCAAAGTCTGTCAGAGTCGGTCGTTTCCTCATTTCCAGAATGGATGCCACAACGAGTGTAACTACGACAAACACTGCGCCATCAGCCCTCGAACCAAGCGCCAATGCACAGCAGACCATGGTCGCAACCATGAAAAAAAGTTTTGCCCGCCCATGCGACTGCATGTAGCCAAGAAGGGACACCAGCAGACATCCAATCCCTATTATCGTCCAGGCGCTCGGATTATTTGAAGCAATCAAAAACATGCTTAGCGGCACTGAAGTGATCAGCCAGGACCAGGCTAATGAGTTACGCAACCTGGTATCGCTCAGGACAAAAATTAAAGTAAACAACGAGCAAAACAATAATATATTTAACAGCCTCATTTTAAATGTGGCGAAGAGAATATTTTCCCCGCTTAGCTTGTGCATTACCTTAAAGTAAAATTTCGGGTACAGCCCTTTGTTGAAGTGGTCGGTTACTGAGTCCGTTTTTGACGAGACTTGAGGATGGACCTTCTGACAGGCTGCACTTTGATACGCCTTACGTTTAAAGCAATCTGAAGCCCGGTTAACAAGCGAAGGAACAGCAGCTATTTCGCCATTCTGGTACAGACGGCAGACACCCTCTTTGTCGCCTTCGGCACACCAAATGCTCGATAAATGAAAATTATCGTCCGGGCTGGAACCGACTGGTGAAGCCATGGCCCAACAGACCAGGACAGCAAAGACCAGCACGGGAACGATGATAATCCAGTGTCTCATGCGCAGGTCAGATCCTGTAGATAAATCGTGAAATTGCTGAACCTTCGGACAAGACAAGTAGTAACGCAATCAGTATCACGATAACCACGATAGGACCCAACCAAATTTTCTTGTGGCTCATCAGAAAGCCGAAAAACTCTTTTATAAAATCTGACATTTAACTATTTTCTCTTTTTTTATACTCGCTACGTATCTTCGGTTTCGGTTCTGAACTCTACTACTATCAAGCCGGCATGGAAATCATGGGGCCAGGCTTCAGGTTCAACAAATCGGCTTAGTTTGGCTTTACAGCCTCCAACTCAGCCATTACCAGGTTAGCTGCTTCCTGGTTGCCCAACATCATGTACGTCCTGGCCAGGTTCGAGAGAACCTGGGTATCCGCAGCATCAATTTGCCTGGCTTTTTCCAGGTAAGGCAGCCCTTCTCGTGCCCTGCCAAAATTGACCAGGATCTGCCCCAGCCACTTGTTGGCAAACAAACTGTCCTCGAGCCTCAAGGATTGCTCAAGGAATGGAATCGCTGCCTGGAACTGCCTGACTTCAATCAATTTGAAAGCAGCATTTTTTAAATGGGCAGTTTCAGCCGGTTGCGATTTGCTTAAGGCTCTATAGGCTTTAATGGCCAACGCGAACTCTTTTTCTTCGATAAAGTTCTCTGCAAGCATGTACTGTGCCTGCTGATATGTAATCTTGTCTCCAAATACATCTTTGGCCAATTCCTCGAAACGGTTGACAGGATTAAACCTGGCAACGGCATTTATTGATTCATTCTCTGGTATAAATGGCCAGTGATCTTTCAGACCAATGATGCGAATCTTTGCCAGGGCCCGGTCAAGCTCCGTGACCGGCCAGGTTTCGCGGTAGTACTGCGCAGGCAGCAAATCC
Source organism: uncultured Lysobacterales bacterium (assembly GCA_937927755.1). GTDB lineage: Bacteria > Pseudomonadota > Gammaproteobacteria > Xanthomonadales > SZUA-36 > SZUA-36. Next base: position 7,731 of record CALBDB010000051.1, read on the forward strand.
GCTGTTAACCATTCCTTATTCAGAAGAGCGTTCTCCAGCATCCCGTCAAAGAAGGTTTCGCTCATCAGGAAGTGCCCTTCAACGGTTGGGTGGAGGTGCTCCAGGAATAAATCGTTGCCGGGTATACCATCCGGCGATGCCCGGTCAAAAGTTTCCCGCAATGGGACCAGGTAGGCTTTATTCAGTTGCGCAGCATCACGGATGACCTGGTCAAATTCCTCCGGCGCCCGGAATCTCAATACATCCAGCTCCTTGGCTTCAACATATTTCTGTCTGGCATCAGCGAACTTACCCTGTTCTTCGAAAGCCCGTGCGTCAGCAAAAGATCTATCGGCAGATTCGCCGTCCGCTGTTTCAATTGAAACAAATGGCTCGGTATCGCGTAAATTCATAACCAGGTCGCTGATCACAACGGGCACCCCGGCCTCGCGTGCCTTTTCGAGGATGTCATTCAGGTTGCCCTCAAATTGACGGCGTCCCCGCTCATAGACTTCATCCCCGGGCATGATGGTCTTGTTGCCCACCACCTGCCCCATCAGGGTTGGGGGTTGCTGACTTTCCTTATTTGCGGCAAGCGTTTCGCGTACCTTGTACGTGGCTTCCCTGATTAACTGCACCGTTTTGAAATCCTGCAGCCACAGGTTCAGGTTTACGATCCAGCGCGAATGTCCGAGGGTTGCCGTGGAAGCGGCGCCCAGCGCACCGTAATATTCATTGTGGCCGGTATAAAGCAGGATCACGTCGGGTTCCTGCTCCAGTACTTCATCCATCATGTCCAGCAATGAATAACTGTTAAAAGCAGCAACCCCGAGATTGACGACTTCTACCGCCTTGCCGGGAAGGGCATCCGCCAGGCGCTGTTCCAATATGAAAGAAAACCCGGCATGACTTTCATAGGGCCACCCCGTGACAATGGAATCCCCCATGACAAACACCCTGAAAAGGTTTTCAGGCTTGTCTTTCAATAACATTGTATTTGGCAATGGCGTCGGAACCAGACCGTTACGGGGGAAATACCTGTCACCAATATCAGGGTTGACCAACAGGTATTCACCGCGTTCGTTGCCATCTGCGGCGACAGGAATAAACAGGTCACGGTTTGGCAGAACATCAACCAGGTGAAGCCCACCCTCAAGCACCGCAAACATCAGCAAAGGTATCAGTGCTGCCAGGATGCGGAAAATGAATGCTTTTTTTCTGTTCATGTAATTTTGCCGTAATTGCCCTGGCATCTCCTGAAGCTACCCAAGTTCTTTGTACCGCGGCCTGGTTCTCAATAGCGGCTTTTCAAAAAACTCAAATATCACGAAGGAAACGATAAATAACGCGGCCAGGTAATATACGAAAATGCCTTCTATGGCGATAAATTTTGCCTTGATGATATATAAAAAGATCAGGTGGAACAGGTATATCGAATACGTCTGGTTGGCGAAAAGTGCACAGGCCTTCTTGATAAAGTCGTGCCTGATTGCGCCTTCCGCAAGAATGAACCCAAACAGCAGGAAAAATGATATTAATTGCAGCAGCGCCACGAACAACACATTACCCACACTGCCCATCTGACCGAGGAATACTGTGTCCTGCACGTACAGGAAAACACACAGCAGAAGCACAACCGCCGTTATCACCAGTTTCCCATGCTGGACTATCTGGTCTTTGTAATGCGCGCCGATAAACCCGAGTAATATCGCATCAACCCTGAACAGGGTGCCCGTGCGGTAAAAACCCAGGTCAACCGAGCCTGACAAGGCAATTTTTGCTGCTGTCATACCCACGAACAGCAGCATGACCTTCTTGATGAAGTCCTGCTTGCTCAACAGCAGCAGGAAAAGCGGAAACACCAGATAAAAATACTCCTCGACGGACAGCGACCAGGCCACCGGGTAAAAATCGTCGCTGACAAACTCCGGCAACAATTTCTGTGCGAATACCAGGAATTTGAAAAAATCAGCGTTTAAAAGGTTTTGCGTGACCATGGCCGCACACAGCAGGGCCAACGCATACAACGGTAAGGTTCTGACCCATCTCCTGACATAAAAGGTCTTCAGGTGCCGGTTGTCGTTCAGCACCTTTACCAGTTGCGGATACAAAACAAATCCGCTCAGCACAAAGAACCATTCCACGAACAGCAGTGAAAAGTATTCAAAGAATACGTCTTCGTACAAAAAAGCGTAAAAATGCGTGATGGCCACACCGTAACCGCAGATGCCCCTGTACAAATCAAGACTATGTATTTTTCTCGTACTCATAAAGAGTTGGTCTCTTTGTCCGCTACAGGTCCTGGCGTAATCATAAAGCCGCCAAGATTAGCGACTGCCGGGGGAAATGTACATGACCTACAGCAATAAGGCTGGCGAGTGGCTCCGATACGGCCTAAGCAGGATTGCCTCCTGATATTGTTGCCATTAACATGGCCCGAGCCAGGCCGTAAACCCGTTCAGTGGAGTGACGCTTCCAATGTCAGAAAAAAGAAAAATAGGCATTGCCCTGGCAGCGGTATTTCTGGTGACATTGCTGGTATATCTGCCGGCGCTGGGCAACGGCTTTGTCGAATGGGATGACCGCGAGTACGTGTTTGAAAACCCGGGCATCCGCTCACTGGATCTGCAAAGCCTGCGCTGGATGTTTTTGGGCTATTACTCGGCAAACTGGCACCCATTAACGTGGCTTTCTCTTGCTGTCGATTATTCGATCTGGGGCTTGAATCCCAAGGGCTACCACCTTACCAACATTATTCTTCATGCCATCAACACCCTGTTTGTTGTCGTCATGGCCAAAATGCTTTTTGTTGCAGCAATCGGGAAGAAACAACAAGCGCTATTTTTCGCTGTATTGGTCGGGCTGTTTTTTGGCCTGCACCCGATCCACGTGGAATCCGTGGCCTGGGTGTCTGAACGCAAGGATCTGCTTTACGGCCTGTTTTACATTCTGGGTATCATTTTTTATCTCAAGTACAGGCTGGAAAACCACAAAGCCAGTTACTGGCTATGTTTATTGATGTTCATATTTTCAGGGCTGTCAAAGCCCATGGCTGTTTCATTGCCGCTGGTGCTGGTAGCGCTTGACTACTACCCGCTCAGGATTATTCAACCCGGCTGGGCATCCATAATAGAAAGTATCAAAAACAAGCTACCGCTGATCATGGTGGCAATCGCCCTCGCTGCAGTCACGTTTGTCGTGCAACAAAAATCAGGCGCAATGACGACGATGCAAATCGTTGGTCTGGATGAGCGCCTGCTCATTGCGCAGTGGGCGTTGTTGTTCTACCTGTACAAGACGTTTATCCCGGTTGCTTACATTTTCCTGTACCTGATACCAGCAAATGTCACGCTTCTTAACCCGGCATATTCCATTCCACTGCTAATAAACACCCTCCTGCTGGTTGCCGTCTACCTGCTGAGAAACAAGGCGCCAATGCTGCTTGCTTCTGCATTTATCTATCTCGTGATGCTTTTTCCGGTTTTGGGGATAGTCCAGGTGGGCGGCCAGGCCGCCGCAGACAGGTATATGTATATAACCTTGCTGGTGCCGGTCGTGCTTTTTGCGGCAGGTATTGTCTACGTCAAAATGCACCTGTTAAACGGTGCAACAGGCAAGATTGCGTTTTATAGTTTTTTGTCTGTTGTCCTGGCTAGTTTTTGTTACCTGACGGTGTCCCAGGTTTACGTTTGGAGAGATACAATCTCCCTGGCAACGCATGCCATAAAGCATTACCCCGAACACAATCACGCATATCTGAAAAGGGCCGATGCCCATTACCAACTCGGCATGTATGGTGAAGTCGTTGATGACATGACCCGGGTTATTGAAATCAACACCAATAACCCAACCAGAGCTTCCAGCCCCAAGCACCAGGATTACGCCATAAGGGGTGAGGCCTACTTCAGGTTGGGTATGTACGGGGAAGCCATCCGGGATTATTCCCAGGCTATTGCCAGCAATAATACGAGGCCTGACTATGTGCGCAGGAGGGCTGAGATTTATGAAATAACCGGGAAGAAAGACCTGGCGTTATCTGATTATTTGCAAGTGCTCAAGTTCACGCCCGGCGACACCGGGCTTCGATACAAGGTAGCGCAGATCCAATCCGAACTGGATGTGCAGAAGGCCAGCGGGATGATTGAGAAATAAATGAAAATTTCTTTTATAACTGTGGTACTCAATAGGGGAAAATTAATACGGCAGCCTCAAGATTGTTTTCATATACAAGCTTTGGGGAGGCTGAGTGATTAGACTACGCCCTGATAAAGTCCCGTACCAGAACCGTACTCAAATGGCACTTTCTGGTATGGTCAAGAAAACACTGACAAGCTTAGGGAAAACCAGCCTCTTATGAAAAAAATTGCAGTCATGGGTTCAGGGGGCTTTGCGAGAGAGGTTGCCTTTCTTATTGAGGAAATTAATAAGCAGAACCAGGAATGGGAATTACTGGGTTTCATTGACCGGAACACCGAAATCGGTAGCCCGTGTGGAAAATACAAGGTATTTCAGCCTGATGACTGGCTTGGCACAGTCGACTTTGAACTCCACGTAGTC
>CALBDB010000052.1 GCA_937927755.1 uncultured Lysobacterales bacterium
CATTTCCATGCGTATGGAAAGCTCCTCGGGGGTTGGTTCACGGCCGATTTCCTGCAACATCTGGCGGGAGATACGGTTGAGCTTGTTGATAGTCTCAATCATGTGTACCGGGATACGGATCGTGCGGGCCTGGTCAGCGATTGAACGCGTGATTGCCTGGCGGATCCACCAGGTTGCATAGGTGGAGAACTTGTAGCCGCGGCGGTATTCAAATTTATCCACCGCTTTCATCAGGCCGATATTGCCTTCCTGGATCAGGTCCAAAAATTGCAGGCCGCGGTTGGTGTATTTCTTGGCAATGGAGATAACCAGCCTGAGGTTGGCCTCGACCATCTCTTTCTTGGCGCGACGTGCCTTGGCTTCACCAATGGACATGGCGCGATTGATTTCCTTGAGCTCGGCGATGGTAATGCGATTGGCAGTTTCCCGGCGTGCCAGCCTGGCCTGCACTTCGCGGATATCGTCTGCGTATTCGCTCAGCGGCGCCACCCACTTTTGCTTGCCCTTCAAAATCGGGTCAAGCCACTTGGGGTTGGCTTCGTTCTCATGGAAGCTCTTGATGAATGACATCTTGGGCATTTTTGCCTGGCGCACAGCCATCTGCAAAATAGCCCTTTCATGTTCACGGGTGCGTGAAACGGCGTAACGCAGGCGATCGACGAGGTGATCTACCATCTTGGCGGGCAACTTGAGATGCATGAACATCTCGGCCATTGCGTCCAGTTCGGCCTTTGCCTTGGCATTGCCCGGACCGTGCTTTTCGCTCAACTTCATGAACTTGGCATGGTGCATGCCAAGCTTCTCAAAATGTGCTGCGACTTCTTCCAGATCCGGGCCGGTTGGTCCCTCGTCTTCCTCTTCCTCTTCCTCTGTATCGTCTTTGCCGTTATCCGCCTTGGAGTCGCCGGCTTCGTTCTTGATTACGTCTGCGGGCTTTTTGGCCACTGGAATCGGCTCTTCGGGGGCATTCGGGTCGATAAAGTCGATCAATACCTCGGCCAGGCGCTGCCTGCCCTCCTGGTGAAGGATATACCCATTCAGCAAGACGGCATGGGTAGCCGGAAAACGCGCCAGGGCCAGGTGTACCTGTTTCAAGCCGGCTTCGATGCGCTTGGCGATAACGATCTCGCCCTCACGTGTCAGCAGTTCCACCGTTCCCATCTCACGCATATACATACGTACGGGGTCGGTGGTGCGTCCGATCTCCGTCTCAACAGCCGCCAGTGCCGCCGCCGCTTCTTCGGCGGCCGTATCGTCGTCTGATGCCGTTGCCGCATCATCGTTCAGGATCAGCGTATCGGCATCGGGTGCCTTCTCATGCACCGAGATCCCCATGTCATTGATCATGTTGATGATGTCTTCTATCTGTTCCGGATCAACGATATCATCGGGCAGGTGATCGTTTACCTGGGCGTAGGTCAGGAAACCCTGCTCTTTACCCTTGGTGATCAGGTCTTTTAGTTGCGACTGCTGATTTTGATTCATAAAATTTACTTCACGATAATTAACTATAGTCCATGAAATTCACTCCGGCGACCCTCAATGCCGAAGTATTCACATCGCTTAATCTTGTTTGCCTTCCAGATGATTTTTCAGCGCTTGCTGACGCGTCTGCAACGCCCTGTATTCTTCCCGCTGTTCGATAATGTTGGTCACCCGCGACAACAATATTTCCACCCAATTCAGGCGGAGACGATTAACCGCGCCGATAAACTCCTGGGCCTGTTTATCTTCCTCTCCAGGAAGATGCCAAACAGCCAGTTTCTGCAAATGAGGCAGTGCCGGGTGCCCGTGCCAAAGCTCTACTAACTGTGCGGTTGTGATATTAGGGCGTTTAGCGCAGAAATCAACAAGTTCACGGAAGATTTCCACACCCTGTATATCTTCGTTTGCCGCTTCTGCGAATTCACCGATGTCATCGACCATCGCAACAAGCCCGGGATTCTGCACGAGGTGTGCCAGCGCGGTACGCATGGCCGTTCTTTTCTGGATCGGTTTGCCCCGCTCAGTCATGCCGGCCGGTCTTGTTTTTGCAATGGGCTGGTGGCCCTGCAATCTGTGCTGCGCCAGGGATTCGAGCCTGGCCGACATCATGTCCCGGAACACGCCCTCGGGCATGGTTTCGATAAATGGCTGTGCCTGCTGAACCAGCCGTGCCCTGCCGTCGAGACTGCCGAGGTCTGTTACCCCGGTGAAATGGTCAAAGAAAAACTCGGACAATGGTGTGGCGCTTTCGATCTGCTGTGCAAATACTTCCCCGCCGTGTTTGCGCACCATGCTGTCGGGGTCTTCGCCTTCGGGCAGGAACAGAAATTTTGCCTGCAGACCTTCGCGCATCTTTGGCAAGGTGGCTTCCAGCGCCCGCCAGGCAGCCTTGCGCCCGGCCTTGTCGCCGTCAAAACAAAATACCACGGAATCCGCAGCGCGGAATAGTATTTCTACCTGCTGGGCGGTCGTTGCCGTACCGGATGTCGCCACCACGTTCCTGAAACCAAATTGCGCCAGCGCAACAACATCCATGTAACCCTCGACCACGATGATGTTTTCCAGCCGGCCGGAACGCTGGCGGGCCAGGTAGAGGCCATAAAGCTCCCTGCTCTTATGGTACAGAGCGGTCTCAGGTGAATTCAGGTACTTGGGCCCATCGTCGGACAAGGCCCGCCCGCCAAAGGCAATAACCCGGCCGCGACGGTCGTGAATCGGGAACATGATGCGGTCGCGAAACTTGTCGTAAACCCCGCTCTTGCCCTCCGAGAGCATGCCGGCCTGCTTTAACATGTCCAGTTTCTTGTCGTCGCTGGCCAGTTGTTTGATCAGCCCGTCCCAGCCAGAAGGTGCGTAGCCAATCTCAAAATCACGGGAGATTTCACCCGACAGGCCGCGGCCTTTGAGATATTCAACGGCCTGGGGATTGCTTTTTAGTTGTTCGATATAGAATTTTGCGCAGGCAGCCAAAATATCGTACAGGCCGGTATCGGGGCGCGGTTGCTGCTTGCCGGTGGTCGGCACCTCGAGGCCGGCGGCACGCGCCAGTTCCTCTATTGCATCGAGAAACTCGAGCCCTTCATACTGCATCAGGAAACCGATTGCCGAGCCGTGTGCGCCACAACCAAAGCAATGGTAGAACTGCTTGCGGGGGCTGACCGTGAAAGACGGGGTCTTCTCGTCGTGGAATGGGCAACAGGCTTGATATTCACTGCCTACACGCTTTAGCGGCACCCTGCGCTCAATCAGTTCGACGACATCACTACGGGCCAGTAATTCCTCGATAAAAGAATCAGGTATCAGGCCGGCCATGGGTTTTCAAATTGCCAGTTGCTTGCTCTGAAGAGCATTTGTGCGGGGAGTTTCAGGCCTTCGGCCAGGGGCATTATCAAGCGCCGAGTTGTTCTTTGACGCTGTTGCTGACGGCCTTCATGTCGGCGCGGCCCTGTACTTCTCCCCTGAGTTTGTTCATGACAGCACCCATATCGCGGATACTGCTGGCGCCGGTGTCGGCTATGGCCTGTTTGATCAACGCGGCCACTTCATCATTGCTCAATGCCTCGGGGAGATAGGCAGAGATCAATTCCAGTTCAAACTTTTCCTGGGCGGCAAGGTCGTCCCTGCCTGCAGATTCGTATTGTTCCAGCGACTCCCTGCGCTGTTTGACCATCTTGTCCAGTACGGCCAGCACCGCCTGGTCATCCAGTTCAATACGCTTGTCCACCTCGATTTGTTTGATGGCGGCAGTGATCAGGCGCAGAGCAGTCAGGCGCTTTTGATCGCGTGCCCGCATCGCGGTTTTCACATCTTCCAGGATTTGAGCCTTCAAGGTCATGGCGACAACTTTCAATTGGGATACGGTTTGTTGTTTGGTGCAACCACCCGAAACAGGCGCTCCGGGGCCGAGGACAATACTAAAACTATCAATACATACGTGTACGGCGGATGGTATCCCGTGACAGACGACGCAGGTTACGCTTTACTGCCGCTGCAGCTTTACGTTTACGTTCCTGGGTTGGTTTCTCATAGAACTCACGGCGGCGTGTTTCCGCCAGTACTCCGGCCTTTTCACACGAGCGCTTAAAGCGACGCAGTGCATACTCAAAAGGCTCGTTTTCGCGAACTTTTACACTTGGCATTGTTACTCCGGTTTCTCAATTATGCCCACAAGGGGCGTAGCAGAGTATTTTAACCTTTAAACACGCGTGCTTGCAAAGGAATATCAAACAGAATTTGCAATTGCGACCGATCCGCCCCTGCGCGGGTCGCCGGCAGCACTGAAATCACCACCGGCGGAACGCTTGACCGCGTGCACGCCGCCATAAAACAGGTTGGATGCCGGCCACTGCTCCACGCCCGGCCATTCCGCCTCTAACGCTCGTATCGCGGCATCTGAAAAACCGGCTTCAATGTTCAGGTGATCGCCTTCCAGGTGCAGCCTCGGGGCATTTACCGCCTGCTCCAGGCCCATGCCAAACTCCAGCACGTTGCAAAGCACCTGCAAAATCGCGCTGCGTATCCGGTTGGAACCACCGGAGCCTAGCGCGATCTGCCCGCCGTCAGACTGCCTGACAAGGGTGGGTGTCATCATCGAGGCCAGCCTGACACCTGGCGGCATGCGGTGAAACCCATCGGGATTAAGGTCTTCTTCACCCAGCATGTTGTTCAGCATGATGCCGCTGCTTGGCAAGACGTAGGAGGAGCCCTCGCCGTTGGATAAGGTCATGCTGGCCAGGTTGCCGCTTGCGTCCGCCACGCTGATCTGCGTCGTGCCCCGGGTTGCGAGAGCGCCTGTTCGCAGGGTTTCATACCAGCTATCAAGGCTCGCATGCGAAAGAATCTGCCTGGCGGTTTCATCATCCATGGCGGTGGACAGGCCGTGTTGTTTGCGCACCAGGCTGGCGGCCTGCATTACCTTTCCTAATGCCACCACGTGCTGCGGTTCACCCCATTCATATTGACCTGGACGAATCTTATCCAGAAGGGATAGCGCGAATACCGTCAGGCAGCCACCCGGCGAGGGCGGACTGTTCACGCTGATGCTGGCATTGTGGGATTCGACACTCACCGGCCTGCGCAGGATAACCTCGTACGAGCGCAGGTCCTCAGCGCTGATCAGCCCGCCCTTCTCGGCGCAATCGCGCACCAGTTGCTGCCCGGCCTCGCCCTCGTAAAACCATTGGCGGCCTTTCCGGGCCAGCGCTTCGAACGTGTCGGCCAGGTCGGGGTTGGAAATGAACTCACCTATTTCAGCCAGCCTGCCGGGTGCAAACATCGGGGTTGCCAGTGCCTTTGCCGCAGGTGTGGCCTCGATGATTGGTTTCAGGATTTCATTGACATAGTTCTGCAGACGGTTGATCCGCAGGCCCTCCCGTGCCAGGCAGACCGCCGGTTCGATGATTTTTTCCAGCGGCAGGCGGCAATAGGCGCCGTGTATGGCAAACAGGCCGGCCACCACCCCCGGCACCGCGATCGAACCCAAACCGATGTGGAATTCCTGGGTAGCGGTGCCAAAATCCGCCTGGATCGGATAAAAATCCAGTTCACCATTCCGGGCGGAGGGCGTCTGGGTGAAGAAATCAAAAACCTGTGAATCACCACCGGCGGTCTGTGCCAGCAAAAAACCGCCGCCGCCCAGGCTGGCCAGCATCGGCTCACAGGCGCAAGCCGCGCACATTGCGCCCAGCGCAGCATCAAAAGCGTTTCCGCCTTCCTCCAGCAATATCCTGGCTGCCTTCGAGGTTTCCTTGTGACCCGATGCGACAACCCCCAGCGGTTTTGACAAAATATGGCTCCGTTTGATTAAGTGCCAGTATGTTAACTCAGGCTTGTTTGTGGTTCTTAGATTATTCCCCACAGATTACACAGAATTTGGCCGTGCGAGAGGGGCGCACCTGTGGGAGGCGCGACCCGCGGCAATTGTTCCGATGGTGCACCCCCCACAGGTCCGCCAGCCCTCCAAATCCCCAAGCCTTTCTACCGTGCATGATTTACAATCCCCCTTCCAGACTGTTTGTTGAATATTCATGCTCGTACTTGGAATAGAAACATCCTGTGACGAAACCGGCGTGGCGCTGTATGACAGTGATGCCGGCTTGCTTTCGCATGCCCTGTTCAGCCAGGTAGATATCCATGCTGAGTACGGTGGCGTGGTGCCCGAGATTGCCTCGCGTGACCATGTACGCAAATTATTGCCGCTGATCAACCAGTGTCTCTCCAGGGCGGGCAAGACGCGCAGTGACATTGATGCTGTAGCCTATACGGCCGGGCCGGGGTTGATTGGCGCTCTGCTGGTCGGCACTGCAACCGGACACAGTATTGCGATCGCGCTGGGTGTTCCGGCCCTTGCGGTTCATCACATGGAAGGGCACCTGCTGGCGCCGATGCTCGAGGAAAAACCACCCGAGGTACCTTTTGTCGCGCTGCTGGTTTCCGGCGGTCATTCGATGCTGGTGGAGGTCTGCAGGATCGGTGAGTACCGGATACTCGGCGAGACGCTTGACGATTCCGCGGGCGAGGCTTTTGACAAGACGGCAAAACTTCTGGGGCTGGGTTACCCCGGCGGTCCGGCACTGGCAAAACTGGCTGTAAACGGTGATACGGAGAGGTTTGCTTTCCCACGCCCGATGACCCACCGGCCCGGGCTCGACCTCAGCTTCAGCGGATTGAAAACCCATACCCGAAACCTGTGGCTGAATGGTGACCGGGATGATCAGACCCGCGCTGATATCGCGGCAGGTTTTCAAAAAGCCGTGGTCGAAACCTTGCTGATCAAGTGCCGCAGGGCCATGCAGCATACCCGTGCCCAACAACTGGTCATTGCCGGCGGTGTTGGCGCCAACCAGTCATTGCGGCAGACCTTGCAGAGAGCGGGTAAAAAACACGGCTGGAAAGTTTCCTACCCGCGTCTCGAGTTTTGCACCGATAACGGCGCCATGATCGCGCTCGCGGGTTGCCAAAGGTTAATGACCGGTGAGCACAGTGGTCCGGAACTAAAGGCCCTGGCACGCTGGCCGCTCGATCAATTACCACCCCTTGAAGCACCGGCCGCCTGAGCCGGAAAGTGAGAACAGCAGATGAGAAATGACCTGGTATTTATCGAGGATCTCAGGATCCAGACAGTGATTGGCGTATACGACTGGGAGCGGGAGATCACCCAAACGGTCAGCCTGGACCTGAAGATGGCCTTTGATATTTCAGTAGCCGGCAAAAGCGACGCCATCGCGGACACCCTCGATTACAAGGCTGTCTCAAAACGCCTGATCCAGTTTGTCGAAGGCAGTGAATTCCAACTCGTTGAAGCGCTGGCCGAGAATTGCGCACGTATCGTGCTGGAAGAATTTCCGGTGACCTGGTTGCGTCTGAAGCTAAGCAAGCCCGGTGCAGTACGTGGTTCCAGTGCGGTTGGTGTGATAATCGAACGCGGCGAAATCTAGTGCGCAGCGCTTGTAAAGGATCAGCCAGTTACTGCGCGCCGCGCCTTGCCGCAAAGACCCGCAGGAGCGCTGAATCTGCAATTATCCCGTTGAAGGTGCACACATGACTACTGCCTGGCTGGGCCTGGGTTCCAATGTTAATGCCAAAGCTAACATTCGCGCCGGTATCGCGGAACTCATGGAAAAGTTTGGCCAGGTCAGCCTGTCACCCGTTTACACCAGCACCTCGGTGGGTTTTAGCGGTGACAACTTTATCAACCTGGTCGCCCGAGTCGAGACGGATTTGCAGCCGGTGGAGTTACGCGAGTACCTGCGTGACCTGGAAGACCGTTATGGGCGAAAACGTGATGTTCCCAAGTTCTCCGACCGGTCGATGGATATAGACATCCTGCTGTACGACGACCTGGTGTTGCTGTCGCCGGTGCTGGAAATCCCGCGCGCGGAGATTATGAAATTTTCCCATGTGCTCAAACCGCTGGCCGATCTTGATCCCGACCTGCTACACCCCACCGTACAGCGCCCGATGGCCGAGATCTGGGAAAAATCCGGTCTGGATGACAGCTACCTGAAATTAATACCCGACTTTAAATAAGAGCACCGCCATCCCGGCGAAAGCCCGGACCTCCCAACGCTGGCATTGCAGTAACTTATTGAAACCCCAACTTTCGCCGGGATGACGGAGTCGATCAGATATTCAAGCTCCGGCCACCGTCTACCGCCAGCACCTGCCCGGTAACATAAGGTGCGTCCAGGCCAAGGTAGACCACGGCGGAGGCGATATCTTCCGGGTTACCGGCCCTGCCCATAACGATTTTATCAAGGATTTTTTGTTGGGTTTCCGGCGCACTCTCCGTTTCGGGCCACAATATTGCACCCGGGGCCACGCCATTGACACGTATGTTTGGGCCAAGATCCCTGGCCAGCCCGAGCGTCATCATCTGCAGCCCCGCCTTGGCCATGCAATACACTGTGTGTTTGTGCATCGGCCTGACGGCATGCACGTCCAGAATATTGACTACGCTACCGCCCGCAGCGGTCAGTTCCGGCAAAAGTGCCTGGGTCAGGAAATACGGGCCGCGAAGATTACTATCCATCAGTTCATCCCACTGCTGAGCCGTGGTGTCGCCCACGGCAGTTGGGAAAAACCGCGAAGCATTATTCACCAGCAAATCCAGTTGCCCGGTGTGGTGCCTGATCTGTTCCGCCAGCCGGTTGATCTGATCACTGTCACCCAGGCTGGCTTGCACGATAGTCGCGCTTGCCGGCCTCGATTGGTTCAGTTTTTCGGCCAACTGCGCTACTTCATCGCTGCTGCTCCCGTAATGCAGAAATACATCACAGCCGCGCTGGTGCAGGGTTTCTGCTATGCAGGCGCCGATCCGTCTTGCCGCGCCCGTGATTAGTGCAGTGGATCTTGCTCTGGACATTGTCGTTTCGCTCACTGAAACTACTCGCTTATGTGCTCCGAGAATTCAAGCAACATCCTGCCCGAACCACCTGAAGAGCTCAAGTCCGTCAGTGCGGAACTGGCCGGTAAGATCAGGAAAAAAATCGCGTTGAAAGGCCCGCTACCGTTTTCAGAGTATATGGAAATGGCCCTGTATGAACCCGGGCTTGGTTACTACAGCGCCGGTCTGCAAAAATTCGGTGCGGGCGGCGATTTTGTCACTGCGCCACAGCTCGGCAATATTTTTGCCCGTTGCCTGGCCCGGCAAATCGACCAGGTAAGCACCTGGCTAAGCACACACGGCTCTGGCCATTATGAGATCATCGAGGCCGGAGCCGGCAGCGGCATGCTCGCCGCTGACCTGTTACTGGCATTGGAGCAAGACCACCCGCCGGCGCGCTACAGCATCCTCGAACGCAGTGCCTACCTGCGTCAGGAACAAAAGGAAACACTGCAGCGGCTGGTGCCCCATTGGCTGGAAAAAATCAGTTGGCTTGATGAACCGCCCGCAGAGAACTGGCAGGGTGTTTTTCTCGCCAACGAGGTCCTGGACGCGCTGACGGTAGAAAGATTTTGTCTCGAGGATGACGGCATCAGCCAGTTACAGGTCATTGACGGCCCCGAGGGTTTTGAATGGCATAAAGGCAGCTGCCCGTCGGCCATGCAGGAGAAAGTCCGGTCAGTTATCTCCGGTCTCGAGCACGAACCGGCCGCGGGCTTCCGATCGGAATTGAATGCCTCCCTGCCCGCCTGGCTGAAATCGGTGACCGGCTCGATGGAAAAAGGCATCGCGATATTTATCGACTATGGCTACACGAGGAGCGATTACTACCGCCCGCTGCGCAGCGACGGCACACTGATCTGCCATTACCGCCACCGCGCCCACGGCGACCCTTTCATGTGGCCGGGTCTCACCGATATTAGCGCCTCGGTGGATTTTACAGCGCTGGCGGAAGCAGCAGACGCCTGCAAACTGGCGGTCAGCGGCTATACGACCCAGGCCATGTTCCTGTTAGGCTGCGGCGTGGAAAACATACTTATTGAGTTTGAGCCTCTGCCGGATAAAGAACGGCTGAAGATGAACAACCAGGTGCGCCGCCTGACCCTGCCAGGCGAAATGGGCGAACGTTTCCAGGTCATGGCTTTGAGCCGCGGCCTCGATGAAGATCTGTCCGATAACCTGCAGGGTTTCTCATTCAGCGATTTGCGCTACAGGCTCTAGCGCCTTATTTTGGCAATTGCTTCAACCCGCGCCTTGCGCAGCAGTTCGCCAACCCCGGGCCCGCTGACCCCCTCCAGGTCAAGGTCTCGCGCGCGGATATTCCCGACCACGCGGTACGCCTGCTGAAGGTATTCGCCCTGTTTGTATGGGCGGTCTTCCAGATCCTTGCGCCCCAGGTAATCGGCCTCGCAAGCTGCCACGAAATCATCCAGCGTGTCGGGCTGACGAAAAACATCCAGTCTCTCCAGCAAGCGCAAAACGGTCGCCGGACGGGCCTCGAGGATACGGTGGCAGTCAAGATGCCACGCGCAGACTTTGCGTGCCAGGTCGTGTACTGCATTTGGGGCCTTGATCCGCTCACAGACGGCATCCACCAGCGGCACACCCGCGGCCTCGTGGCCAATGTGCTGCGGCCATTTATGTTCCGGCGTAATACCCTTTCCCAGATCGTGCATCAATACTGCAAACACCACCCTGGCCACACCGGGGCGTAACCTCGCCGCCAAATCCAGGGCCATTAGCAAATGCACACCGGTATCGATCTCAGGGTGGTACTTTTCCGGTTGCGGTACCCCGAACAGGGCATTCACTTCCGGCAACAACACTTCAAGCGCACCACACTGGCGCAGAACACTGACAAATTCCGACGGTTTACCGGTCTGCATCGCACGCTCGACTTCACGCCAGCTGCGCTCGGGTGACAGGTACTGCAATTCACCGGCTTGGGTAATCTCTCGCATCAGGTCAAGGGTCGACTTGTGTACGCGAAAGCCAAGCCGTGCAAACCGCGCCGCAAACCGCGCGACCCTCATCACCCTCAGCGGGTCTTCCGCGAATGCCGGGGAAACATGCCGCAGGACCTTGTGCCTCAGGTCCTGGCAGCCGCCGTAGGGGTCAACCAGCTTGCCTTCTTCATCCCTGGCAATGGCATTGATGGTCAAGTCGCGCCGGTGAAGATCTTCCTCGAGGGTGACGCCCGGGTGGAAATCTACGCTGAAGCCGTGATAACCGTGGCCCTCCTTCTTCTCGGTACGGGCCAGTGCGTATTCCTCGCCGGTCTTGGGGTGGAGAAACACCGGGAACGAAGCCCCAACCTGTTTAAAACCCTTGTCAAGCATTTCCTGTGGCGTACTGCCGACCACCACCCAGTCGCGCTCGGCAGGCTGCACACCCAACAGGTCGTCGCGTACCGCACCGCCAACTAAAAAGGTGCTAGCGTGCATATATCACCAGTTTCCCGGCCATGATGGATTATCCGTGCCCATCAAGGTCGTGGCTTCTGCCGGAAGGTCTGCAAGCGACGCTGATGCAGCGAACCGGCCAGGTAATCGGGAACCACTGTGTCGATCGCCCGCGGCTCAATACCAAAACAGGCAAAGTCATTCCGGTCGCTGGTATTGTCGGTTTGCAGCGACTGGTAGTTGTCCCAGGATAAAGGTTTACCCGGCACCAGGTTCATCACCGCCGCCATCATTGCCGATAAGGGCTTGGGCAGCCCGATGATCCATCTGTGCAAACCCATGGCTTTTGCCGTCCATTGCACCAGTTCCTTCAGGGTAAAATCCTGCGGACCGGCAAGTTCATAACTCTTACCCCAGGTCAGTGGATCTTCCAGTGCCGACAGCATCGCGGTGACCACGTCACCAACATATACCGGTTGCAGGCGTGCCTTTGGGCAGGCCAGCGGCATGACCGGGGCAACTGCGAGCATGCCTGCAAAGCGGTTGAAGAACTCGTCACCTTTGCCAAAGATCACCGACGGTTGAAAAATAGTTACGTTAAGGTCATGCGCCGCGTTCAGGCGCAGCTCGGCATCGCCCTTGCTCCGCAGGTAATGGCTGCTGCCCTTACCGGCATTCAGGGCGCTTACGTGCAGTAGACGGATGACACCCGATGCTTGGCAGGCTTTGATGATGTGCTCAACCAGTTCAGTGTGTACCCTGTAGAAACCCTGCCCGCCTCTACCGCTTGCGTTCAGGACACCGGCCATGCTGACCACCGCGCCGGCGCCGGCAAATTTTTCAGCGAGCACCCCGGCATTGAAGACATCGGCCTGTACCAGTTCAACACCCGGTATCATGGCAGTGGTGCTGCGATGTGATGCACAACGGGTCAAAACAACGCATTGGTGCCCGTCGTGTGTTAACGCCTGCAAAAGGTGTTTGCCGAGAAATCCGCTGGCGCCTACCAGTACAATTCGCATATCAATTCCTCAAAGCCAATTCTTCGGTTTTATCCACGCACTCAACCCTGGCCGAACCATTTACACTTATCTTACCGGATTCGATGTCTGGCATCCTCGCCGAAATACGTTTTACCGGCCCGCCCAGGCGCCAGTCGTAGAGGGTGGTAAATGCCAGTACACGGGGAATGTAATCCCTCGTTTCAAAGTACGGCAGCGTCTCTACCCAGATAGCGGCTTCTCCCATTGGCCGGGTATTCAGCCAGCGTTTCACGGCATTAGGCCCAGCGTTATACGAGCCTGACACCAGCACCGGGTTATTATTGTAGTCCTTTAACAGGTCACTCATATAGGCCGTGCCGATGGGCAGATTACCACCCGCCGTTTTTAGCTGGGAGCTGCCGCCCCAGGCCAAACCGTGCTTTTTCGCGACACGCTTGCCGGTTGCCGGGGTCACCTGCATCAGGCCCAGCGCATTGGCCGAAGATTGTGCGCGCTCCATCATGGCGCTCTCCGAGCGAATCGTGCCAAAAACCCAGGCCGGCTCCAGCCCGTTTGCTGCGGCTTCACGTTTGATGTCCGCTTCCCAGGACAGCGGGAAGCGCCATTCGTAAAACTGCAGGTCGCCGCTGTTGCCAAGCGCAAATATTGCCCTGTCATGCCATTCTTCCCTGTGCGCCAGTGCGGCAACTGCCCTTAAGTCCCCGGTTGGAAGCCGGTTTGTGGCCATCGACCATTCGCTGGTGGCCCAGTTGCCCATTTCCGCGCGCCTGAGTTCAAGCGCCCGCGCAAACCCGTCGATGCCGGCAATACGTTCAATCTCGGCTGTCTCGACCTGCGGTTGCCGCGGGCAAATGTTGTATGCGAGATCGAGTTCATCGGCTGCCAGGAAGCCATAGTAATTCGCCTTTCCGGCCAGTTCCCGCAGCTGTTCCGACGGTGGTGAAACCTGCCCGGAACGCAGGCCGGCCTGCGCCTGCCAGTACCGCCAGCGGTCATCGTTGCTTGTTTCTTCCGGCATTTGCCCGATTACATTCAATAGCGCAGACCAGTCCTGCCTGCTCAGCAAAAACCTCGCCCACCATTCCAGCAACTGCGAGTCCCGATACAAGACCGGCACTCTTGCCATGTGCGCGGCGGTATCGTCTTCCAGCGCCACCGCCGAATACAGCGCAATATCCCGCAGCAGAGCGGCCCTTTGCGGCTCACTCCAATTGAAGCTGTCATCCAGGATCTCAAATTTTTCCACGGCAAGGTCTGCGTCATTACGGGACAGGCGATGCAGCGAGGTCATTACAATCTTCCGGGTTATTTCGTTGTCTGGCCAACGGCCAAGACGTTCCAGCCTTTTATAACCGGCACGGGCCTGTTTATACCAATCGCTCACCCAACCCTGCTGATCGGCTGGAACAAAACGCGCCAGGTATTTGGCCAGGCCGTTATTGCCGGCAGCCATGGCCAAATCTATGCGCTCCCAGGCCAGGCTTTCCGGTATACCATCGGATTTAACCAGCCACGCGAATACAGGGTCGCACTCATCCGGCTGTGATTTGCCGACGGTCCAGAGACTTTGCGCCTCTGCCAACACACCGTCGGTCTGTTTCAGGATGATCTGGCCACGCGCCCGCTGACACCGCAGCACCGTATTTTTGACACCTTCCGAATTCGCCACCAGGTCTGACCAGCGGCCATTCTTCGCCAGGGATCTCAGCCAGGAAGCGCGTAAGCCGGGTGCAAAAGCCCATTCGTTGTAGGTGTCGAGAAACGCCGTCATTTCAGCAGCCGGAACAGCAGCGCGGCGATTGCGATAATCCTCGTACTGCAGGTAGGGATACAGCAGGTAATCCTGGAGACCATCCTTGACCTTGTTGAAACTGTCGCGGTCTCCATTTCTGGCGGCCTCCCAAGCGGTTTTGAATTGCTCAAGCTGAAAATCCTCGGCGCTGACGGACGCCGCTGCCAAGCCACTGACTACACAAAACAGCAGTGCCAAAAAACGTCCTGGCAAACGTCCTGGCAAACATGCGTGCTGCCGCCCGGCGATGGCCTGGGTTATGCTTGTTTGCGCAAAGTATTTCAAAGACCGCTTAAAAATCATTTTCAATGGCAGTGTCATGGATAGAACCAATTTATGCAAACGCAGACTGCTCGGCAAGCCCGCAATGAAAAATCACCTTGAACAGCAAATCCGAAACAGCATACACGTCGATGATCAGGGACGATGATCTGGCTTGAATATGCATTGGCCGGTTTATTTGCCGGTTTTCTGGCCGGATACCTTGGTATCGGCGGCGGACTTGTTTTGGTGCCGGTACTGAGTTGGCTGTTCAGCCATGATCCAGCCACCGCGGACATGGCCGTGCAGATGGCAGTCGCCACCTCGCTGGCCACGATGCTGTTTACTTCGATGAGTTCGCTGCTCTCACACCAAAAGCATGGCGCCATTTTATGGCCACTGGTCAAGCAGATGCTGCCCGGTCTGCTGGCCGGCGCCCTGCTTGGAAGCATCATTGCCGATGGCATCGGCAACACTGCGCTGGGCTATATATTTGCCGTTTTCGCGCTGGTCGTCGGTCTGCAAATGCTGCGTGGTGGCGGCCAGCCGGGGGACCGGCCGCTGCCTGGCCGCTTCATGATTGCAGGTACCGGTCTTGGCATTGGCACGCTTTCGAGCCTGCTTGGCATCGGCGGTGGCAGCATGACCGTGCCCTGGCTGTTGTGGCACGGGCAAAAGGTTCAGAAATCCATCGCAACGGCCGCCGCCTGCGGTTATCCCATTGCGGTTGCCGGCACCCTTGGGTTCGTGTTGCTCGGAGACAATCAGACTTCGGCCCCGGCGCTTGGATACGTCCATTTACAGGCGCTTGCCGGGGTCGCGCTGTTCAGTGTATTCGGGGCGCCGCTGGGTGTGGCTGCCGTGCACAGGAGTTCACCTCTTTTGGCAAAACGCTTTTTTGCCGTGTTCCTGCTGGTCGTGGCTGTAAAGATGATTTTCAGGTAAACCTTGCCGGTGGCTTAGCCTGGTGAGATTCATTCCACCGGTAAGATAATCGTCGTAAACGCACCACCAACGGCGGGGTTATTGATCGTGATGCGGCCATCGTGCTCGACGACGATTTTGCGGCAAATGGCCAGGCCCAGGCCGCTGCCTTCGGATTTGAAAGTCACGTAGGGCTCAAAGGGTTTCTCGAGCACGGCTTGCGGATAACCGGGACCACGGTCGCTGACCTCCATCTCCAACCATTTCCTGCCGGCCTGCCTGATCAGCCTGGTGCGGATGTGGACCTCTGCATGGCTGTCTTTGTCGACGGCCTCGCTGGAATTGACCACGAGGTTGTGGAGCAACTGTCGAATCTGCCCGCTGTCGGCAGACAAGCCCGGCGGACCGCTAATCAACTTGAGGTGGAACTGCACCCGCTGGTCCTCGTGCCGGTACAGTTCGACAACCTCGTGAATAAGTTGGTCAAGCTCCAGTGGTTCGCGTTCCAGTTGCGGGCCCTGGGCGTAATCACCAAAGGCATCGACCAGCGTACGCAATGCCTCAACCTGCGCAACGATGGTCCCGGTGGCGCTGTCCAGCATCGTGCCATCCTTGTCATTCAGCTTGCTCATGAGCTTCATACGCAGGCGTTCCGCCGCCAGGCGGATTGGCGTCAGGGGGTTTTTCACCTCGTGTGCCAGCCGGCGCGCCACTTCGGCCCAGGCGGCTTCCCGCTGGGCCAGGTTGAGCATCGTGACATCGTCAAATACGATAACCATTCCGCCCACGTGGCTGTGCTCTTTATCCAGTCGCGATCCGCGCACCAGCAACACCAGGGTCTGCCCATGCGCCTGCAAGCGTATCTCCTTCTGCCACTCGGCCGGGCCACGTCCGATCTGGAGTCGTATCAGTTCAGCCAGCGGTGCCAGTAACGGTGCTGTTTCGGCCCGATCTGCCAGCTTGTGTCCAACAAAGAAACCCCTTGGCATAGCCAGGATATCCTCGGCGGCGGCGTTGGCCGTGACCACCGTCTGGTTATTGTCAAGGGTCAACACACCGGCGGTGAGGCTGCCGAGCACCGTTTCAAAATACTCGCTTTGCTCCTGTAGCTGCGCCCTGCTGTTCTCCGCTTCTTCGCTCGCGCTGGTCAGGGCCTCTGTCATCTCGTTGAACGACTGTACAAGGAATCCCAGTTCATCGCGGGTCTCAGCCTGAATTTCATAAGTCAGGTCCCCCCCGGCGATTTCACGTGTCGCCTGAGCCAGTTTTGAAATAGGTGTCACCATTCTGCGTGCGACATTCAGCGCTGCGAGTATTGCCAGCAATACGGTCAGTAACAGCACCAGTGACAGGATCAGGATAAAACTTTGCTTGAGCGGTTCGCGCAGGTAGCTGAGGTTCTGGTAGCGGTAGTATTCCTTCTCAATTTTTCCGGCCAGCGACGTCACCGATTCAGGCAACGGATAGATCGCCTGTAACAGGTATGCCTGTCTGCCTGTTTCAGTGACATCCAGCCACTGAATCACCCGTATCTGCAAAACCCCGTCACTGACCGGTTCCACTGCTGCAAATTCACCTTGATCCAGGGCCTGTAACAAAGCGTAGTCACCCGGCCGTTCAGGCAGACCTGCGAGCATATTGATACTTGCGCTGGCAACCATCCGGCCATCGCTTTCCATGACCGAAAGCTCCAGCGGCCCGGCGGTACTGACGTTTGCCAACAGGGTTCTGCGCACGGCTTCCACGTCTTCTGCGGGGTTTTCAATTTCACGCCGCAGGCGCAACACCTGGTTCCTGACCTCAAGCGTGCGATTCTCGAGGAATTGCTGCCCCAGTTCCAGCGAGCCGGCGAGCGCCGACTCGACACCGACGTCAAACCAGCTATCCACCGTCCTGGTCAGGAAGTATGCCGAGAAAAAGTAAACGATCAGTGCCGGCGGCAACGATAAAACCAGGAAATACCTGACCCAGCGCGCCGACAGCAAGGCGCCGGGAGTGTGTTCACGGACTTTCCTGGTCAATGAAGCCACCCGGTGAAATATTGCAGCCGTGACGACCAGCAGGGCAAATATGGTCAACCCCAGCACCCACACGTAAGGCTGACCGATGCCGCTGGCATCCTGCTGGACATTGCTGACGAGGATTAGTGACACGAGCAGGACTACCAGGGCCACCGCCACCGGCAGCACTCTCAAGACGAGCCGTCTTACGCGCTTATTTCGAAAGGCCATACCGACCACTCCGAATCGTGCCGCCACTGGGATGAAAACCACGCCGGTAACTGCATGGGCGCGGGCAGGCTTCTCTCGTCAAGACGCACGCGAACACGCAGTTCGTAACTGCCTGGCGGCAACGGCCCGGTGGAAACGGGGACATCAAGGTCATCAATGGCCGCCAACAAGTGTCGCAGACGCGGGTAGGTTTTCATTCCGCCGGTTTTTTCTGAAGCCAACTGGTAACGCTCGCTCAACGGCAGGTAACTAATCTGAAAGCGGTTGCTGTCTTTTTTTGCAACGATCATGTTGTTTTCATTACGCAGTTCCATTTCCAGCACAACCGTCAGCGTGACACCGTGCTCCAAGGCTTCACGTGCCTGCTCGCTTAACTCGAGGTCCTGCTGCAACCTGACATTCAGCGACTGGTAAGCACGGTTTACATTTACGTTATTGATGGAAAACCCGTAATTAACCGGACCCTGCTGGTCACAGCCGGCAACAAAAAACGCCGCGATACTAAGCAGACTTACGCAAAACCGCATAAAAAAATCCGTCCATCTGAGCTTCCCCGGGCATGACCTGGCGCCCGCATGACTCGAGCGTGCCCCATTCTACAGCAGGTAGCTCGGCAACCGCGTCAGTATGTTGTTCCAGAAAGTGTCGGATTTGTTGGTTATTCTCACGCCTGAACACCGAGCAGGTTGCGTAGACGAGTATTCCGCCATTTTCAAGCAGTGGCCACAGGGCCTTCAGCAGTCCGGCCTGGGTCTGCACCGCTGCGTCCACCTGACCGCTGTCCCTTAACCACTTGATTTCCGGATGCCGGCGGATTACACCGCTTGCGCTACAGGGCGCATCGAGCAGGATCTTGTTGAACTTCTCCCCATTCCACCAACTGTCGGGATCGGCAGCATCGGCATGCTTTACGTTCGCTGCCAGCCCGAGGCGTCCAAGGGTCTGGTGAATTTGCTCGACGCGTCTTTCCTGCCTGTCGAGGGCAGTCAGTTCAATACCAGGGCTGCTTTCCAGCAAGTGGGCCGTTTTACCGCCCGGTGCAGCACAGGCATCCAGTATGCAGTCTCCGCTGCGGGGCTCCAGTAAATCCCGCGCCAACTGCGCGGCTGGGTCCTGTACGGAAAGCCAGCCATTTTCAAACCCCGGAACCCTGGTCACTGCTGCCGCCGGGCTAATGGCGATGGCGTCACGGGCGTAGGGGTGTTCAGTGACCTCAAAGCCCGCATTCGCCAGGTTCTCTCTCAGTTTGCCCTCATCCGCCCGTTGCCGGTTGATTCGCAACCACAGCGGCGCCTGTTTGTTATTGGCCTCGATCATCGACTGCCATTGCTGCGGCCAGTCCTGCTTCAATTCCTTCAGCATCCAACCCGGGTGAGCAAAGCGCTGTTCCACCTGCCCAAGTTTTTCCAGTAACTGTTCACGCTCACGTTGAAAGCGCCTCAAACAGGCATTGATCAATCCGACGGCCCAGGGCTTGCCCAGCAAACGCGCACATTCCGCGGTTTCATTGATGGCCGCATGGCTGGCGGTGTCGTCCTGCCACAACTGTTGCAAGCCAAGCAGCAATAATCGTTGAACATCGCGTTCACGCTGCTTGACAGGCTTTGTCAGCAACCCGGCAGCCAGCCACTCAAGGGCGGTTTTCCATCGCAGGACACCATAAGCCAGGTGCCGGGCAAAAGCATTGTCACGGCCTTCACGGAGCCGTGACAGAGCTTCACTCTCTGCCAGGTGCCGGTTCGAATCCAGCACCTCCGAAAGTGCCTGGAGTGCTGCGATGCGGGGATTCTGCGAGTTTTTCTTCGATTTAGACAAACTATTCCCCGTTGCGGAGATCGTGTGCGTTCAAAAATTGCCCGATTGTCATACGCTGCCCACCCGCTTTCTGTATCTCCAGAATTTTCAGCGATTCTTCTGCCGTACCGACGAGCAGCGACTGGTCTTCTACGAGGATTTCTCCCGGTTTGAGGCCCGCTGAATTGTCCACCACTTCGGCCTGCCAGATCCGCAGACGCTGGCCACCTAGTTCGCACCACGCCACCGGCCAGGGGTTGAATGCCCGGATCTTGCGCTCCAGCACCCCGGCCGCTTCATTCCAGTCAAGTTCTGCTTCCGCCTTGCTCAGTTTGCGGGCGTAGGTCGCTTCGGCGGCGTTCTGCTTCTGTGGTTGTGGAAGCTCATCGTTGCCCAGCATGTCGATGCATTCATTCAGCGCCTGTGCACCCATTTCGGCCAGCCGGTCGTGAATACTCCCCGCAGTATCCAGCGCACCGATATCAGTAGAAAGGCAATGGAAAACGGGTCCCGTATCAAGGGCAGGCTCAATCATCATGATACAGACACCGGTCTGCTCATCGCCCGCTTCAATGGCCCGCTGGATGGGGGCGGCGCCGCGCCAGCGCGGCAGCAATGAAGCGTGGATGTTCCAGCATCCCAGGCTTGGCATGGCCAGCAGTCGGTCCGGAATCATCAGGCCATAGGCCACTACGATCACCAACTCCGGCTGCAGGGCCTCGATCCTGTCCAGCCACTCATCGTCCTTCAGTGTTTGTGGTTGCAGTACCTCTAGGCCATTCTCCAGCGCCAGTTGCTTGACCGGACTGGCGCGTAACTGCTTGCCGCGCCCGGCCGGCCGGTCGGGCTGGGTCAGGACCGCGACAAGGTTGCAACCCCTGTCGATCAGCGCCTGCAACGGCGGCAGGGCAAATTCCGGTGTCCCGGCAAACAGAACACGCAACGCTTGGGGTTTATTGTTCAAGTGATACCAGGCCTGTTTAAATTACGAGGTGGTCTTCGGCTTCTTTGGCGGCCACTTTCCGTTGTTTTTCGAGTTTCTTCCTGACCATATTTCGCTTCAACGGTGACAGGTAATCCACAAAAAGACGTCCAACCAAGTGGTCCATTTCATGCTGAATGCACACGGCATGCAAGCCTTCAAGTTGTTCTTCAAACACATTCCCATCTGCATCCCGGGCCTTCACCGTGATGTTTTCAGCCCGTTTGACACTGGCATATATTCCCGGCACCGACAGACATCCTTCCTCGTGAGTCTGCTCTCCGGCCTGGCTTGTGATCTCGGGGTTAATGTAAACACGCGGCTGGTTCTGATCTGCGCTGACATCAAGCACCAGCAAGCGTTTGTGGACATTTACCTGGGTTGCCGCAAGACCGATTCCATTCGCCTCATACATCGTTTGCGTCATATCCTGGACGAGCTTTTTCAGGGATTCATCGAAGTTTTCCACCGGTTTTGCGACCGTTGTCAAGCGCGGATCGGGGAATTCCAAAATATTCAGTTTTGCCATATGCTTCTGTGCCTGATAAATAATTTAGGTGAACTTTTGCACCACAGGATTTATGATAGCGAATGACGAACTATGTTCGCCAGTAAAGAATAATGACCGCATCGGTCAAGATGGCTGGATGCCTACTATATGGGGAAAGGACCGTGATTAAGAAAATTTTTCACCTTATCCTGGTGGCGATGTTGGCAAGCGCAGCGATGGCACAGGACGTGTCAGTGCGCCCCGATCACCCTGATGAATACGTAGTCGTAGAGGGTGATACCCTGTGGGACATCTCTGGGAAGTTTCTGGAACACCCTTGGCAATGGCCAGCGATCTGGCATGCCAACCCGCAAATAGAAAACCCTCACCTGATCTATCCGGGCGACCGCATTTCGCTGGTTTATATTGATGGCAAACCCCGCCTGGTCGTTAACGGTGACAAGCCGACCGTACGCATGTCTCCCGAGATACGCGCTTTGCCTCGCGACCCTATTCAACCTATCGAATGGGATGCTATCAAGCATTTTGTTACCAATGCCCGTGTACTTCCACCCGGAGACTATTCCGACCTGCCTTACGTGGTGGCCAACGAAAATGACCGGCACCTGGCAAGTACGAAAGATCTTACGTATGTACGGGGACTTGAAGGACGTATCGGTGAGGAATTTGCTATCGTTCGGAAACGCCACATCTATTACGATGACAACGGCGTAATGGAAAGAGGCAAACACCACAGGTACGCAACACATTTACGTATCATGGACGAATATCCGGATAACGTCTGGGATGCCACCTTGTCGTGGCGGGTCAAGAACCCTCCGATCCTGGGTGTTGAGTTCTGGGATATCGCGGTGGGCAGGCTGCTGAAAGAGGGTGATCCGGCAATCCTTGAGATCCAGGGCGGCCGTACGGAAGTCAAATCGGGTGATTATATTTTGCCCATTGACGATTATGTACATGACCCGCAGCTGATACCGCACGCAATGAACCCGGTACCGGAAGGTATTGAAGTCATCGCATTGACCCAGACCACCTATGGTTCCGGTCACTACCAGATTGTTGCGATCAGTGCCGGTAACAACCAGGGTGTTGAGGTCGGCCACGTATTTTCAACCTTCCGTCCCGGCAAACGAATTCAGGACGAGGTGAAGTACCCAACGGGCAGCTTTGCAGACCAAAAAACCTTGAATGGTGACAAGGTCACTCTGCCGGACCAGTGGAGTGGTCATATCCTGGTGTTCAGGGTATTTGACGAAGTCAGTTACGCCATGATTATGGATGGGGATCGTCCGGTTCGTGAACGTGATATTTTGAAACACCCGGACGAGACGCTTTAACGATACAGGTGTAACCAAGGGGGCTGCCACGAAGCAGCGTGACTGGCTAGTAGTTCTGAATGCGCCCTCGCTCGGGGGCGCATCGCTTATCAGGGTAATTGAAGCACTGGGCGGCGTGTCTGCCCTGGCCTCTGCCAGCATCCATGATATGACCCGCCACGGCTTGTCAGAAGAAGCGGCTGCCGCCATTTCCAGACCGGATACGGCAAAAATCGAGTCAGATCTGCAGTGGCTGTCACGGCCAAACCACCACCTGTTGTGTTGGGACGACGACGCCTTCCCTACGCTGTTGCGGCGCATAGCAAGTCCGCCTGCGGCCTTGTTTGTAGACGGTGACCCCGGTTGCCTGTGGCAGCCTCAAATCGCTGTTATCGGCAGCCGCAACCCGACAGCCGGAGGTCTTGACCATGCCCGCGACTTCGCCACCACGCTTGCACGCCAGGGTATGACGATCACCAGCGGACTGGCCAGCGGCATCGATACTGCCGCCCATACTGCGGCTCTGGATACAGGTGCATTAACCATCGCCGTAAACGGCACTGGTCTCGATAAGGTCTACCCTGCCAGCAGCAAGGTGGTTGCAGAACGTATCCGCGCGCAGGGCGCCATGATTTCCGAGCTTCCGCTGGGTTCAGCGCCACTCCGCAAGCATTTCCCATCCCGCAACAGAATCATTTCAGGGCTAAGCCTCGCAGTGCTCGTTATCGAGGCCGGACTGAACAGCGGCACCCTGATAACGGCGCGAAAAGCCGCGGAGCAGGGACGCGAGGTCTTTGCCCTGCCCGGTTCGCTGAATAACCCCTTGGCGAAAGGCTGCCACCGGCTGATCCGCGAAGGTGCGCGCCTGGTGGAAACCGCGACCGACATCTTGCAGGAACTTGGCCCGGTGGCCGCAGAGCTACAGATGGCCATTCAACAGCGGCTTGGGCTTGGCCAACCCGACGAGCCCGACCCTGAACCGACAGAAAGTAAAGGCAGGCTGTTGGATGACCCCGACTACAAAACGATCTGGGAAGTCCTCAGCCATGACCCCAAAGCCGTAGACGTAATCATCGAACAAACTGGCCTGAGCGCCCGAGAGGTTTCCTCGATGCTTTTGATGATGGAGCTGAGGGGTATGGTCACGAAGCAAGACAACGGACGGTACCTGCGTGCCTGAGTGGTTGATGGGATTGGCTCTTGTGGGAAGTGAAACTCGAGGCAATTATGTAGGAGCGATGCTCGCGTCGCGATTGGTTCAGGTTTGCAAATCGCCTGGAAAATCGCGACGCGAGCGTCGCTCCCACAGTCAATAAACCATTCATTGCTCTTAACCGTTTAATCTGCCGGGAGCCCTTTGCAAGCAATACTTGAACAGCGGTTGATCAAACCCAACCTGCTGAACTGTGTTTTGCGCCGTAATACGGGGTACTGGCGATACCCAGATAGAAAATTGCGTAAATGTGCATTGACGATACGGCTGGTCTCAGCCATGCTGTAATCTCGGGAAGCTAGAGAAACAAGCTGGTGTTGATGAGGATAAAGCACCGGCCCACAGTCATAGAGGCTTAACAATGAAAGAAAACGTACTCGATGTACTGATGTTTCTTTTTGAAAATTATTTGTACGACGAACCGGAAGATGCACCGGACCGGGACTCCCTGGAGGAGAACCTTCACCAGGCCGGATTCACCAATGGCGAGATCGAAAAGGCCTTTGCCTGGCTGGACGGACTCGCTGAACAGCGCCACCAACCCGACCTGTTCCAGGACAACCACCGGCCGGTGCGCGTCTATGTTGATTCAGAGATTGCGCGTCTTGATACGGAGTGCCGTGACTTCCTGATGTACCTGGAAAATACCGGCATACTTGATGCGCAGCGTCGCGAACTTGTGCTGGACCGTGTTCTCGCCCTGGAAACCGATGAAATCACCCTGGAAGATATGAAGTGGGTGGTGCTGATGGTGTTGTTCAATCAACCCGGCCAGGAGGCCAATTTTGCCTGGATGGAAGATTTGATGTTTGACACAGAGCAGGAGTATCGGCACTAATAAATAAGGGAACTGGCTTTTATTCGGCCATATTTCGGTGCCAGAGGCCACAAAGAAGGAGGTAGAAACCAACTGAACACATAACTGCCCGCTGACAGGCTGAGGGCAGTAGGTGTCTGTTTTAATCTGAATATGGCAAAAAACCTGCTCATCGTAGAATCGCCGGCCAAGGCGAAAACCATCAACCGTTATCTCGGAAGCGATTTCGAGGTGCTGGCTTCCTATGGCCATGTACGTGATTTGCCGTCCAGGGATGGCGCTGTTGATACAGAAAACAATTTCGCCATGCACTATGAACTCAGTGAAGGCAGTAAGAAACACGTAGACAAGATCATAAAGGCAACCCGCAAAGCCGAAGCGGTTTACCTGGCGACCGATCTCGACCGCGAGGGTGAGGCCATATCCTGGCACATTTTTGAAATTCTGAAAGAAAAGAAACTGACCGATAAAGTTCCTTTCTACCGGGTCGAATTCTCAGAAATCACCAAGCACGCAATACAGGAAGCGGTCTCCAGCCCACGCGAGCTTTCCATGGACCTGGTCAACGCGCAGCAGGGCAGACGCGCACTGGATCACCTGGTCGGTTTCAACCTGTCGCCCTTGCTGTGGAAAAAAATCAGGCCCGGACTGTCAGCCGGCAGGGTTCAGAGTCCAGCCTTGCGAATGATCGTAGAGCGCGAGCGTGAAATCGAAGCCTTCAGGACACAGGAATACTGGACCATAGAGGCCGACTTGCAAAAAGCAGGTCATGCATTTACAGCCAACCTGGTGCGACTGGACGGCGACAAATACCGCCAGTTTGATATCCAGGATGAAAAACGTGCGGCGGCAGTACGTGAAAAGTTACTAGCCGATGCCAACGGCCAGTTGAAGGCAGACCGGATTACCCGCAAGGAACGCAAGCGCCGGCCGACACCGCCGTTCATTACCTCCACGCTGCAGCAGGACGCATCGCGGAAACTCAGGTTTTCGGCCCAAAAAACCATGCGCACGGCACAGTCATTGTATGAAGGTGTCGATATCAATGGTGAGACAGAAGGCCTGATCACCTATATGCGTACTGATTCGGTCATGCTGTCAAACGATGCGCTCGCGGACATCCGCGCACAAATCGTCGATCAATTTGGTCCGGACTATCTGCCCGAAAAGGCAAATTTCTACAAGACCAAATCAAAAAATGCCCAGGAAGCCCATGAAGCCATTCGCCCGACTTCCGCCAGGTTGGTCCCTGACAATATCAAGTCATCCCTGAGCGATGACCAGTTCCGTCTGTATGAGTTGATCTGGAAACGCACGCTGGCGTGCCAGATGACACCGGCAAAAATGGATACGGTTGCCGTCGAATTTGATTGCGGCGCGAACGCCAGTTTCCGCGCCAACGGTTCTGTTATTACCTTTCCCGGTTTTCTCGCGGCCTATGAGGTCTCTGTGCCTGAAAGTGAGCAAAAATCCGAGTCCCGTCTTCCTGATATGCAGGAAGGTGACATCCTCAAGCTTGAAGAAATACGCTCCGAACAGCATTTCACGGAGCCACCACCACGGTATTCCGAGGCCAGCCTGGTCAAAGCCATGGAAGAATATGGCATCGGTAGGCCCTCAACCTACGCCAGCATCATGTCCACGCTGGTCAGACGCCAGTATGCGGAGCTCGACAGGCGGCGCTTCAAACCGACGGATACCGGGCGTGTTGTAGAGCGCTTCCTGGAGAATCATTTTAACGAGTACGTGGATTATGAGTTCACTGCCCGCATGGAAGATTCACTGGATGAAATATCGCGCGGGGAAAAAGATTGGATTCCACTGCTGGAAGAGTTCTGGAAAAATTTCAAGCAAAGGGTGGGTGAGAAAAGCGAATCTGTCGATCCACGTGAAGCCAAGGGTACACGTGTGCTGGGTACTGACCCGAAATCCGGTAAACCAATCTCGGTCCGCGTTGGTCGTTTTGGACCACACGCCCAGATTGGCACACGTGATGATGAGGAAAAACCTACTTTTGCAGGCCTGAGGCCCGGACAAAGCCTGGAAACCATCACGCTGGAAGAGGCGCTGGAGTTGTTCAAGTTACCCCGCGCACTTGGTGAGACACCGGAAGGTGAGGAGGTCGTTGCCGCGATCGGCCGATTTGGCCCCTATATCCGTTTTGGAAGCAAGTTTGTTTCGCTGAAGGATGTCGATCCGCACGAGGTCACGCTGGAACACGCACTGAAACTGGTCGCCGAGAAGAAAGAGTTTGATGCCAACCGCATTATCAAGACTTTTGACGGTACCGACATCCAGGTTCTGAGCGGTCGTTACGGACCCTATATCACCGATGGCAACAAGAATGCGCGCATACCGAAAGACCAGGAGCCCGAAACGCTGACACAGGCCGAATGCGAAGAACTGATTGCAGCAGCGCCTGACCGCAAGCGCGGCAGAAAAAAAACAGCAAAGAAAAAGGTCTCCAAAAAGAAAGCAACGCGTAAGAAGGCGTCCGGGAAGAAAAGACCAAAAAGAAAACGGCAAAAAAGTGACTGAAGGGCGTATGGCCAACACCTGAATCATGAAGAGAAAAGCATTGCTGAATACCGCCAGCGCGGTTGGAAAATTACGTGCAGGACAGGTCATTGCCTACCCCACCGAGGCTGTTTACGGCCTGGGCTGTGACCCCTCCAACGAAGCCGCGGTCCGTAAAATATTGACACTTAAGGACCGGCCGGAATCGGCCGGTTTCGTACTCATCGCCAGCGATTTTTCACAACTCAAACCCTGGGTTGCCGACATCGATAAGTCACTCATAGACAGAGCCATGCAAAGCTGGCCCGGGCCCGTCACCTGGTTATTCCCTCGCGCCCCTGGCGTGCCGGATTACATCGCCGGAAAGCATGACACCATTGCCGTGAGAATCACTGCACACGAGCCCAGCCGGGCCCTTTGTGAAGCTTTTGGCTCAGCCCTGACGTCATCCAGTGCGAACCACCGGGCGGCTGAACCCGCCCGTAGCGCGGAGGAAGTCGACGCCTATTTCGGCGACAGCATCGCCGGCATACTTGAGGGCGCGTTGGGCGAGTCGCAAAAACCCAGCGAGATCCGGGATCTCGTAAGCGGTGCCATTATCAGGCAAGGGTAGCCCCTGATTGAACAAGCCAGTTGAAAAAGTAAAAAGCTATCTCTTGCAACTGCAGGACAGCATCTGCGACAGCCTGGAGAAAGTCGATGGCAGCGGACGCTTCAAAAATGATGAGTGGCAACGCGAAGCCGGTGGTGGCGGACGTACGCGCGTGCTGGAGCAGGGTGATGTATTTGAGCAGGCGGGGGTCAATTTCTCGCATGTTTTCGGTAATCGGCTGCCACCTTCCGCCACCGCGGCCAGGCCTGAACTCGAAGGGCGTGACTTCCAGGCGCTGGGGGTTTCGCTGGTCATCCACCCGCGCAACCCATACGTGCCTACCAGCCATGCCAACGTGCGCTTTTTTATCGCCAGCAAGCCCGATGCACAGGGACATGAAGAACAGGTTGATAAAGATGGTCCGGTCTGGTGGTTTGGCGGTGGCTACGACCTGACGCCGTATTACCCGGTCATGGAGGATGTCGTCCACTGGCACCGGTCCGCAAAAACCGCCTGTGAACCCTTCGGCGAAGACGTTTACAGCCGTTGCAAGAAAAACTGTGACGATTACTTTTACCTCAGGCACCGCGATGAAACCCGTGGTGTCGGCGGCCTGTTTTTCGATGATCTGAATGAGTGGGGCTTTGACCGTTGCTTTGACTTTTTGCAGGCCATTGGCAACAGCTACCTCGATGCCTATTTGCCCATCGTCGAGCGCCGTGGGAAAAAGCCCTACGGAAAACGTGAACGCGCTTTCCAACTCTACCGGCGCGGCCGATATGTCGAATTCAACCTGGTCTACGACCGCGGCACCCATTTTGGGCTGCAGTCGGGTGGCCGGACCGAATCGATACTTATGTCACTACCGCCGGTCGTCAACTGGCGTTATAACTACCGGCCTGAACCCGGTTCGGCCGAAGCTGAACTGGACCATTATCTGCGGCCGAGGGATTGGTTGGCCGAAATGTACAAATCTGAACAGGATTAAAGACCATGAATAGAATTATCGCCGCTTCGACATTAACCGTACTGCTCGCAGCCTGCGGACAGGACCCTGCCTCAACCGAAACACAAATCGCTGAAGTTGCCGAAGCAAAGCCTGAAAAGCACTCCGGGATACTGCTTGAGAACATGAATACCGAGGTCCGACCAGGCGATGATTTCAATCTTTACGTCAACGGAACCTGGATGGACACCAATGAGATTCCGGCGGACCGCGCCAGCAACAGCGTCGGCCTGATCGTTCACGAGGAAGCCACCGCGAACGTCAAGACGATTATCGAAGAGGCTGCTGAGGGTGATTTCGCCAAGGGTAGTGACGAACAGAAGGTGGGCGCCCTTTACGCCTCATACATGGATATGGAAACCCGCAACAGCCTGGGTGTGGCCCCGCTGGAGTCGGAATTCTCAAAGATTAATGCGCTGGAAAACCACGAACAACTGGCCGTTTACTTTGCCGAAGCGAACAAGATTGGTGTTGATTTGCCATTTGCACTGGCTCAATACGTCGATTTCAAAGACCCCAATACCTACATGATGTACACCTGGCAGGCGGGGCTGGGTCTGCCCGACCGTGAGTATTACTTTGAGGAAGATGAGCGCTCAGAAGGAATTCGCGATGCTTACGTGGCGCACATGGAAAAGATGTTTGCATTAGCCGGCCTCGCTGGCGGCGAAGACGCTGCCAACATGATCATGGCGCTCGAAACCCGCATGGCCGCCGAGCACATGAAAAAAGAAAAAACCCGCGACATGGTCGCACTGTACAACAAGTTACCGCTGGATGAACTGCCTGGATTGATGCCGGATTTCGCCTGGGACGCATACCTGGAAACTGCGGCCATCTCTGGAATAGATGGTCTCGTGGTCACACAACTTGACTACATGCGCGCACTCAATGACATCATCAAAGACACCAGCATGGAAGACTGGAAGACTTACCTGACCTGGAAAGTTTTGAATGCCAACGCCGCACTGTTGAGCGAAGAACTGGACCAGCAGAATTTTGAGTTTTATTCCAAAACACTGCGCGGCATCGAGGAGCAACTGCCCCGCTGGAAACGTGCTGTGGCCAATGTGAACAATAATCTCGGTGAAGTTGTCGGCAAGGTTTATGTTGCACGCCACTTTCCACCGGAAGCCAAGGACCAGATGCTGGAACTGGTCAAAAACCTGATAAAGGCCTACGAGATCAGTATCAAGGAGCTCGACTGGATGGGTGATGAAACCAAGGCGCAGGCATTGGATAAACTCTCAAAGTTCACCCCGAAAATTGGCTACCCGGACAACTGGGAAGATTACTCTCGGCTGGATATTGAGGAAAACGACCTGGCAGGCAATATGCAGCGCTCTGCAATGTTCGTCTATGAGAAAAACCTTGCCCGGCAGGGTGGGCCGGTCGATAAATCCGAATGGGCCATGACACCGCAGACGGTCAATGCCTACTACAACCCGCCGTTGAATGAGATCGTATTCCCGGCCGCCATTCTGCAACCGCCATTCTTCGACCTGAATGCCGATGACGCCGTCAATTATGGTTCCATAGGCGCGGTTATCGGGCACGAGATCGGTCATGGTTTTGATGATTCCGGCAGCACTTTCGATGGCGATGGCGTACTGCGAAACTGGTGGACCGATGAAGACAAGGAGGAATTCAAGAAACGCACCGCCAAGCTGGTTGACCAGTACTCCGAATTCAAGCCGTTTGATGACCTGAATGTCAATGGTGAATTCACACTGGGCGAAAACATTGGCGACCTGGGCGGCCTGGCCATTGCCCTGTTGGCCTACAAACTGTCCCTCGATGGCGAGGAAGCACCCGTCATGGATGGGTTTACAGGCGAGCAACGGGTGTTTATCGGTTACGCACAGGGTTGGCTGGGCAAGTCTCGCGACGAGGCTGTCCGTCAGCAAATCGCCACGGACCCGCACTCACCGAGACAGTACCGGGTCAACGGTGCGGTCAGAAATATACCGGAATTCTACGAGGCATTTGACGTTGTCGAAATCGACGCGCTTTACCTGCCGCCTGAGGAGCGAGTAAAAATCTGGTAAATACCGTAGGAGCGACCGGCGCGGCTGGTCGCAATCCTTCGCTTTACTGTGGGAGCGATCGGCGTAGCCGGTCGCGATTCTTTTCAAAACGCGTGCGAACCTGAAACAATCGCGCCGCACATCTGACCTCCAGGGACGGAGGAAATGCAGGGGATTGTAGGGAACAATCCCTGCCATGTGCTCACTCGCGATATTCCGTTCATCCTGAAAATAAAAAACCCTGCCGGATTTCCCGGCAGGGTTAAAAATGGGTATCGGCTTGGGGGAGAATGCCTAACCCGGGTTTCGCTATGGGGCGCGAACCCAACTGCAAGAACAGTCATTGATTAAGACCTGACTGCGTTGGGATGGTTCAGTTGATCCGAATAAATTCCACCTGCCCTTGTAAAAATGTCAATGGGCAGTATCCCAATCCAGGCCGGATCCCGCATCCACGACCAGCGGCACAGCCAGATCGGCGGCGCCCGACATGTGCTCGATCACTGCATCGCGCACCTCG
Organism: uncultured Lysobacterales bacterium; assembly: GCA_937927755.1. Classification (GTDB taxonomy): domain Bacteria; phylum Pseudomonadota; class Gammaproteobacteria; order Xanthomonadales; family SZUA-36; genus SZUA-36. The sequence continues at coordinate 30,779 of CALBDB010000052.1, forward strand.
CCGAGTTTCTCTTCCTGCACTTCCAGCACCAGTTCATCGTGGACCTGCATGATCAGCCTTGCCCCGGGCCGGTTTGTCTGCAGCCAGTCATCGACCCTGATCATGGCGATCTTGATGATATCCGCCGCCGTCCCCTGCATCGGCGCATTGATAGCTGCTCGTTCCGCACCCTGCCGGCGCATCATGTTGCTGGCTTTGATCTCCGGCAGGTACAGCCGGCGGCCAAAGAGCGTCTCGACATAACCCTGGTCACGCGCCTTCTCGCGTGTCCTTTCCATGAATTTCTGCACTTCCGGGTACCGTGTGAAATAGGTATCCATGTATATCTGTGCCTCGGGTCGGGAAATATCCAGCTGACGCCCGAGCCCAAAGGCGGACATACCGTACATCAGCCCAAAGTTGATGGCCTTGGCGGCACGGCGTTGGTCATCGGTTACTTTTTCATAGTCTTCGCCAAATACCTCGCCGGCTGTCGCCCTGTGGATGTCAACACCGTCGTGAAATGCCTTCAGCAGACCCTCATCCCCGGACAGGTGCGCCATGATGCGCAACTCGATCTGCGAGTAGTCGGCGGCCAGCACCAGTTCCCCTGGCGGCGCGATAAAAGCCTTGCGGATCTTGCGGCCCTGGGGTGTGCGTATGGGAATGTTTTGCAGGTTCGGGTTGGAGGAAGACAACCTGCCAGTGGCCGCCACCGCCTGGTGGTAAGAGGTATGCACGCGCCCGGTACGCTGGTTGATCTGCTCGGGCAGCCTGTCAGTGTAGGTCGATTTGAGCTTGGAAATCGAACGGTGTTCAAGAATTAGCCTGGGCAGTTCATAGTTATCGGCCAATTCGCTCAACACATCCTCGGCCGTTGATGGCTGACCCTTGGGCGTTTTCCGTACGACCGGTAACTCCAGTTTTTCAAACAGGATTTGCTGAAGTTGCTTGGGCGAGCCAAGGTTGAACGACTGCCCGGCGGCTTCGTGCGCCTGCCCTTCCAGTTCCGCCATTCTTTTTGCCAGTTCGTTGCCCTGCTGCAGCAGTAGCTGACCATCGATCAGCACACCTGCCTGCTCCATCCGGGCCAGCACCGGCACCAACGGCATTTCAATCTCCGACAAAACTTTTTCCAATGCAGGCTCAGCCTGCAGTTTTGGCCACAGGTGCTGATGCAGGCGCAACGTGATGTCCGCGTCCTCGGCTGCGTAGTGTCCTGCCTCCTCAATGGATACCTGGCTGAAAAGAATCTGCTTGGCGCCCTTGCCGGCAATATCCTCGTAATGGGTGGTGTGGTGACCAAGGTACTTCAGCGCCAGTGAATCCATATCATGACGGCTGCCGGTGCTGTTGAAGACGTAGGATTCAAGCATCGTGTCAAAGGCAACACCCTTCACTTGCAGGCCATACTGTGACAGGACGTTCATGTCGTACTTGATATGCTGGCCGGTCTTTTTCGGTGATTCACCCTCCAGTATCGGCCGCAGTGTTTCCAGCACATACTTTTGATCGAGTTGCGCCGGCATGCCCGGATAATTATGGCCAACGGGTATATATACCGCCTCGTTTGCCTCGACGGCGAAACTAAGACCCACCAGTTCGGCCTGCATCGGGTCCAGGCTGGTCGTCTCCGTATCAAAGGCAACCAGGTCAGCTGCCCTTAGCTTTGCCACCCATTGTTCGAAGCTGGCCTGATCAAGCACCGTGGAGTATTCGGGTGGTTTCGCTGATGTGCCGGGAGATTCATCCGCGCCAAGCTCCTGCAGCCAGCTGTTGAACTCGTTGTGTTGCAGGAACTTCCTCAACGCAGATTCATCGACGGGCTCGCGTTTGAGCTGGCCAAGCTCTATATCCAGATCCAGGTCAGTGCGTATGGTTGCGAGGTCGCGCGACAAGGGCAGAACCTCCAGTCCGTCGCGCAGGTACTCACCGATTTTGCCTTTGACCTCACCGGCATTGGCCATAATGCTTTCCAGGTCCTGCCATTGGTTCAACCACTTGGCCGCTGTTTTCGGCCCGCATTTTTCCACACCCGGGATGTTGTCGGACTTGTCGCCCGTCAGGGCAAGAAAGTCAACGATCTGCGTGGGCTTTACATCAAATTTTTCCATCACGCCATCGGCGTCCATATGCGTATCGGTCATCGTGTTGACCAGTGACACGTGCTCATCGACCAGCTGCGCCATGTCCTTGTCACCGGTTGAGATGACACAGTCCATTTTTGCAGCGGCGGCACGGGCCGCCAACGTGCCGATGACATCGTCGGCTTCCACGCCCTGCACCTGGATCAATGGGAGGCCCAGCAAGCGGACAATTTCATGGATCGGTTCAACCTGTTGTGCGAGTTCCCCCGGCATTGGCGGCCGGTTCGCCTTGTACTGGTCATACATCTCATGGCGGAACGTCGGTCCTTTTGCATCGAACACCACCGCGATATTTTCAGATTCTGCATCATTGATGAGGCGCCGCAGCATATTGGCGACACCCAGCAGCGCGCCGGTCGGCTCACCGGCTGAATTGGTCAGGTTTGGAAGCGCGTGGAAGGCTCGGTAAAGATATGAAGAACCGTCGACGAGGTAGAGGACATTTTTCGCGCGCATTAGAGAACCTATGGAATTACGGAATCAGATATTCGGGTCTGGTATGCTGAGAGTATCGGAAAACCCGCTTGTGAACCACCCGGTTCTTTGCGTGGACAAATAAGGGAGGGTAGAGAATGGAGAAACAATGGATTAGCCTGGCAGTGATCGGAATTATGCTCAGCGGCCAGCTACTGGCCCAGCAGGCGGCCACGCAAAACACAGATCCGGCTGCGCCCCCGCCCATACCGCCAAAAGTACCCGGTGAAGAGATCGAACCCAGTGTTGTAATAACTGAACGCGAAGGCGAACGAATCGAGGAATACAGCCAGAACGGCCGTGTCTACATGGTCAAGATCACACCCGTAAAAGGGCCGGCATACTACTACCTGGATGAAGACGGTGACGGGCAACTGGAACTGAGGGAGTCCGACAGGGCGAAGAACCCGGTGCGGCCGGTTTACTGGAAACTGAAAGAGTGGTAAACCAAGCGAAGCAGACAGGTATTTCCTGGCTACGCAATGGAATCGCCTTCTGTGGAAAAACCGGCGCCTGGCTGATGCTTGTAATGGTCTTGCTTTCGTTTTTCATCGTCGTTCTCCGTTACGGCTTTAACCTCGGCTGGATCGGGCTGCAGGAATCAGTGACCTATCTGCACGTGACGGTGTTCATGGTGGTTACCGCACTGCCCTATGTCGCCTCTTCCTCGAAACTGCTGGAATCCTCCCGTGAAGCTGGCGGCCTGCCGCTGGTATTTCTGCTCAAATCACTGATCCTGGTCATGCCGGTGCTGTTGCTCGGCCAGGGCTTGCTGAACTCCATGGACGCGCTGCAAACCCTGCGGAGAAATGACACCTGACCGTCAAGCCAGGCTGGACGCGGTGCTTGCCATGCGCCAGCCCGATCTGACCGTATTTGCCGAAAACCTGCACAAGCCCAGGAATTTTTCCGCCATGGTGCGCAATTGTGATGCTGTCGGTATAAACGAAATGCACGTATTACCGGGCGAGGCCGATCTGCGCAAACACTGGAACACCTCCCAGGGGGCCGAAAAATGGATGCGTATAAAGACCCACGCCAGTGCCAAAGCGGCCTGCACCTTTCTGAAGGCGCGGGGTTTCCGGCTGGTGGCCGCCCATTTGAGCGATGAGGCCATCGATTTCAAAAAAATCGACTACACGCAACCCGTGGCCGTGGTATTGGGTACCGAACTATTTGGTGTCAGTGACACAACTCTTTCCTTTGTCGATCAGCAGATCAGGATACCGATGATGGGGGTTACCCAATCACTGAATGTCTCCGTTGCCTGTGCGTTGGTGCTGTACGAAGCGCAGCGGCAGAGACAGGCGGCGGGTATGTATGATTGCTGCCGCCTGGATCAGGAAACACTCAACCAGCAACGCTTTGAGTGGCTGCACCCGGTGCTGACCGACTACTGCCGGCGGCATGGCCTTGACTACCCGGCGCTGGATGAGAACGGTGACCTGGCGGAGCCCATGCCCAGATCGCCGGCCGATTGAAACCCGGATACCTTACCTCAGGTCCGCCCCGGCAGCTCGAAGCAATTTTTAATGCTTTTTTCATTAAACTTGGCTGTTATTTCCCTATACTGGGAGTCGTAAAAAAGGGGAAATGAAAGACAAAGGGGGGGTAAAAACAATCACATAAAGCTGTGACAAGGATGTCGCCATGTTTCGAAATAAAATGGGTTTCACGCTCATAGAGTTGCTTGTCGTTATTACCTTAATCGGCATCTCTCTCACCTTGGCCGTCCCGTCCTGGGAGCAGGTCAGCAAAAAAAGAAGAATTACGAACGGAGCCGAACAGGTTGCGGCGTTTTTGGCTACCGCTCAAAGCGAGGCTCAAAAACGCAACCTGCCGGTTACACTTTCTTACCGCCGCTCCGGAGACCAGGATTGGTGCATCGGCGCGGTGCTGGGCGCAAGCGGTTGCGATTGCACCGAAGCAGACCCGGATTCAGGCCAGTTCTGTTCCGTTGACGGCAATCCACACCTGATTGACGCACAGGCATTCCAATTAACCAACCTGATAGGCGTCATGGATGTTAAACCCGACGGCGGTGACTCGAATATCACCTTCGACCCGATCCGCGGAATACTGCAACCCGCCGGCGAAAGACTGCAACTGACATTTGAATCACCCGGTGGCTACTATCAGTTGCGCCTGGTGATCCGACCGACCGGATTACTATCCATTTGCAGCCCTGATAGCAGCAATACAATAGGTGGATACCTGACATGTTCAGGATGAATTCGGCCCCGGGGCGCCAAAGCGGCCTCAGCATCATAGAAATGATGGTTTCCCTGGCATTGAGCCTGCTGGCCATTGCCACGATGGTTATCCTTGTGGCCAATACGTTGGGCAGCGGCGCCACGACTATCCAGATGGCCCGTCTTTCCCAGGAGTTGAGGGCATCCATGCAACTCATGAGCCGCGACCTGCGCAGGGCAAACTTTCACAGCAGCTTTCTCAACTGCTTTGCAAATGTCGATTGCCGGGACGACCTGAGTATTGCCGCCTACGTGGATACTATCCACATCAATACTACCGGTGATTGCTTCTGGTACTGGCTTGACCGGGATGGCGATGCAGCACTCGACGATGACCCGGTCGGCGGGTTCCGTTACAGCACGATCGACGGTATTGGTGTCATCCAGATGCGAACCTCGGGAAATTCGGCCGCAAACTGTGATGACGGTACCGACTGGGAGTTGATCACAGATCCAAACACCGTCGAAATCACCAGCTTCAGCGTCAGCAATGCCGATTCATATACCGAGACGCTGTCGGCCGCCGGCGATGTGCAAGTCGTCGAAAAAATCAGGCTGAACATCAATGGCAGAATAACCGGAAACCCATCCATTGCGCGGGAAATACAGGATCTGATCCTGATTCGAAACGACATTCAGTCAGCAGGTGCTTGAAGGCATGAGGAATATGACTATCAAACCGTCGCGGTGGCGGCAATATCACAGGAGTTTTTCCCCTGACCGGCAAAAAGGCGGATTGACCATATTTTCAGCGGTCATCCTGCTGTCACTGATCACCCTGATGCTTATTTATTCCACCCGAATCCAGCAGTCCGAGCAGCGAATATCAGCCAACGAATACCGTCAGAAAATGGCTTTTCACGCAGCGGAATCCGCCGCTGACCAGGTCATTGAATACATGCTTGCCAATAGCTTGCGAATCCTGTCGGCCGAGGCGGAAGCAGCGCCGGATGGTGCCGGTGGCAGCCGGCCCGGGTGGTTCCACGAGACAGAGGGGGTTTGGGCGCCCTGCCCGGCCGATGCCGGGGTCAACCATCCATGTGGTGGTGAAATCGCTGCGGGGAATGTTGCCTTGTCCTTTTTCTACGATGATCCGGGAACCACGATAGCTGGCAAGTATGACACCATCCCGGTTAACCTGGACATGTTGCCCCTTGAGTCCACCGCCCGCGTATCGGCGGTGTTCTGCCAGGTAAATTTCTCCGACCCCAGCGGCGGTTGTATGTCTGCGCCGGTTGCCGGTGAAGACATTGCACGGTCATCGTTTGTCATCACGGTTTTGTCTTACGGCTACGCCGATTGCACTGACACCACGGACACGGACACATGCCTGGTCTCAGCCCATCTGGCGCTTCCCCTCACGAGTTATAACCTGGCCCGGGGTTCCCCACCGGTACCGCTGACTACACGGACAACATTTCCGCCGACCGGAACAGCCGAAGTTGTTCCGAACCCGAATGCAGGTGGTGTAGGTGTGCCCGTTTCCGTGTGGGCCAACGCCAATCCAGCCTGCTCCAGTGGCCCAACTCTGCTGGGGGGTGGCGACTGGGCGACCTGCGAGTATCACGAGTGGTACGAGACTGACGAGATTCCCGATGACATGGCCTGCACTAACCCGAGTTGCAGCTGCTCTGCTGAAGAGGCCATCAGCTATACGGTTGGGACGGAAGACCATGTGGGTATAGACCTGCTGGAAGATGTGAATTTTCCTTGTGACCTGTTCCAGTTCTTTTTTGACATTCCACGTAGCCAGTATCAACTGGTGAAATCGGCGGCAAAAGTCATTGAAGACTGTGACGGCCTGGGGCCGGAGAGCCATGGAATCTACTGGGTATCGGGCGCCGAATGCCGCCTTGATGGAACCAATGTCATCGGCTCATCCAAATGGCCCGTCATGCTGATCAGTGCCGCCCAGACCACGACGTTTACGGGCGACAATAATATTTTCGGTGTGATCTTTGTAACCGATGTTGAAAAGCCAACTGCAGAATGGAACGCTTCGGGCACCAATGTCGTGTACGGCTCAGTCATCCTTGATGCGGAACTGGATTCCTTTGTCGGCACCTTCAAGATTATCTACAACAAGGATGTTGCACTGCTTGCGGCCGGTTCAAGCGGCATCGGCACGCTTAATGGCGGGTGGCGGGACTTCGGCTTACCGGATTTTGATTGGGAAGGGTGATGTGATGAAAATTTCCGCCAGGAGCCAACCGGGGTTCAGTCTGCTTGAACTGGTTATCGGATTGTTTCTTTTCAGCGTGGGTATGCTGGCGCTTGCCTCTTTGCAGGGTCAACTGACGCGCTCGCAGGCCGATGCAAATGTCCGTAGCGTCGCTACCAATATAGCCGAGGAGCAAATCGAGCTGATCCGGGGATTTGGCCTGATCGATAATGACCCCCTTAGCTCCATCCCCGCTTACGGGGATATTCAAAACCGTACATTTACGGTGCGCCGCGGCAATGTTGACTACGTTGTAGTGATGCAGGTCACTGATTATTACTATGATTTGTTAACGGGGGGGTTCGACACATCGAACACCGACGGCCTGGCGGTTTCCGACTTCAAGGATGTCACTGTCAATGTCTCATGGGGCAGCACACCCGGATTCCGGGTGTCCGACTCACGGGAGATTTCATCCGAAGACCTCGGCACCGGCAAAATCGAACTCACGGCTATTATCTCTTCGGTGACAACCCAGGGCGCCGCACGTTCAACCACTCAAGGTGATACCAAGTCGTTACTCCCCGATGTTTCTTACACGCCAGGCAGCAACCCCGACATTGTTTCGCTGCGACTGGGTGAGACCCGCTTGAAGGAGTCGACTCAACCGGAACCCCGCGTTTATCGAGCTGATGAGAAGGTGGAAACCCGCTTTGACGTTGTTACCTACTCCCAGACAGGTGACGGCACGTTGTTTCTTCGCCGTGAAGAATTTATCGGTGTAAGTTGTGATTGTGAAATGTCTGCGTTACCCGTCACGGCGGAAGAAGGCGGGCGTTTGCCGACGACCTGGGCGGCGGATGAGTATGAACGGGGCGAACTCGCCATCAAGCCAACCGGAATATCCAGCAGTAACATGCAAAGCATTTTTTGTAACGAGTGTTGCCGCGATCACCACGATGGCGCGTCCGTGACCGGTGACACCGCCGCGGCACTTTACGACCCGTTTCGCAGCCCTGGCGATTACTGGGGCTCCGACACTTTTAAGGGTGACCATAAGCACTATGGCCGCAACAGCCGCGGCGAACTGGTCCTCGCCCAGTCAGTTGGCGACAGTTACATGGAAGCCTGCAGGATGGTCAGGGTGAATGGATTTATGCGGGTCGGACAGGATTTCCGCCAGGAAGGCCGCAATGTCTTTCCCGAAAATTATCTCGATGAAGAAAGTGAGGTTAACGACTATTCAAACTGGGTAACCGCCAGTACAAACATGTTTGAAAATGCGCTCAGCGGTGATTATGAGTCGGCGCCGCTGACATTTCCTTCGCCGCCACTGGCCCCGGCCATAGGTGGCTTTCCGATCGCGACGACCCTGCCCACCTCACTGGGTGCTGAAACTCAGCAACTTAGATCCCGCGGTGTTTACGTTGATTATCTCAGGGAAGACCTGCGTACTGCCATTGACTGCTTGCGTGCATTGCCCGTTGACGGCATAGCGGCGGATTGTGATAGCGACACGATCCAGTTTGATAAAAGCTCGTCCACCAACGTGCTGGAGTTGATTCCGTTTTTTGATGTTCAGCTGACATGGTTGAACCGCTGGTCCGAAAAACCGACAAACCAACCCGTAGATACCACCAATGAACCCGTACTGACAGACAATGCCCACAGCCGTGGCGTCGCTTCAATTACCACCGGCAGCGGGACCTCCACCGTTACCGCGTCCGGGCACAAGGGAAATCTCGGCTTAACGGATACAGACCCGATAGAACCCGAATTTTTCAGCCAGATTCGAACCGCGAAGCTGGCGGTTAGCGCACTGACGTCTGCTCCGCCGCCAGCACCCGGAAAGGCAATTATCAGGGGTGTAATTACATCCGGTGTCACCGGCCTGAGGGCAACCGACATCCAGGTAGAAGGCAGCGGAGCGTTCTGCAATCGCTTACCCGATGGATATATCTGTGAGATTTCGGTCCATGCAACAGATGTCACCCTGAAGGTCTTTAACTACAAGAAACTGACCCTCAGTCTCGCGGCTTGCAGCGAGACTCTGACGAAGCTTTCAAGCGGCACAGATGCCACGGGACGCGGTTTTACCTATTTTAATCTGGCTCCTTCACCGGAACTGGACAGCACCATCAGCCATGATGTTTCAATCCAGGTTGATGGGTGCCTCTGAGTCCCACTACCTTGTTTGAGCCAAGCGGGTAAACGTAGCCAGGCCCCGGAGAGGGTCACTATCGAAAATGCCCGATAACCGAACTGCTGTCCGGCCGCTTTCCGGTCCAGATGCTAAAGCTCTGTGCCGCTTGTTCCACCAACATGCCAAGCCCGTCTATGTATCGCTGACCCATGGCTTCACATAATGCCTTCAGGGGCTCGCTGGCCTTGTAATAATTCAGGTCATAGCACACGGCGCCGGGCGCAAAGACCGATTGTTGCAACGCTGGCGCTTTTCCCTGGTGACCCAGTGATGTGGCGTTGATCACCAGGTCAAAACTTCCCAGCCCGGGAAGATCGTCCCAGCCCGCAATGGACAGCAAGCCGAATCTCGCAGACAGGGATTCAGCGCGTTCCAGGTTACGGTTAACCAGCACCACTTCAGCCGGGTTTTCCACAAGCAGACTACCGAGGATTCCCGCAGTCGCGCCACCCGCGCCCATAATCAACAGGCGCGCGCCAGCAATCCCGATCGCGTGATTTACGGTCAAATCCGCCACCAGCCCGGGGCCATCAGTGTTGTGGGCGAACCAGCCGGACTCCTTGTACACCAGCGTATTGGCCGCTTGCGCCTGTGCGGCGCCTGGTGTCGATTCAGCGGCCAACTTCCAGGCATCGCGCTTTAGCGGTAGGGTGATATTGCAGCCGGCTCCACCGGCGAGCCGGAAATCTTCAAGTGCGCCGGGAAAGTCTCCGGGGCTGGTATCGATCAACCCGTACTCGATGACCAGCCCGAACTGGTCCGCAAACATCCGGTGTATGGATGGTGATAACGACGACTTTACCGGCCGCCCGAATAACGCAAGCCTGATCAGTTCTTTTCCCTGATCCATGCCGCCGCCTGCAAGGCGAAATAAGTCAATATGCCATCGGCGCCAGCCCGCTTGATACTGGTCAGTGCTTCCATCACGACGGCTTTCTCATCCAGCCAGCCATTGATGGACGCCGCCTTTAACATCGCATATTCACCGGACACCTGGTAAACAAAGGTTGGCGCCCCAAAGGTTTCTTTTACCCGCCTAACCACGTCGAGGTAAGGCAACCCCGGTTTGACCATGACCATGTCGGCGCCTTCTTCCAGGTCAAATTCAACCTCTGTCAGCGCTTCGTCGGTGTTGGCCGGGTCCATCTGGTAGGTGTACTTGTTAGCGCCACCCAGGGCACCGGCTGAGCCGACCGCGTCACGGAACGGCCCGTAAAACGAGGATGCATACTTGGCGGAATAGGCCAGAATGCGTGTATTGATATAACCTTCCTCTTCCAGTGCATCACGGATGGCGCCGATGCGTCCATCCATCATGTCGGACGGTGCAACGACATCTGCGCCGGCCTGCGCATGTGACACGGCCTGCTTGACCAGCGCATCCACGGTTTCATCATTGACGATATACCCCTCCTCGTTCATCAGGCCGTCCTGCCCATGGCTGGTAAACGGGTCAAGTGCCACGTCGGTCACGACGCCGAGTTCGGGGAAAGCCCGCTTCAGGGCACGCACGGCCCGCTGGGCCAGGCCATCCGGGTTCCAGGCCTCGCTGGCATCATCGGTCTTGGCTTCCGGCGCCGTTACCGGAAACAGTGCAATGGCGGGTATGCCCAGGCGCACACATTCCCCGGCCTTTTTCAGCAAAAGGTCAATGCTCAGGCGCTCGACTCCGGGCATGGATTCCACCATTTCAACCTGGTTCTCGCCTTCGATCACGAACACCGGCCAGATGAAGTCATCCGGTGTCAGCACGGTCTCGCGCATCATACGGCGGGAAAAGTCATCAACGCGCATCCGGCGCATACGGGTAGACGGAAAACTCATGTTATTGATCCTTTTTATTGGCTGTGAAATTACAAAGGTGAATTTTAACTCTCTTTGTCGCCATACTCATACCAATCAGCCAATTTATCCACCAGTTCATCCAGCCCTGTCTTTTTGCTGGAGGAAAACACCTGGATACTGGCGATGGCCGGCAGGTCGCGCCGTACTTTCAGCAGCGTGGCCTGGGCCGGTCCGCGCTTTAATTTGTCTGCCTTGGTCAGCAATATGTGGCAGGGAATGTTTGCGGATTCACACCAGGCCAGCATTTGCTGGTCAAACTCACGCATCGGGTGACGGATATCCATGACCAGAACGACACCGCGCAGGCACTCGCGGGTTTGAAAGTATCTCTCCATGACCCTGCGCCAGTGGTCCTTGAGTTTGACCGGCACCTTGGCGTAACCATAACCGGGCAAATCGGCTATCCGCCGGTCCTCGTCCAGTTCAAATATGACGATCTGCTGGGTGCGGCCCGGTGTCTTACTGGTGCGGGCGAGTGATTTCTGATCGGTAAATGTATTGATTGCGCTGGACTTGCCGGCATTGGAACGACCGGCGATTGCGACTTCTGTTCCCCGGTCTTTTGGCAATTGCTTCAACTCGTGGGCACTGAGTACATATCGTGCGATTCGGAACGGATTGGTCTTTTTCATTTCAGCTTTCTCACGCTTTTTCTATCATATCGCTGGAACGCCTGCGCTTAAAACGAGATAATAACGGGCTATTTTGATCATTGTACGCAAAGATTCCTGGAGAGTACGAAATGAAGCATTTATTGCAAATTGCCGTCGGGCTGTCACTGTTGGTGTCATTACCTGTGCTTGCATTGGGCAATGCAGAAGTCGGCCAGGGCAAAGCTGCCATATGTGCCGCCTGCCACGGACCTGACGGCAACAGCGTCGTTCCCAACTGGCCCAAGCTGGCAGGCCAGCACGCCGATTACATCGAACGCCATGTGGTCCTGATCAAGAGCGGTGAGCGCGCGGTTCCCGAAATGACAGGCATTGTAATGGCTCTTTCGGACCAGGATATCGCCGATATCGCGGCATATTATTCCTCCCAGGCCACGGCCGCCGGCCTGGCCGATGAAGCCCTGGTTGCAACCGGCGAACGCTTGTATCGAGCAGGTATTGCCGAAAAAGACGTTCCCGCCTGCATGTCCTGTCATGGCCCGGCCGGAGAAGGCAACCCACTGGCCGGCTATCCGTCACTTGCAGGGCAGCATTCTGTTTATTCAGAGAAAATGTTATCAGGTTTCCGGGCTGGCACGATGTGGGGTGATGATGACGCCAACAGTAAAATCATGACCGATGTTGCCAACAGGCTGACCGATGATGAAATCAAGGCCGTTGCCAGCTATATTCAAGGTCTGCATTCAGCAGAATAACCTGAAAACCAGGCCGCACGGAACAACAGGTCTCCGACGGGGTCTGTTAACCGAGAAGATTATCTTGTGGAGAGATTGAGAATGATAAAAAAGATTTTGCTAGCTTCCGTCCTTTTGTTGGGTAGCCAGTTCGTGTTCGCGCAATTCGAGGAAGGTACCCATTACATCAAATTTGGCCAGGTACCTGCCCAGTCGGATGACGGCACCATCGAAGTAACGGAGGTCTTCAGTTACCTGTGCAGTCACTGCAATACGCTGGAACCATACGTTGAAAACTGGCATGAGAGACAGCCGGACAATGTCAAATTCAGCCGCATACACGTGGATTTCGGCGGTGCATCCACATTGATGGCAAAAGGTTATATCGCGTCAGAAATGACCGGTATCGTCGAGCAAAGCCACCCGGCCATGATGGATGCCATCTGGAAACAGCGTAAGCAGTTCAGGAACGCGGACCAGCTGGCTGATTTCTACTCCAATTTTGGCGTGGAAAAGGAGCGCTTCCTGGCTAACCTCAACTCATTCGCCCTGGACAGCCAGATGCGTCGCAGCATGCAGAATGTGAAGAACTGGGGTGTGACCGGCACCCCCTGCATCATCGTGAACGGCAAGTACCTGGTTCCAAATACCAGTGTGACCATGGACGTTGTTGATTACCTGGTCGCCAAAGAGATGGAGACAACAGCCGGGCAGGTTAGCCTGAGCCAATAAGCCAGGCCCCCAGCTCCCCAAACGGGCATCAGCGGTTGACTCAACCGCTGATTGGAGTATTCTGTTGTTTCCTTACCACACCGTAGTTGACAATCTATGTCATATGCCCAAATTCTGGTCGTTGATGACGAGCCCGATATCCGGCAGCTCGTACAGGAAATCCTTGAGGATGAAGGTTATTCCGTGCAGGTCGCGGAAGACGGTGAAAGCGCCCGCCAGGCCTTTGCGCAACAGAAACCCGACCTTGTCCTGCTGGATATCTGGATGCCGGACATCGATGGAATTTCACTTCTGAAAGAGTGGTCGGCCTCCGGGGCGCTTGAGTCACAGGTTGTCATCATGTCGGGCCATGGAACACTGGAAACCGCCGTCGAAGCCACCCGCCTGGGTGCATTTGATTTTGTCCAGAAGCCATTGTCACTCGCCAAATTACTGGCAACCGTCCGCAAGGCGCTGGAATCAAGACCGCAATCCAGGGCCACCGAGAAATCCCGGCAACAATCGCTGACGGTGGAGCCATTGGGCCATAGCCCGGTCATGCAGTTGCTGCGTAATAACGCCAAGCAGGCTGCGAGCAGCACCTCACCGGTAATGATAACCGGCGAAAGCGGTAGTGGCCGGGCGACATTGGCCCGGTATATTTACCAGTTATCCCCCGCCGCCGGCGACATGGTCATACTGGATCACAGCCAGGCAAACGGCGCCAATGTATACAGCTACCTGTTTGGCGCCGTATCCAATGGCCAGCCGGTCAAGGGCCTCCTGGACCAGGCGTCAGGTGGCGTGCTGTTCATACCAAAACTGCACAAATTGCCGGCCGAAACACTCGATTTGCTCAGCAATGCGCTCGAATCCGATGGCTTCACACCCCAGGGTGGTACGAGCCTGAGACCGGTCAACTGTCGTATCATATCCAGCGCCTGCGAGAATCTCGAGCAGATGGTCCAGGACGGCCAACTGCCGGGGCCATTGTACTTCAGCCTGAATGTCCTGCCTTTGAAAGTACCCTCATTGCGTGACAGGCCCGAAGATATCCCCGAGTTGATACGGTATTTTTCTGACTGGTTTCCCAACCAGGAGAACCTGCCCTATCGCTCTTTCTCGGTCTCTGTACAGAACCGGATGCGCAACCACAGCTGGCCCGGCAACGTCAGGGAGTTGCGTAACCTGGTCCAGCGCCTGCTGGTGCTCGGTGGCGAACCCGAGGTTTCCATCCAGGAAATCGAAGACAGCCTGAGCCAGAGCACAGCCAGCATTGAAGCCGGTGATTCCGGTCACGAAGGCATGTTTGATATGCCGCTGCGCGAGGCCAGGGAGCAGTTTGAACGCGACTACCTGACCTACCAGTTGAAAAAGGCCGGCGGCAGTGTCGGCAAGCTGTCCGACTCGGTGGGCATGGAAAGAACACATCTTTATCGAAAACTCAGGTCACTGGGTATTGATCCCAAAACGGTGGGCAACAAATGAAAATTGTTATTCTCGGTGCTGGACAGGTCGGCTCAACCGTGGCCAGTGCGCTGGCCCACGAGGACAACGATATAACCATCGTGGATTTCGATGAGCGGCGTCTTAAAGACCTGCAGGACAAGATGGATATACGCACGGTGCTCGGGCACGCATCCCACCCCAAGGTGATGGAGCGCGCCGGTATCGAGGATGCCGATCTCGTCATCGCACTGACCAGTTCCGACGAGGTCAACATGACAGCCTGCCAGATAGCTTATTCGCTGTACCTAGTGCCCACACGTGTGGCGCGTATCCGGTCCGCTGAGTACACTATGCGGCCCGAGTTGTTTGGCCGCACACATATCCCGGTTGATGTCCTGATCAGTCCGGAGTTGCTGTTAACCGAGCACATCACCCGGTTGATCGAATATCCCGGCGCTACGCAGGTGCTGGATTTTGCAAACGGCAAGGCACAACTGGTGGCGACGGACGCCGAAGCGGGTGGTTTACTGGTTGGTCAGAAGCTGTACACGCTACGTCATCACATGCCGGGTGAATCGGATGCACGCGTGGCTGCGATCTACCGGGCCGGGAAACTGATCGTGCCGGACGGCGATACCATCATTGAGGAAAATGACACCGTGTTCTTTCTGGCCGCCAAGCGGCACATTCCCGCCGTCATGAAAGAACTCAGGCCAATGGACAGACCGATTCGCCGGGTGATCCTTGCGGGTGGTGGCAATATCGGCAAAAACCTCGCGCGGCGCCTGGAACGTAATCACCACGTAAAAATCATCGAGCGCGACCCTGCCCGGGCCGAAGAAATCGCAGAGGAACTGACCAAGACCATCGTGCTGGTCGGAGACTGCGCCGATGCCGGGCTGCTCAGGGAAGAAGGCGTGGAAACCGCCGATGTGTTTTGCGTGCTCACCAACGACGATGAAGCCAATATCCTGTCAGCCTTGCAAGCCAAACGCATGGGTGCAAAAAAGGTCATCACCATCATCAACAGGTTGTCCTATGTTGATCTGATGGAATTTGGCACCATTGATATCGCGGTGTCCCCACAACAGATCACGATCGGCGCACTATTGACCCATATCCGCAGGGGTACCATGGTGCGCGTGCATTCACTCCGGCGCGGCTCGGCCGAGGCAATCGAGGCAATCGCGCTTGGCGACCGTACCAGTTCCAAGGTGGTCGGACGCTCGCTGGAAGAACTCAATTTGCCGGAAGGCGCGACTATCGGCGCAATTGTCAGGGATGAAGACGTCATCATCGCGCACCACGACACGGTAATAGAGGAACATGACCATGTTCTGCTGTTTGTTCATGACAAGAAGCAGATTCACGAAGTCGAACGGCTTTTCCAGGTGAGTCCAACCTTCGTATGAAAACGCGGCGAATGGCGGCCATTCAAAGAATCCTGGGATTCCTGATCGCCGGAGCCAGCCTGATGATGCTACCTCCCGCCCTGGTCTCATGGTGGTACCAGGACGGTACGTCCGAGTTGTTCCTGACCAGCGCCATCATCCTGTTCATAACCGGCATGGCAATCTTCCTGCCGGTCCGTAATATCCAGGAAGACCTGCGCCTGCGTGACGGGTTTTTGATCGTCGCGGTTTGCTGGCTGTCACTGGCACTGGTCGGGGCGCTGCCATTTCTATTGCTGATGCAACCCGAAATCTCTTACGTGGACGCAGTGTTCGAATCCATGTCCGGGCTGACCACTACAGGCGCCACCATCCTGACAAACATAGACGGCCTGCCACGCGGCCTGTTGTATTACAGGCAGCAACTCCAGTGGCTGGGAGGCCTGGGTATCGTTGTATTGGCCGTCGCAATTATGCCGATGTTGCGTATCGGTGGTATGCAGCTTTACCGGGCGGAAACACCGGGACCGATGAAGGACAGTAAACTGACCCCGCGTATAACCGAAACTGCAAAGGCGCTGTGGTTAATATATCTCGGTATCACGGTAACCTGCGCTCTGGCCTATTGGCTTGGAGGCATGACATTGTTCGACGCTGTCGGCCACGCCTTCAGCACCGTCGCGATCGGCGGGATGTCAACCCACGATAGCGGGTTTGGCTATTTTGACAGCCCGACCCTCGAGATGATCGCGATATTCTTCATGGTCGTCGCAGGTGTGAATTTCGCCATTCATTTCACTTCGTGGAAACGTGCCAGCGCACAACCCTATTTCCATGACCCGGAACTCAGATTGTATGCGGGCTTGTTGCTGGGGTTCGCCATCCTCACCACCTTTGCCCTCTACCTGAACGGGACTTACGGATCAATTTCGGAAGCTGCGCGCTATGCGAGTTTCCAGGTTGTCTCGGTAATGACGACAACCGGTTACAGCACGGCCAATTTCTCCCTGTGGCCGGGCTTTATTCCGATCATGCTGATCTGTATCGCTTTTATCGGCGGTTGCGCCGGCAGCACCTGTGGCGGCATGAAAGTCATACGCGTGATGTTGCTGTACCGGCAGGCCGTACGTGAAATCCAGCGCCTGATACATCCCCACGCTGTATTCCCGGTTAAAATTGGCGGCAGGAAAACATCCGCCACCGTGATGGACGCCGTGTGGGGGTTTTTCTTCCTGTATGTTTCAAGTTTTGTAATGATCACCATTGCACTCAACGGTGTAGGCGTAGACCCGGTTACCGCCTATGCCGCTGCCGCTGCTTGCATTACCAACCTCGGGCCCGGCCTGGGTGACGTCAGTTCAAACTACGCCAGTTTAAACTCCACGGCCAAGGTGATTCTTAGCTTCGCAATGCTGATGGGACGTCTGGAAATTTTCACAATACTCGTGCTGTTCACACCAGCATTCTGGCGCGCCTGATGATCTAATCCTGGTCCTCAGCCAGCTCAGGAGGCCCAGTATTTTCTTTTCTTGAGTCCTGATGCCAGACGCATTTTACGCATCGGGTAGTGTTTTTTACGGTGATTTTTCTGTTCGCGCTGCAGGATTTCATTCAGCATTTCCACCGCTTCGACAATATGTGAACCCTTATTCAACATAACTGCTTCTGCTGCCTGGGCCATTGCAGCATCGGTAATTTCTGCCCGCGTAACATGGCCGTACTTGGTCAATCCTTCCAGCACCTGGGTAGCCAATATCACTGGAACGTGCGCCGCTTCGCAGATCCACAACATTTCTTCCTGCACTTCTGACAGTCGATTGAAACCACACTCAACGGCTAAATCGCCACGCGCAATCATGGCCCCGCAGGCAGGGAGTTTCAGGGCCTCGAGCAATATGGCAGGCAGGTTGGAAAAACCCATCTTGGTTTCGATTTTGAGAACCACCCCGATATCTTCCCGGCCCAATGTCTTCAATGCGCCCCGCAAAGTACGCACATCGGCCGGGCGGTTTGTAAAGGACAGTCCCACAAGGTCGGAATGGCGAACTGCAAACTCCAGGTCCTCCTTGTCTTTCGCACTGAGTGCCGGAAGTTTCAAGCTCGTATCCGGGAGGTTGATCCCCCTTCTGCCTTCAAGCTTCTCCACCGGGTTTCGTGTATGTGTAATGCGAATCTGCAACAGTGCCGGTTCGCACTTTTCGACCAGTCCGGAGATACGGCCATCATCGAATGATATCGGCTCGCCGAGGCGAATATCCCGAAAAACTTCCGGGATCGCCAGGGACACCCTGCCCGGCGTTAGCAACTCATCATTGATGTCATGCAATGCAGCTTTACCCGGCTCATCGGTTAACGACACAAACAGGATATCCCCGGGCCGGACAAGGCTAAAACTCTCCTTCGGAGGTAGTCCCTCTATTGTTGTTTCCGGACCTTTACCACCATCCCGGCGCCGCAGCTGCAATACCGTGCCATCGGTGAGGTAAGCGGTCTTTTTTGCTTCCACCCAACAACCGCCCGTGGTCGATTCACGGATAAGCCAGCTTCTGCGGGAGCCGCGATTATCCTGGAACTTCAAGCAGTCTCCTGACTTCAGACCCGACAACCAGTCAGGGTCCACGGCCAGGCTGGCATCCGCAGTAGGCATCTCTGCAAACGCTTCACCTGTTCCCGTCAACCAGATGCGGGCCGGACGGACCACTTGCCCATCGGTTGCCCTGACTGGTCTGATTTTCATTACACCGGGCAACAATTCCATTGTACCGAGTCGCAGTTTTGGCCCCGCCAGGTCCATGAGCACCCGGCAGGACTGGCCGGTTGCCTGCTCGGCAAGACGCAAGTGTGCGATCATTTGTGACCAGGTCGATGGGCCGTCATGCACACAATTGATTCGCATACAGGTCATGCCGCTTTTGACTAACTGGTGCACCAAAAGGTAGTTATCCGCTGCCTCTGCAGACATGGTTACAATGATGTGCCCCTGCCGCTTTCTGGGATGTTTGCCAAACAGCGTGACCGCGTTTGATTCGAGTTGATTAACCCCCGTGTCATATACGGAATGCACGGGCAGCTGCCCTGGTTGCGGAAGTTCTTTTCCACTGAGAAGCCGCAGGTTCTGCAACAGCGTATCGAGGGACGCCAGCACATGGGCTTCCGGTCTGCCCAGCGAAGACAGGCCGAGACGCTCCAACTTGTCTTGTAGCGGCCTGATATCCTTGCTCCTCAGAGCCATGTAATGCAAGAGGTTTTCTGCGCTCCGGTGACGCTTAGGCGACAAGCCCTGCAAAACCGCCTTTCTACGTTCTGCTTGCTGAACAATGAACGCACGCAGCGATGCCACCTGTCTTATCAGGTCTTCAAACGCGTCAGCTGGCGGTGATCCGTGTACGACGGAGTTCATACATACTGCCTCCCAATATCACTGTAATCCCACGCACTTGAAAGCCACTTGACCCAAATCAAGACTGCTTATGATTAAGTAGGAAGTACTATGAAAATAGTTGGTGGCAATTCTTCGGATATTTACTTTTTATAGAATGGTTTCTCGCCTTCAGGACGGTTCCTGAAACGTTTGTAAGCCCATAAATACTGGTCGTTATCCACTTCAATACACTTTTCGATACCCCGGTTAACAGCGGTCACCGCCTCGCGCATGTTATCGCTATAAATGCCATCGTCAGATTTGAAGAGTTTTACACGATACCTGCCGCCTTTACGCCGCTCGCATACTGCGAAGACAACCCCCGCACCCGTTCGTTGGGCCATACGCGGCAGTAGTATGCCGGTCAAAGCCTCTACTCCGAAAAACGGTGCAAACTGGCCCTCGCCCCGGGTGGGTTCCTGGTCGGGCAGCAATGCCACGAAATAGCCGATTTTCAGCAACTTGAACATTCTACGGATACCGGAACCCGTGGCCGGCACCATTTCTGCACCCCCGCGGTTGCGTTTTTCCAATAGCATCTCGTCGAAGTCCGCATGCCGGCCCGGCTTGTAAAGGATCGCGGCTCTTCCGTATTGGTGCAAAAGCAGGTTCAACATCTCCCACGACCCGCAATGCGGTGCAGCCACGATCAGCCCCTCATGTTTATTCTCGGCCTCAGTCAGGTACTCCAGGCCCTCTACTTCATCAAAGTACCCGTACAGTTTCTCCAGCGGCCAGTACCACAGCATGCCGGCCTCGAATACACCCCTGACATAGTGGGTCATACTCGCGCGGCCAATCCTGTTACGCCTTGCCGGATCCATGTCCGGGTAAACGGCGCGCAGGTTCAAGCGTGTTACGCGGCGTTTGCGTGGTGACAGATACCAGAGCAATGTTGCCAGCGGGGGAGCAATTATCTCGGCCACCCGCGGTGACACCCAGCTGAGCGCGCGCATGATTGCCCGGATTAAAAACAGTTTCATCGCTGTCCGTAGTCGTTCGTTCGTTAATCAATGCTAACATTAACAGTGTTAAGTTCTGGTATCACTTGCCAGGCCCAAATTTCAGGATGCATCCGTGAGATGATTGCATTATTACAGAGAGTATCGGAAGCCAGTGTGCTTGTGAATGAGGGTTCTGCCGGTTCCGCGGAGAGCGGTGAAGTTACGGGCGCTATCAGCGCCGGAATCCTGGCCTTCGTTGCGGTTGAGAAAGGTGACACTGAAACCCAGGCCGACAGGCTCTTGCAAAGAATACTCGCGTACCGCATTTTTGATGATGAAAACGGACGTATGAACCTGAATGTGCAACAGGCAAGCGGACAGTTGCTGCTGGTCTCCCAGTTCACGCTGGCCGCCGATACCAATTGCGGCAACCGCCCCAGCTTTACCCCGGCAGCCGAACCGGCCGAAGGGAGAAGGCTGTTTGACTACCTGCTGAAATCGGCTCGCGACGCAATGGGTGACGTGCCCTGTGGCCGGTTCGGCGCCCACATGAAGGTCAGCCTTGTCAATGACGGGCCGGTGACTTTCAGCTTGCGGGTGCCGCCGGTGGACAACGCCGGCTAGTTATTTTCTTCGAGTTCTTTCAACTTCCTGGTGAGCGTATTACGCCCCAGGCCCAGCAAACGTGCGGCCTCGACGCGTCTGCCACCGGTAAATTCAAGGGCACAGTCAAAAATGACCCTTTCCAACTCGTTGCGGGCTTCGGTCATCAGGTCGGTCTGACCCCGGAACAAGGCCTTGCGGGTCCAGCTGCGCAGTGCCTGGGACCATGAGTCTCCTCCTTCGCCTGCCGGGCCCGTATCTTTCAAACTGGCAGGAAGGTCTTCGGGCAGGATCTGTTCTCCCGGCGCCATTACACATAACTGCTGGCAAAGATTCTGCAACTGGCGGACATTGCCCGGCCAGGCCTTCTTCTGTAAAGCCTCGATGGTTTCCGGAGATAAATATTTTTCTTCCAGTCCCATTTCCTCGGCCGCCTGGCGTAAGAAATGCCGGGCAAGCAAGGGAATATCCTCGGCGCGTTCGCGCAGTGGCGGCAATTCGATAGTGATCACGTTCAGACGGTGATAAAGATCTTCGCGAAAACTGCTTTCGGCAATTTTCTTCTGCAGATCCTGGTGGGTTGCAGTTAATACACGCACATCGGCGCTTAGCAGGTCACGTCCGCCAACCCGGTGGTAATCACCCTCGGCCAATACCCTCAATAACCGGGTTTGCAGGGGTAACGGCATATCGCCAATTTCATCCAGAAAAAGGGTACCGCCAGCGGCTTCTTCAAACCGGCCGGGGCGCCTGGCGTGCGCACCGGTAAACGAACCCTTCTCGTGACCGAACAGTTCTGATTCAAGCAGTTCGGCCGGGATTGCCGCCGTATTGATGGCGACGAACGGTCCTGCCGAGCGTGGGCTGTGCTGGTGCAGTGCGCGCGCTACCACTTCCTTGCCGCTACCGGTTTCACCGGTTAGCAGCACGCTGATGCTGGAGCGCGACAACCTGCCTATGGTCCGGAAAACTTCCTGCATGGCCGACGAATCACCGATCAACAGCCTTGATTCGGTTGCCTCCTCTGCAACGTGGGCAGCAGCGGGAACCGTTGAGGCGCGGGCAACCACCGACAGTACCTTGTCGAGGTCAAAAGGCTTGGAGAGATAGTCGAACACACCCGACTGGAAAGCGGAAACGGCCTGGTCCAGGTCCGAAAAAGCCGTCATTGCGATCACCGGTAATTCGATACCACGTTCTTCCAATGTCTTCAGCACGGTGAGTCCGTCGGCGTCGGGCAGACGGATATCGGTAATCAAGACAGCGGGCCGGTCGCTTTCGAGCGCGGTACTGACGTCCTTTACATTACCGAAACTTTTAGTTTTATAACCCGCGCGGCCCAGCGCTCTTTCCAGCACAAAGCGAATCGCTTCGTCGTCATCGACCACCCATACCATCATCTGCTCAGCCATGATAGCGCTCCAGTGGCAGCCTCAATGTAAAACGGCTGCCGGTATCCAGTGGCGCATAGCTAAGAAGGCCGTTATGGGCGGCGGCGATCTGTTGCGCCAGCGCGAGGCCCAGTCCTGTGCCATCCCGGCGGCCGGTGACCATTGGCAGAAATAACATGCTACGCAGAGATTCCGGTACACCGCAGCCGTTATCCTGGATATCAAGCCGGAGCGCACTGCCGCAGCCGGGTTGAAGCATGGCGCTATCGTAATCAACACGAGTGCGGATTTTTATCTCGCTGGCGCCAGCCTGGAATGCATTGAGCAAAAGATTCAGAAGTAATTGCCTTATTGCTGTTGCATCAAGTGAAATCCCGGGAATACTGGGGTCGTAATCGTGGATGATCTTTACGCTTTCGGCAGACTCCAGCCTGAGTAGCTCGGTGGTTTCCTGCAGAACAAAATGTATGTCGGCCGGGCTGCACTCGAGTTCGGGCTGGCCAAAGCGCGCCAACAGTTCGTCGATGCGGTCGACCTCGCGCATGATCAACTCCGCCAACGTACCCAGTTCGCGGCCGTTCAACTCGGCCGCCATCATTTGCGCGGCGCCACGAATCCCGCCCAGCGGGTTGCGGATTTCATGCCCGAGATTACGCCTCAACAGGTCCATCATTCCGGTCTGGACTTCACGTTGTTGCAGCTTGCTCTGTTGCAACTGCCACCTGAGGTCATAAAACTCCAGCAGCATGTGCTGTGACGGCAGGGGCTGGATGGTGCAGTCGAACCAGCCGCCAGCCAGTTCGCATTCGCGAACATGGCGGCCACGCTGTTCGGCTGCTGTTGCTGCAATCGCATCCGTCAGTATTTCGGGAATCCGTTCAAAAGCGGAGAAAAGGTTGCCATGGGCGCGCTCCCTGCCAATTGCCAGACAATGCTCGGCGGCAGCGTTCATGTGCAGGACACAGCCTTGCTCATCGAGTTCTACAACTGCGGTCGAAAGCGAATCAAGCATGGGATGTGGGTCAAAAGATCAACCACCTCTGGGTGTCGGGCGTGGCCGGTTATACAGACCCGGCCTCCTTATGAAAAACGTGACAGGTTCAGCCATGGCGACCCTGCGATTTTTTGCGTCTGTCAATTCAGCCGTTACCGTGTGTTCCCCGCGCTCCAGTCCTGTTACCGCTATCACCTGCTCCGTGGTCGGCGTTTGCCTGACGCCGTCCACCGATACGGTTACCTGCATACCAGGTTGTAACTGGTAACGCGCATTCCAGGCCACGGTTATGACATCTTCAGGGTGCCAGACTGACTCTTCCTGCTGCGGGGCAACGATGGCAAAATCGGCGTAGTTTTTGCGCATGTAGCCGAGCGACATTTCCTTGCCACCCTCACCCTCGGTAGCTTCTTCCGTCGACTTGACCGGTTTTTGATACGTTGGGGCTTCGATGATGCTTAGCGGACGCAATTCGATCGGCTGTGAGCCGTCCCCCGGCGGTTGATCGGTAAAGGTTACGTTTCCCTCTTCATCGACGGTCTTGTAAACCTGTGCTGTCAACGTCCCGGCTGCTAAAAGCAGGGAAATCGTAACCAGGGCCAGTAAGAATGCTTTGTAAGTGCTTAGTTTCATCGTCAGGCTCCATGCTCATTCCAACCTTGTGCACCCCGCTTGCGCGGGGCGTGCCGGTTTCCGTGGAACTGCCGATCGGCAGCTCCCAAGTGCCCTGATAACCTTAATATCGAGAGTCAGAGCACTAAATAGAATAATACATATCAAACTCAACCGGGTGAGTGGACATGCGGAAACGCGTGACCTCTTCCATCTTGAGAGCGATGTAACCATCAATCAGGTCATCATCAAATACGCCACCTGCCTTCAGGAAATCCCTGTCCGCATCCAGTGCCTCAAGTGCCTGGTCGAGGCTGGAGCATACTGTCGGAATTGCCTTGACCTCTTCGGAAGGCAGATCGTATAAATCCTTGTCCATGGCCGGACCCGGATCGATTTTGTTAATGATTCCATCGACACCAGCCATCATCATGGCTGCAAACATCAGGTAGCCATTACCCGCCGGGTCACCGAAACGTACCTCGATACGGCGGCCCTTGGGGTTGCCGACATGCGGTATACGGCAGGATGCCGAGCGGTTACGGGCTGAATAAGCCAACATGACGGGGGCTTCAAAACCCGGAACCAGGCGTTTGTAGCTATTGGTCGAGGCGTTTGCAAATGCGTTCAGCGCCCTGGCGTGCTTGAAGATACCGCCGATGTAATGCAGGGCCGTGGTTGAAAGACCACCGTATTCTTCACCGGCAAACAGGTTCTCACCGCCTTTGAACAATGACATATGTACATGCATACCGGAACCATTGTCACCAACCAGCGGCTTGGGCATGAATGTAGCGGTACGGCCGGTTGCGTGGGCAACATTGTGAGTTGCGTACTTGAACATCAGCAACTCATCCGCCTTGCGCGTCAATGTGTTGAACTTGGTGCCAATCTCACACTGGCCTGCAGTTCCTACCTCATGGTGGTGAACTTCGACCTCTACGCCCATTTCTTCCATCACTTTGCAGATGTTCGCGCGCACGTCGTGCAGGCTGTCAACGGGTGGCACCGGGAAATAGCCGCCTTTTACCCGTGGGCGATGGCCATGGTTGCCTTCTTCATAGTCCGCACCGGTATTCCAGTCACCTTCTTCCGAATCAATGGTGAAGAAGGTTGAATGCATATCCGTACCAAAGCTGACGCTGTCAAATACGAAAAATTCAGGCTCGGGACCAAAATATGCTGCGTCTGCAACCCCGCTGGACTGCAGGAAAGCCTCGGCGCGCTTGGCCACGGACCTTGGACAACGGTTGTAACCTTCCATGGTGTCGGGCTCGAGCACATCGCAACGCAATACCAGGGTGCTGTGCTCCATAAAGGGATCCATCACCGCTGAATCGGCATCCGGCATCAACACCATGTCTGATTCATTGATGCCTTTCCAGCCCTTGATGGAAGAGCCATCAAACATTTTGCCTTCTTCAAAAAAATCTTCATCAACCACGCTTACGGGCATGGTGACGTGCTGTTCCTTACCTGCGGTATCACAAAACCGCAAATCAACAAATTCAACTTCCTTATCGATGATCATCTTCTGGATGTTTTCTACGCTCATGTCATTGTTCCTATGCTATTTCCTGGATTAAGGTCCAAAATGGGTCACTATGTATATGCAGAAGTCATGCCAAAAGCGTATAAAAATCAGAATTGATCACAGCACACAAATTTAAGATTTTAAGTGCGTCTTCACAGCATTTAATGACATTTTAGCAACTTTTGCATCATGTTAAAGAACTCAGCGCAGATTGATGAATTCAGTAATGCACCATTATCGCACCAATTAGATTTGTTTGCACTATTTTGGTGCGTTTTTTGGCTAGAATGCGAACCAAAGCAGTGCCACACCCAATGCCAGCCGGTAAATAACGAAAGGAACAAGGCCAACGCGCTGCAGCAGCGCAAGAAATGCAGCGATACACAACCAGCCCGCGACGGCGGAAAGCACGACCGCGAGGCCAAACTGAAACCAGTCAATGGGCGCCTGGTGCCACAACATACGCAACACACCAAAGCCACCGGCCGCCGCGATGACAGGAATAGCCAGGAGAAATGAAAATCGTGCGGCGCTATCGGCGCTAAAGCCAAGCATACGCCCCATGGTAATGGTGATTCCCGAGCGGGATGTGCCGGGCACCAGTGCCAACACCTGTGCAAAGCCGATGATAATACCGGCCTTCATGCCCATATCCGGCATATGCTTGCTGCGGTCAAAGCGGGCGTCCGCCCACCACAACAGCAAACCAAAACCGATAGTGCTGTAAGCGATCACCCTGGCGTCCCTGAGCGCCGATTCGACCAGGGTGTGAAGCAGGCCGCCAAAAATAATCGCAGGGATACTGGCTACAAGCAGGGTCATGCCGAGCTTTCGCGCTGTTTCATCGCCATCGGCTCTGAACCACGGTGTAAGCATGCCCCGCAGGTCGTTGCGGAAGTACACCAGCACAGCCAGCAAGGTACCCAGGTGCGTGGCGACATCAAATACCAGGCCCTGGTCGGGCCAACCAAAGACCTTGCTGCCGAGGATCAGGTGGGCGGAACTGGATACCGGCAAAAACTCGGTCAGGCCCTGTATCAGGGATAAAACTATGATTTGAACCAGCGTCATTGCGTGTAGCTGATCCTGTAAATAACGTCGGCATAGTCATCCGATACCAACAAGGCGCCATCCGGCATCACCAGCACATCATTTGGCCGCCCCAGGGTTTCCTGGCCCTGCAACCAGCCACTGGCGAATACCTGTTTATCCAGCACTGTTCCATCAGCCTGCACATCGAGAACGAGGACACGGTAGCCGACTTTTTCAGTACGGTTCCATGAGCCATGCTGCGTGATAAATAACCGGTTTTTATACTCGGTTGGAAACATATCCCCGGTGTAGAAAGCCAGTCCAAGCGGTGCGGCATGCGGAGCGAGCTTTGCTACCGGCGGGGTGTAATCGTCGCAATTCTTGCCCTTACCGAACTCTTCATCCAGTAAATCACCCTGGTGGCAGTACGGAATACCAAAGTGCATACCGCTTTTCGGTGCATGGTTCAGCTCATCGGCTGGAAGATCATCGCCCAGCATGTCTTTGCCGTTATCGGTAAACCACAATTCGCCATTTTCCGGATGAAACGCCAGGCCCACGCTGTTTCGCACACCTTCGGCGAAAGTCTCAAGACCACTTCCATCCGGGTTCATCCGGCGGATCAGGCCAAATCCCTCCTCGTCACACATATTGCACGGGACGCCGATCGGGATATACAACTTGCCATCCGGTCCAAATCGCAGATATTTCCAGCCATGGTGTCTTTCATCGGGAAATGCGTCACTGACAACGACCGGCGCAGGCGGCTGATCAAGCTTCGATTCAATATCGTCATAACGCAATATGCGGTCTACCGCACCGACATAAAGAGCACCATCGCGAAACTCCAAACCGGACGGCATCGTCAAATCGCTGTCAATCAGCCTGACCTTGTCAGCACGCTGATCATTGTCCGTATCAGAGATTGCCCACAATTTCCCGGCGCGTCTGCTGCCGGCAAACACCGTGCCGCTCTCGCCGAGCGCCATTTGCCGGGCGTTCTCAACACCTTCTGCGTACACCGAAATTGAAAAACCATCCGGTAGTTTGATGATGTCCAACTCAACCTCGGCCAGGCTGGACTGAACCGGGAGGAGGGCCAATAACAGCATGCAGAACCTGAGTGTTTTCATGCCGGCTATGGTAGCAGCAGATCAGGCGCCCTACATCATTGAAAATCATTAGAGCAATACACTTGTGCATGCCATAGAATGAGCGCTTCATTTGAAAAACTGATGGAATCAAGCATGCGTTTACCAGCCCTTGTTTTTGGAATCCTGTTGTCGGCCGCCACAATGGCAATGCCGTCTGCCGAATATCTGCCCAAAGATGCAAACCTTGACACTTCGATACCGTCACCAGAGTCGGTGTTTGGGTGGGAACCGGGCGACTGGCGTGTCCATCACCCCGACCTGGTGCGCTACATGTATACGCTGGCTGAAAAATCGGACCGCGTCAGTATCAAGGTCACCGGTCAAACCTATGAGCAAAGACCGTTACTGCAACTGGTCATCAGTTCCGAAGAGAATCAGCCACGGATAGAAGAACTGCGCCAGGCACACCTGGATTCTGTGCAATCCGGTGATACTGATTCCCCGCTGGTCGTGTGGCTGGGCTACAGCGTGCATGGTGACGAATCCAGTGGTAGTAATGCCGCACCCATCGTGGCCTGGTACCTGGCGGCATCGCAATCCGAATTTGTCAAAGACCTGCTGAAGAACACCATCATCATCATTGACCCCAGCCTGAATCCGGATGGCCTTGACCGCTTTGCAAGCTGGTCCAACTCCAACCGCAGCCTGACTGCCGTGGGTGACCGCAATGGCCGCATTCACAACCAGGCCTGGCCACCGGGAAGAACCAACCACTACCTGTTTGACCTGAACCGCGACTGGTTACCCATAGTTCACCCCGAGTCGCGCGCACGGATCACCGAGTATCACCGCTGGATACCGCATGTGCTAACGGACCACCATGAAACCTGGCACGATGGGTTTTTCTTCCAGCCCGGTGTGCCCAGCAGGCAGAACCCGCTGACCACACCGGAAAACCTCGAAATGACCCGCGCGCTGGCCACCTACCACGCCCAAAGCCTGGATAGCGCCGGTGAAATGTATTTCACCGAGGATAACTATGACGATTTTTACTACGGTAAAGGCTCAACCTATCCGGATATCAACGGCAGCATCGGCATCCTGTTTGAACAACCGAATATCAGGGGTGCTGTAAGCAACCGCGATTCCGGTCCGCTGACCTTCAAAGCGGCCATCCATAACCAGGTGCGCACATCCATATCAACGCTCAAAGGGTCCCACGAATTGCGCAACGACCTGCATCAATACCAGGCCGGGTTTTTCCGGGCGATGGAGCGAGGGGCTGACAAGGCAGGTTTCCAGGCCTGGGTGATAGGCGACGATAACGATCCCGCCCGCGCTGCAGCACTGCTGGATGTGTTCGAACGCCACCAGGTTGAGTACCGCGCCCTGGACAGCGAGATTGAAGCCGGAGGACATGTCTTTACGCCGGGCCACGCCTGGGTGGTGCCGGTAAAACAACGTCAGTACGGGCTGGCGATGGCCATGCTCGAAACACGCACCAGCTTTGAGGACAACAGCTTCTACGATGTTTCCGCCTGGAACCAGGCGATGGCCTATAACCTGCCCTACGCATCGTTGGAGCGTATGCCCGCCACAACCGAAAACAGCGCTTCACCCGCATTGAGCCAACCCGATCCGAAAGCCGTGGGCTGGATCATTTCGTGGCAACAAGTCAACGCGCCCGCCGTGTTGCAAAAGTTGCTGACCGCCGGCGCCAGGGTCCGCGCCGCAACCAAACCATTCAGTATCAGCAACGGCTCCGGCACCAGCAGCTTCAGCGAAGGCAGCCTCGTGATGTTGGCCGGCTCTCAAGATGAAGAAAAAATGGGGGCCATTCTCGAAGTTCTCCAACAGGCCTCGAGCAGCTACGTTGATGTTGTTTCGTATAACACCCAGATGACCACGAATGGCCCCGGCCTGGGTACAAGTCACTTCAAACATATACCCGTCATCAAGCCGTTGCTAATCGTTGGCGATGGAACACGGGCCTACGATGCCGGTGAGGCCTGGTTCCAACTCGACCGGCGTCTCGGTGTCGAACCGGTCATGGTCAATATGTCCCGTCTTAAATTGCTCAACCTGAATGACTACACGCATTTGCTGATGGTTGAAGGCAGCTACGCCGCCATTGGCAAAGAGCTGAAGGCTCGAATCGCTACCTGGGTGAAGGACGGCGGCATACTTGTCGCAATCCAGGGTGCAGCTACCTGGGCTGAGTCCCTGTGTTTTGAAAGCAAGGAATGTGAACAGAAAGCGGCAGAGGAAAAGAAAGAAGAAGCCCCCCAAAACATGGCATACGGCGATTTTGAAGACCAGAGGGCACAACGTACTATCAGCGGCGCCATCGTAAATGCACTGGTCGACACATCTCACCCCGTTACCTATGGCTACCGCGAAACCATGCCGGTATTCCGTCGCGGAACCACACTTCTGAAGGCAAGTGATAACGCATTCGCCATGCCGGTACGTTACACCAAAGAACCACTCTTGAGCGGTTACATCGGGGAACAGCGATTGGCCGAGATGAGCGGCCAACCGGCTGTCATTGCCGAGCGACATAACAAGGGCTTGGTGGTGCGTTTTGCCAACAATCCTTTGTTCCGCGGATTCTGGCGTGGGACTGAAAGAATGTGGGTCAATTCGATCTATTTCGGGCCACTGATCGATGCAACAAAATTACCGAAATAATCAGCTAGATGCGAATGATTTGTATCATTATTGTCTAACATCAACTATAACTAGATACATATTAATGCGTAAAACGCGGTTTTAAGGTAAGAAACCATTTAAGAGATTTAACTAAAAATACAAGCCAATTTCTGATTATTTGTAAGCCTGACAGGGCTTTAGGTAAATCAGTCAATCGGCCTGTCGTTAACTGCGGGGGTAGAAACGACTTGTCCTTTGTCGGGGAATTAAAACGCCGGTACGTCTTTCGTGCCGGCTTTACATACTCAAATACCATTTCTGTGTGTGTTGCGGGAGGCTTTGAATGAGCTTCTTCGCCGAACTCAAACGCCGCAATGTTTTCCGCGTGGGTATTGCCTACCTGGTGGGCAGTTGGTTGTTATTGCAACTCACGGATGTACTTTCAGAGTTGCTTGATCTGCCGGACGTAGTTGGGCGGTCCATTGTTTTGGTGGTTGCGATTGGGTTGCCAGTGGTGTTGTTTTTCGCCTGGGCATTCGAAATGACACCGGAAGGCGTCAAGCGCGAAAAAAACGTGGATCGCAGCCAATCGATCACGCCCCAGACCGGCAAGAAACTGAACGTAACCATCATGGTGCTGATGGCGCTGGCAATTGGATACCTGTTATTCGACAAGTTTTCAGCGCCGACACAACCAGTGCCAGACCACTTTTCTCAACAAGCTTCAGATCAAGCTGCCGAATCCAATGAGGAAAGTGAGCCTGTCGCCGCCAAAACCGAGTCGGTTATCAGTGAGCAATCCATTGCCGTTTTGCCCTTCAGCAACCGCAGCAACCTGGAGGAGGACGAGTTTTTCGTCGAGGGCATGCACGATGACCTGCTCACCAACCTGGCCAAGATCGGGTCCTTGAAAGTCATTTCCCGCACCTCGGTGGCACGCTACAAGGATACTGAAATCCCCATCCCTGAAATTGCCAGGGAACTGGGTGTAGCCACCATCATGGAAGGCGCAGTCCAACGTGCCGGTGGCATGGTGCGTATCAACGTGCAATTGATCGACGCGCAAACCGATGAGCACCTGTGGGCGGAAATCTTCGACCGCGAACTGACCACCGAGAACCTGTTTGCAATCCAAACCGAGATCTCAAAAGAAATCGCTTCGGCACTGAAAACAACCCTTTCTGCAGACGAAATTGAGCGGGTCGATCAACGCCCAACGGATAACCTGGCCGCCTATAGCGCGTACTTGCGTGGACGGCAATTGATAGCCAGGCGCACCGCTGAAACCGTCGACCAGGCATTGATAGAGTTCGAGCGCGCTGTCGAGTTGGACCCGCAATTTGCACTAGCATGGGCAGGCATCGCCGAGGCCGCATGGCTGGCCCTGTGGGTCAGTGATATGAACAGGCCCGAAGCGATTCAACTTTCTCAGGAGGCCGTTGATAAAGCGATGGCTATCAACGATCAACTGGGGGAAGTACAGCTGGCCCGGGCAGAAATGCTGCGCCTGACCAGGGGCGATGATGCAGAGAGAGAAGCCGCTTACAAGCTTGCCATTGAATTGAGCCCGGGACATGCACAAGCGTGGCAACATTACTCGGACTTCGTCAGCGGCTTTTCAGACCGTCTCGACGAGGCGCTTGCACTGGCGAGGAAAGCTGCCGAACTTGACCCATTGTCAACGGCCATTCAAAACCAGGTCATCGAAATTCTGCGCAACCAGGGTAATTACGAAGAAGCAGAGCAGCGTCTGTCCCGATTGATTCAACAGGACCCCGGTTTCGCAGGTTCCTACAGACAAATGGCTGACCTCAAATCAAATATGGGCCAATTCGATGAAGCCCTTTATTGGTTGCACCAGGCACAGTCGCTGGACCCGGGCAACATCCGTTTTGTCATGCGCGAAATATTTCCACAGATGGATATAGGAAACACAGTGGAACTCGATCCACTGCTGGCGCGCATGGCAGTCATGGATCCCGACAGTTCAACCCTGAGTTTCATGGAACTAATGATCAACATCTACAAGGGAAACCTGGATGCGGCATTGGAAGCTGCAAGGCTGTTCGACCAAAAAACGGGCTTTAACCCTAATGGCAAATTTCCTCAGGCGATGGTCCACATGCTGCAGGATGACCAGACGGCGTTCCGCAATATCGTACAGGAAATCATGCCAGCCTATTACGACAGCGAGACTTTCCAGGAAGGCCTTGAGTGGAGACCATGGATTGGCTGCAACGTGGCCTGGTCCATGGTCCAGGCCGGTGATAAGGAAATGGGTTTCGACCTCGCGCGCCAATCCATTGAGCACCTGCGGAACAATTTTCCAGACAGTAACGAAGACCTTTTCACGGTGCTCTGCTACATGGTGCTGGACCAGCCTGATCAGGCATTGTTGCAAATTGAAAATGCTGTCGAAAGCGGCAAAGTGAACGGTTGGTGGAGGGAGTTTCAACATCCTGCATTCCAGTTGCTGCAATACGATCCGCGCTTTGCTGCCGCACAAGCGGCCATCCAGTCGATGATTGCCGCGCAACGCGAGAACCTCCTGCGACTTGAAAAGGAGAACGGATGATGGATCACGGGAAAGGAGGTAAACGTTGAGCTTCTTCGCCGAACTCAAGCGCCGCAATGTCTTCCGCGTAGGGATCGCTTACGCCGTCACTTCATGGCTGCTGATCCAGGTCACCGATATCCTGTTTGAATCCATCGGTACCCCGCCCTGGGTCATGCAAGCCATGTTCGTGGTATTGGCAGCTGGGTTTGTCATTGCGCTGATCTTTGCCTGGGCTTTTGAGCTGACCCCGGAAGGTGTTAAAAAAGAAAAAGATGTGGACCATGAAGCGTCCATCGCGCCAAGGACCGCTCAAAAGCTCAATATGGTAATCGGCGTCTTGCTGGTCATTGCCCTGGCATATATTGCCTATGACAAGCTGTTCCTTGAAACCGATGATGCATCGGACGTCACCGAAATCAGTTCTTTAGAAAGTGAACCACCAGCAAGCGAAGCCACTTCCGAGCTAACTGAGCCAGAACAAAAACCTGCCGACACTCAAAAATCCATCGTTGTCCTGCCCTTCGTGAATATGAGCAATGACCCGGAACAGGAGTTTTTCTCTGACGGGCTATCGGAAGAGCTTTTGAACGTTTTGGCGCAAATCAAGGATTTGCGGGTCATCTCCCGCACCTCGGCTTTCGCGTTCAAAGGCAAGGATGTCGATATTCCCACTATCGCCGCACAACTCAATGTAACCCACGTGCTTGAGGGCAGCGTGCGAAAAGCCGGCGAAGACATACGTATCACCGCCCAGTTGATCGAGGTGAAGACCGATTCTCACCTGTGGTCCGACGCTTATAACCGCAAGCTGGAAAACGTCTTCGAAATCCAGGAGGAAATCTCAAAGGCCATCGCCGCCGAACTGCAGGTCACGCTGGGAACATCAGGCAAGACCGGCAGGCCAACGGAAAGCCTGGAAGCCTGGCAGTTATTCCTGCGCGGCAGACACCTTTACCAGAACCGTGGTAAGGCGCAATTGGAGCGGACCATAGAACTGCTTAAACAGGCCGTAGACCTCGATCCGGATTTTGACGAGGCATGGGCAAACCTCGCCGCGGCCAATGTGGTTAACGGTTACAGTGAAGAAGAAGGTTATTCAGACTTTTATCGCGAAGGAAAGCTTGCTGCTTCACGCGCCATCGAGATCGACCCGGACAATGGTTTTGCCCATGCGGTCCTCGGCCTGGTGCATATGTCTGAACTCAACTGGGATGAAGCCATGCGGGAACTTGACCTTGCCATCCAGCTAAACCCCAACGAAACAAACTCCCTGCTTTGGAAAGGCATTTCCTTGATCGCTCTCGGCTATGTGGACCAGGCCAGCGCCATGTTTAAGCAGGCGGAGCGCCTCGACCCGGCATTTACCAATGTCCACAATTGGCTCGCATCCACTTACCGCGTTAAGGGGGATGTTGAAAATATGCGTCGGCATATTAGAAAGCTCCAGCGCCTCGACCCCGACTTTCCCCTGGACAGTTTTATTAACTTCGCACCTTATTCCGGCGACCTGGATACCGCTGAGGAATTAATGCGCGCAGAGGAAGTTAGAAACCTCGGGTCCGATGTCCTGGCTGTAGCCGCGTTTTCAGCCCTGAGGGATTCCGGGCGTAAAGAAGAGGCAGTGAAAACCCTGCTGGCAAATGAAAGCCTGGCCAGTGCTAGCGACTTGGCACCCTACCTTTGGAAAATAGGTGCAATAGGCGAGACCATCGCAAATTTCCAACAGCTTTTCGAACGAGGCCGTGGTCTGCGTGCCACAAATTCCCTGCAAATTTTCTGGGACGACTTTAACCGGGATCAATTGTCGGACCCGGCGGTTACTGAATTTTTTGAGTCCATCGGCATGGTGGCTTACTGGCGCAAACACGGCGACCCGGATTACTGCCGGGTTGACGGTGCACACGTCGAGTGCGGTGACCTATGAGTTTCTTTGCTGAACTCAAACGCCGAAACGTCTTCAAGGTGGCTGCGGCCTATATCATCGTCGGCTGGCTTATCATGCAGGCCGGCGACACGTTGGCCCCTGCCCTTCATTTACCCGACTGGATCAATTCCGCACTCGCGTTCTTCCTGATCCTTGGCTTTCCCCTTGCAATATTTTTTGCATGGGCTTTTGAAATGACCCCTGATGGCCTGAAGAAAGAAAAAGATATTGATCGGAGCCAATCTATCACCAGCGTCACGGGCCAAAAGTTGAATAATGTGATTATCGGTGTGCTGGTATTGGCATTGGGTTACTTCGTCATCGATAAGTTTGTACTCGATCCAAAGCGTGATGTGGAATTTGCAAGCTCTGTCCGGTCCACACCGGCGCCGGTTTCGGAGGCTGACAACCCCCAAAAACAATCCATTGCCGTACTTCCGTTCGTCAACATGAGTGATGATGGCGCTAACGAATACTTCTCAGACGGACTCTCGGAAGAGTTGCTGAATTTGCTCGCCAAGATTCCTGAGCTCAAGGTAGCGGCCCGGACATCTTCTTTCCAGTTCAAAGGTCAAACCGGTGATATCGACACCATTGCCAGGAAATTGAAAGTTGCAAATATTCTCGAAGGTAGCGTGCGCAAGTCCGGCAACCAGGTGAGGATTACCGCGCAACTGATCAAGGCGGATGACGGATATCACCTGTGGTCTGAAACCTACGACCGTACACTCGAAAACATCTTCCAGGTGCAGGATGAAATCGCAGTGGCGGTAGTAGACGCCCTGAAGATTACATTGCTGGGAGAGGCGCCGGTTACAACTGAAGTCAATCCTGATGCTTACGCACTGTTTCTCCAGGGCAGATACTACTTTACGCAAAATAGCGATGGGCCGAGTTCCCGCAAAGCAGTTGATGCATATAAAAAAGCGCTTGAGATCGACCCGGATTACGCGGCCGCGTGGGCCGGGCTTGCGCTAGCCACCGCCTGGCGGGCCGGATTTGGACACATTGAATATGAGCCCGGCGTAGCAAGTGCACTTGCTGCTGCCGAAAAGGCTGTCGAACTGGATCCGGACCTGGCCCTCGCCTGGGTCAGCTTGTCAAACACCCAGGGAAGCTACCTGTGGCAATGGCAGGCCAGTTACGAATCAGCTCAAAAGGCAATTGAACTGGATCCCGCCAATAGCACAGCGCTCTCACAAGCAGCGCAGATAACACGGGACCTGGGCGAGTTTGAACAAAGCCTGGCTATGTATCAGAAGGCGGTAGAGCTTGATCCGCTAAATCTCGAGGCCATTAGCCAACTGGCTCGGGCTTATGACAGCGTAGGCAGGCATGAGGAAGCGGAACAGCAATATCTGAACCTGATGAATCTGATCCCCGATCGCGAGGGGGTACACAGTCAATATGCATACACACTGCTTCTGATGGGCCGCTTCCAGGATGCGCTTGCAGTAGCGGAAAAGGAACAGGACGCCATTTGGAGATCACTTCTCACGGTTTTCGCATTGTATAGTCTGGATAGAATTGAGGAATCAGACGCCGAACTGCAAGCATTCATCGAAAATCACCAGGATTTCTGGGCATACCAGATTGCCGAGGTCTATGCATGGCGCAATGACGCAGATGCAGCTTTCAAGTGGCTTGAGTCCGCCTTTAGTTACCGTGACCCGGGTCTCAGTAATCTCTTGAGCGATCTTACCCTGTCAAACCTGCACCACGATGTGCGCTGGGAGCCATTTCTGGCCAAAGTCGGCTTGCTCGAACCCTGGCAAGCCTTGCCCGACAAATACAAGGGACCCAGGCAATGAGTTTCTTCAGTGAACTCAAACGCCGCAATGTCTTCCGCGTTGGCATTGCCTACCTGATAGTTTCCTGGCTGCTGGCACAGATTGCCGAATTATTGCTGGAAACTTTTAATGCGCCAGACTGGACCATGCAGTTTATCGTGGTCGTGTTAATGGTTGGTTTTCCCATTGCCGTATTCTTCGCCTGGGCATTCGAATTGACACCCGACGGCGTCAAACGCGAGTCTGACGTCGATCGCTCCCAGTCTATTCGTGCCGAGACCGGCCGCAAGCTGGACCGAAGCATCATTTTAGTCCTGGTGGTTGCGCTGGCTTATTTTGTGTGGGAATCGCGTTTCAGCCAGGATATCGCCACACCTCCGGCAATCGAACCAATTGCCGAAAGCAGTGAACAGCAGATAACACAACAAGCAGATACGGAAACGCAGTCTGTCGCCGTTTTGCCGTTCGTTAATATGTCCTCAGACCCGGAACAGGAGTACTTCTCCGACGGTATCACCGAGGAAATCATCAATGCGCTGGTTAAAATCCCGGGTCTTTCGGTGCCTGCCCGCACATCCGTGTTTGGCTTTAAGGGTCATCAGGGCGATGTTCGCAATATCGGCGAACAGCTGAGCGTTGCGCACGTGCTGGAAGGCAGCATTCGCTCACAGGGCGACCAGGTACGTATCACGGCACAGTTGATCAAGGTCGATGACGGCTTTCACCTGTGGTCTGAGACCTATGACCGCAAGCTGGACAATATCTTTGTCGTGCAGGAAGAAATCGCTAAAGCAATCGCCACGGTGCTGACCGGGGAACTGGGTCTGGGGGTCGTCACCGTTCCGAACAAGACCCGCAACATGGCGGCTTACGATAGCTACCTGCAGGGCCGCGCGCTGTTGCATAAACGTGAGAACCTCGACCAGGCCGTGGCTTTTTTCCAGCGGACCACGGAACTCGACCCGCAGTTTGCCCCCGCATGGGCCGCGATGGCGCTGACCTATTCGGTTATGGATTCGACCCCTGAGCTTCTGGATAAATCCATCACGACGGCCAGACATGCCCTTTCGCTTGATCCGGAAAACGTCGACGCACTGGATGCCCTGGCAAGCGCCCTGCGCGACAGCTGGCAATGGGCCGAAGCAGAAACCTACTTCGAACGGGCCATGAGCATCGACCCGCAATCTTCCGAGTTGCTGGAAGATTACGCGGAGTTCCTCGGCACGGTCGGCCGTTTTGACCAGTACCTGTCAACGGCCCGGGAGGGTTACACGATCGACCCGCTGCTCGGACCACTGGCCGACGCCTACGTGTCGGCGCTGATGTTCGACGGTCAGTACATCAGGGCAATGGAAGTCATAGAGCAATGGAACAGGTTAAAAGGAAAGGCACAGATCATCGCATGGTGGTATGAGCCTTATTGGAAGATGCTGCCCCTGATGGCAAGTGGCGATGACGCCGGGGCGATTGCAATGGCCAACCGGCTGGGCCCCGAGAACATGGCGGAACCGATCAGTACTGCGATCATCGCTATGCTGGAAAACCCCGCGAATGAGCAGGCACGGGATGTCCTCAGAGCCGCTATCAGTGGCGAAAACAGAAACTATTACGATGCGGATGCCTGGATGGCCAACCTTGTCCTGGCCCATACCGGCGATATTGATTTTGTCATCGACGACATCATCACTGAAGCGCAAAAATTCAGATTTGGCAATATTGAAGATATCTGGTCGCCCATTTACGGGAAACTCAGGCAACACCCCCGGTTTGAAACATTCCTCGAATTAGTGAACCTGCCTGAATACTGGGATCAGGCCGGCTGGCCGGATATCTGTCAACGCAAAGACGATGGAAGGATTGAATGTCAATGAGCTTTTTCGCCGAACTCAAACGACGAAACGTATTCCGGGCAGGTATCGCCTACTTGATAGGTGCCTGGTTATTGGCTCAAATCGCCGACCTTCTGATCGACAATATCGGCGCACCGGATTGGGTTATGAAAACCCTGTTTGTTGTACTGGGACTGGGTTTCTTCCTGACCCTGTTTTTTGCCTGGGCGTTCGAGATGACACCGGAAGGCGTTAAACGGGAATCCCAGGTAGACCGCAGCCAGTCGATAACCAAGGTTACCGGCCACAAACTGGACCGGACAATTATCCTGATCCTGGTACTGGCGTTGGCATACTTTGCCTGGGACAAATTTGCGGCACCTGCCCCAACTGCGATTCCAGAAACAGCGTCAACAACCGAGCAGGCCATGATCGATAAATCTATCGCCGTGTTGCCTTTCGTCAATATGAGCGCCGATGCGGATAATGAATATTTTTCAGACGGCCTGTCAGAAGAGTTGCTCAACCTGCTGGCCAAGGTGGATGGCCTGAAGGTTGCCGCCCGCACATCCTCTTTCAAATTCAAGGGCTCTGAAGCTGATATCGCTGAAATCGGCCAGAAACTGAATGTCGCCACTGTCCTTGAAGGCTCGGTACGCAAATCCGGCAACCAGGCCCGCATCACGGCACAGTTGATCAAGGTCGATGACGGGTTTCACCTATGGTCGGAGACCTATGATCGTGAACTGGATAACATATTTGAGGTACAGGATGAGATAGCCACGGCCATCGTAGACGCCCTCAAGTTACCGCTACTGGGTCACGATGCAAAACCCGTTACCAGCACATCGGCAAACAACTTTGCCTCCTATGACCTGTACCTTCAGGGCAGGCACGAGGCGCGGCAGTATTCAGAACAAAGCTTTAAACGAGCCATCGAATACTACCTTGCATCTCTTGAAAATGATTCATCCTTTGCACCAGCTTACAGCGGTCTTGCGGACGCCTATATGTACTTATCCGATTTTGGAGACCTGCCACAGGGCGAAGCCCAGAAACTTGCACGAAGCGCGACCGAAAAAGCACTTTCTATCAACCCTGATTCACCGGAAGCCCATGCTTCCATGGGGCTTTTGTTAAACAACCTGGGCCATATACGCGAGTCCGACATACACTTGCAGAGAGCACTGCAGATCAACCCCAATTATGTCAATGCATTGATTTGGTACCGCAACAACCTGAATTCCCAATTCAGAAGCACCAAGGCCATGAGCGTGATCAAAAAGGCCTTGAGTGTTGATCCATTGTCACACTCTGTTCGCAGAGCCTACGCCAGCCAGTTGTATGTCCTTCTGAAGTTTGATGAGTCAGTCCAGAAAATCCAGGCACTGATTGCGGCCAACCCGGACGACCCAACGCCTTACGAGCTTTGGGGAAACATTTTCATGGAGAAAGGTCTTCCGCAAAACGCAATACCCATGTATCGCAATTCACACCGCTTAAGGCCTGGTGATATTTACATGGCGGCACAAAACGTGAACGCTGGTTTACAGTTAAACGATCCGGAACTGGTTGAATATTGGCTGGAAGAGGCGAGAAGCCGTGGCGCTGATGGCCAATGGACACGATCTGCGGAAAATGCCGTGATGTATGCGAATGGCAAATTTGCCGAACTGCTTAGCCAGGTTGATCACTTGCTCGAGTCGCAACCGGGGCAAATGGGATTACTGAGGTATCGCCGTGACGCCTTGGTGAATATGGGTCAGATTGAAGCTGCAAAAGATACCGTGCAACAAGCCCTGGAATCCAGCGGTCATGTGAGCGGCCAATCCATCTCAGGTGATCAGCTATTTAATGTTGTTTCCCTCGCAAACGTAATGGACATTACCGGCGATACTGTCGCCCGTGACCAGTTAGTCTCGCAATCATCAAGCCTGCTAAATCATCTTCGCCAATCAGAACCGGCCAACAGTACTGTGCTTCTTCTCAGTGCAATGGTGGCATCCATTCAAAATGACCTGCCAGGTGTGCTGAGCAATCTCGAACTGGCCGTGCAGAATGGCTTTACAGATCACTGGGAACTGATCAGGAGCCCTGTATTCGCACGCTGGCAAGACAATGAAGAATTCCAGGCTTTTTATCAAAGCATGTTAAAAACCGCAGCCGATAATTTGCGTGAATACAAAACCAACAATCCCAAAGAAAAAGCCACAACGGCGAGGGAGGTTTTCGGCTGATGTCATTTTTTGCTGAACTCAAACGCCGCAACGTGATCCGCGTGGGTGTCGCCTACGTGGTGGTCGCCTGGTTGATCATGCAATTCGCCGACGTGGTGCTGAACAACATCGAGGCGCCCGATTGGGTGTTCCAGGCCATCATGTTGGTGCTGGCCATCGGGCTGCCGCTGGTGCTGATCTTTGCCTGGGCTTTCGAGATGACACCCGACGGCGTCAAGCGTGAAAAAGACGTCGACCGCACGCAGTCTATCACGCAAACCACCGGTCGTAAGCTGGACCGGGCGATCATTGGCATCATGGCGGTGGTTATCGCTTTCCTGGTCCTTGACCGCTTTGTGCTGACCGAAGAAAACGCTTCAGTGGCCGAAGGTGCCGGGCAAGAATCTGTTGTGGCTGAAGAAGAAGCGGCTCCAGCAGCGGAAACCAATCCATCAGTTGCAGTACTGCCGTTCATCAACATGAGCGGCGACGTCAACAACGAGTACTTCTCGGACGGGTTGACCGAAACCTTGCTGCACATGTTGGCGCAGTTGCCGGATCTTCACGTTGCCGCACGAACATCCTCCTTTGCTTTCAAGGGCAAGAACCCGAGCATCAATGAAGTTGCCGCAGCGCTCGGTGTAGCCCATATTCTTGAAGGAAGTGTGCAGAAATCGGGTAACCGCGTGCGTATTACCGCCCAGTTGATACGTGCAAATGATGGCTTCCATGTATGGTCTCAAAATTACGATCGCACGCTGGACGATATATTTACCATCCAGGATGAAATCGCGAATGACGTGGCCTCTGCACTCGATGCGTCACTGTTTGGAAAGTCCAAACCAGACCTTCATGGGGTAAGCACAACTAACCTGCAGGCCTATGACAGCTACCTGAAAGGGCTGGAACAACAGGCCCTGTTTTCCTATGGCAGCCTTGCAATTGCTGAAAACCACTTCAAGGCTGCACTGGCCTTCGACCCGCAATTTATCGATGCCCGGATAGCATTGATTCGCAACCATTTACTCAAGTCAGGCACGGGAGTTATTACCGTGGAAGAGATACCGGACCTGGTCGAGCCACTTATCCAGCAGGTCAATGAACAGGACCCCAATAATCGACTGGCGCGCGCATATGAATTGTGTGCGTATATTTTTGCCTCCCGGTACAGCGCAAACAGGGATGAAATGGAAAATGCCGTCAATGAGTTACAAGAATTGTTGGCCCTGATGCCTACTGAAACCTACGTCAGAACCAGTATGACCTACCCGATAGCTTACTTTTTTGAGCAACCCCAACAAGCGATTGATCTGCTCGAGGCTGGTCTGCTGATTGATCCGCTTTCTTCCGATCTGTACTTACAGCAAGCCCGGATTTATCGCGATGAAAGACGTCTTGACGAGGCACGGGAAGCAGCAGAAAAGGCCCGGCAGTTGTCTCCGGGAAATCCAAACACGTACGGCCAGCTGGGCTATATTGCAGCAGACAGCAATGATCTGCCGGCTTCATTGCTCTGGTTTCGCCAGGCAATGGAAGTTGATCCGCAGGATCACGAATTTGCAGCAAATATCGCCACCACTTTTTATCAGTTGAACCTGCCCGAGGAAGGTGACCGTTGGTACGCACGTGTAAAAGCCCTGGCGCCAGGTTCTGCCGTGGCACGGTTGCTTGAGCTTGATCGCGCCGTTGCCAGACACGAGCAAGAGCAAATTCTCGCGCTGGCCAAGAGCATGATTATCGACCAGGTAGACATGCGCCACGGCGCTTTTGATTTTGCAAATGTCGAATATGCAGACCTTATGCTCGAAGCCGGTCGCGCTCGTGAAGGCTATGAATTCCTGCTGTCCGTAAGGCCAGATATCAGCAACTACGAAGTCATGCCGGCTGACCCACAGGGCGAGGTTATGCAACGCTATAGCATCCTGCTAATGACAGGCTTCGATACGTTTGAAGCCCGCCTGGCAACCTGGAATGCATTCACAGCAAACTGGGACAAAAAGGGCTACCCCTGGCGGAACCCGAGATTCTGGGATTTCACCTGGGACAGGATCATCAACGGCGATATCGAGACAGCCACTGAAAACTTCCTGCAATACCAACTGACCTTGCCCGTAGCTACGACTTTGTGGCGAAGGGAAGATCACCTCCGTCCATTTTTCGAGGAAATGATGTCCGACCCCAGGGTCGTAGCCGGCATGGTCGAGTTCAACAAGGAGTACGACCGAATCCG
The DNA here is from genome assembly GCA_937927755.1 of uncultured Lysobacterales bacterium. Taxonomy (GTDB): domain Bacteria; phylum Pseudomonadota; class Gammaproteobacteria; order Xanthomonadales; family SZUA-36; genus SZUA-36. The sequence goes on from CALBDB010000052.1 coordinate 73,559, forward strand.
GAAAGATGTACAGGAAATGCTGCAGGAACCGGAGTGGAACCAGTGAATTACCTAACCGGATTAATAGCTCGTCACCCCGGACTTGATCCGGGGTCCGTTTTTTACCCCATTTTTGCATCAATGACAAAAAAATGGATTCCGGCTTTCACCGGAATGACGAAAACTAGAGAAAGATGAGCTTTTTTAAAGAATTAAAACGCCGCAATGTAGTTCGTGTCGGCATCGCTTACACGGTGGCCACGTGGCTGCTGATACAGGTAACTGATACAGTTTTCCCCCGCATCGGTTTACCTGATTCAGCAGTCACGCTGGTCATCGCTTTATTGGCTATCGGCTTTATTCCCGCGCTGATCTTTGCCTGGGCTTTCGAGATGACCCCAGATGGCATCAAACGGGAAAAAGACGTTGACCGCACGCAGTCTATCACGCCGGAAACCGGTAAAAACCTCAACCGCTTGATCATTGCAGGGCTGGTACTGGTCATTATTGTTATGGGTGTCGAGCGGGCCTGGTTTGCAGGGAACGACGAAGTTGAAGAAAGGCAAACTAAAGCAGTGAGCAGCGCCGTTGCCGAACCCGCAAAATCAATTGCGGTACTGCCTTTTGCCGACATGAGCCAGGGCGGCGACCAGGCATGGTTTGCTGATGGGCTGGCAGAAGAGATTCTGAATGCCCTGGTGCGGGCGCCCGATTTGCTGGTATCTTCCCGGACATCATCTTTCGCCTACAAGGACACCAGTACTCCCGTTGCTCAAATCGCGGACGAACTGGGCGTCGAACATGTGCTGGAAGGCTCTGTGAGACGCGCCGGTGACCGCATCCGCGTAACGGCCCAATTGATCAGGGCCAGCGACGGATTTCATGTTTGGTCTGAAAATTATGACCGCAATGCCGATGATGTCATCGCCATCCAGGAAGAGTTGGCTATCAGTATCGCCAAAGCCCTGAAAACTACGATGGACCCCGACAGACTGGCGGAAATGTTGCGCGCAGGGACCCGTTCTGTGGCGGCTTACGAGCACTATCTGAATGGGCTTAGTATCGCCAATGAAGCGTCTGTCAATTCGGAGTTCGAAAGATTGCTGGGAGCCTACAACGAGTTTGAACGTGCGCGTGAGATTGACCCGCAATTTTCTGCGGCACATGGAAAAGCGGCAGGATTTTGGCGTGGGCAGCTGTCAATTTCCCAGCGCGGCGCAAATCTGACTGATCTTTCACCGGCGGAAATCCAGACTTTGTTCCTGGTAAGAATCAACCTGGCAATCGAATCCGCCGACAATGACATCGACCGCAAACGCCACAAAATCATGAAGGCATTGGTTGATCTTCGTGTGAGGGAAGGCATAAGGCTTGCCCGTGAGGCTCTCAATGCCAACCCATATGATAGTGATGTATTGACTGAGCTCGTTGATCTTGCCGTCTGGGCAAAGGACACGGAAGCAGAGAACTTTGCACTTGACCACGCATATTCGCTTTGGGAACACGGAGCACAATGGGCTAACGCATACATAACGACAGCCTGGCGCGTTACCCAACCCCGCCCACTGGCGGAATTTGTCTCCAAGGTACTTGCACGTTATCCCGGCAACAAGGGCTTGATTTACCAGGCGCACCGCGGCTTGTTATGGCAGGGTGAGTTCGAAATGGCCAGGAAACTGGTGAGTGACCTTAAAAACGAAAACCCCCGGTCTCTCTCCATCGTTCAAACAAGGCAGGCCTGCGCTGATGGTCGAAGGTCGGAGGCTGAGCGCATACTTCGCAGCGTGGTTCCAACCTTGTCAAAAGGAGATCAAGCATCTTCGAAATGGCACATGCTGCAAGCATTGAGCCGCCACGAAGAAGCCCATGAACAACTCAGGCCCTGGGCCAGTGCCGAGGTCCCCCTGCCCGTAGCCGCCTACATGATTTACCCGGATTTTGATCCATCTTATTTTCCGTTCGTGCAAGAGATCATACGCCGTGAAGGGATTAAACGACCGCCGCCCAGGGAGATCCCATTTGCCTGCCCGGAGCAGGATGTCATTGAACAGGAGTCCGTGGCCGTTTTGCCATTTAAGGCCATGAGCAGTGGTGAAGACGATGGTTACTTTGCCGATGGCCTGACCGAGGAGATTCTGAATTCGCTGGCCAGGCTGCCGGAACTGTTGGTCACCGCCCGCACCTCTTCCTTCCACTTCAAGGGCAAGAACCTTCCTATTCCCGAGATTGCGGCAACCCTCGGGGTTAACCATGTAGTAGAAGGTTCGGTGCGCCGCTCCGGTGAACGGGTCCGCATTACTGCCCAGTTGATACGCGCTGAAGACGGCTTCCACCTGTGGTCAGATACCTATGACCGCACCCTGGAAGACGTATTTTCGGTCCAGGAGAATATCGCCGAAAACATTGCTGAAACCCTGGATGTCGTTCTGAACGAAGACAAGCGGCAGCAAATGCGCGATGCACGTATCGATGACGTCGAGGCATTTATTGCCTACCAAAAAGGAATGGAAATGTCATCGCGGGCGCACTCCATCAGTGACCCGATCGAATTACTTCCAGAGGCTAATGTCTATTTCGACCAGGTATTGGCAATAAACCCGGAAATCACCAATGCCCAATTGGAGCGAACAGACCTATTTGGTCACATTATCTACAACAACGCCATAGGCCGTAGCACCTCTACACAGGCTGAACTTGAAGCCGCATTAGAAGAAATTTTAGCCGGTCTCTCAAATGTAGCCAGATACGCTCCATCAGACGCCCAACGCGCATACTTCGAAGCAGAACGTGCCGAATTCACCGATGATTGGTCGGGTATTCAGGCAAAGTTTGACCGCGCCTTCCAAACAGAGGAGTGCTACGCAGTCAACTGGGCCCAATCCCTGGCCGGGGTTTTCGGCCGGGCAGAACAAGTATCCGCCCACTACCAAAGACTGATGCGCTGTGATCCATTGAGTGATGTGCATCTCGCCAGGGGCAGTCAATTTATGGTTTGGGCCGGACAAGCGGAGGACGTGATCACCCTGAACACGAATCACCTCAACAAAGCTGGGTTCAACGCCAGGATTGATGACACGCGTTTCGTCGCGTTGCTGGCGACAGGTAAATACCGCGACGACCCAGGCATGTATGACGCAAATCCCGAGGGAAGCTTTTATGACGTACCCCGTCGCATGTTTGCTTACGCTGCGGACAATGATATTACCAAGGCCAGGGAAATATTCGAGACATCCAAAAAGGAGTCTGCGTTTAATGATATGAACTTGTTGCTGGCTGAAGTGGCGCTTGGCAACCGCGAGGCAGCCAATGCCTATGCTAACAAGATGGACGCCCGTTTTGCCAGCCCGTTTATCCTCGCAGAAACAGTTAAAGCTTGTTTTTGCGGCGCACCATTTGACCTCAAGGCAACACCGAACTTTAAAGCACGCATTGAAGAGGCCGGCTTTGACTGGCCACCCATCTCACCCATCAAGTACCCGGCCAAGGATTGGTAAATAATGACAATAAAAACAAAAAAACTGTCGGGTAAAGCTGCTGTAGGAGCGATCGGCGAAGCCGATC
>CALBDB010000053.1 GCA_937927755.1 uncultured Lysobacterales bacterium
AAGGAAAATGAAGACTTCCGTCGGATTTACGACCGTCACCAGGAACTGGACAAACGCGTAACAGCGGCTGAACTGGGAACGGCTCCGATGGAAGATCTCGCTTTGAACCAGTTAAAGAAAGAAAAATTGTGGGCAAAGGACAGACTGGCAAGGTATATGGACGCGGCTGAAGCCTGAACACTTTTTCACTATGAATGAAATACGGTCGGGGGCATTCCCGACCGTTTTTTTTACCCGGAGAAAACCTATCCATGAGCGTTTATGATTCTGTCCTCGACCTGATCGGTAATACACCGGTCGTAAGTATTAACCACATGGATACGGGGCCATGTTCGCTTTATATCAAGATGGAGTCCATGAATCCGGGTGGTTCCATCAAAGACCGTATCGGTCTGAAAATGATCGAGGACGCTGAGAAGGCCGGACTGATCAGTCCCGGAGCCACGCTGGTCGAAGGGACGGCGGGAAACACCGGCCTGGGTCTTGCGCTGGTAGCAGCACAAAAAGGCTACAAGCTCATCCTGGTCATTCCGGACAAAATGAGCCGGGAGAAAATCTCCAACCTCAAGGCCATGGGCGCGACCGTTGTGCTGACACGTTCGGATGTGCCCAAGGGTCACCCGGCATATTACCAGGACCTGGCCCAGTCGATGGCGGATGAAATCGAGGGCGCGTTTTTTATCAATCAATTTGGCAACCCATCAAATCCGAAAACACATGCAGAAATTACCGGGCCCGAAATCTGGAGCCAGATGGAACAGGATCTGGATGCGCTGGTGATCGGTGTGGGCTCCAGTGGCACGGCAACCGGTCTGTCGAATTACTTCTCAAAAGTAGCACCTGACATGGAAATCGTCCTGGCAGACCCGGAAGGTTCAATATTGGCCCAGTACATCAATGACGGGATCCTGTCCGACGAAAGCGGCAGTTGGCTGGTCGAGGGTATCGGTGAAGATTTCATACCTTCCATCAGCGACTTCAGCCATGTATCCAGGGCGTACACAATAAGCGACCGGGAGAGTATGTTGACCGGCAGGGAATTGCTCAACATGGAGGGTATCCTGGCCGGTTCTTCCACCGGCACACTGGTGGCGGCCGCCTTGAGATATTGCCGGGAGCAGACCGGGCCCAAGCGGGTTCTCACCTTCGCCGCCGATACCGGAAACCGCTACCTGTCAAAAATGTACAACGATTTCTGGATGCGCGACCAGGGCTTTATCGAGGTGGAGCAGCACGGCAATCTGCGTGACCTGATTGCAAGGCCGTTTGAATCTAACGACACGATCACGGTCGCCCCCGATGAGCCGCTCGCCAATGCTTACAGTCGTATGAAACTCTATGATGTTTCACAGTTGCCGGTGGTAGAGAACCGGGATATTGTCGGCTTCATCGACGAATCGGATATCCTGCTCGCCGTGGCGCAATCCAGCGAGTACTTTTCCAAGCCTGTAAGCTCGGCCATGGTGACCGAGCTTTCGGTGGTGGATGTGAATGACCCGGTGGATGACCTGATGCCCATATTCAGCAAGGATTTTGTTGCTATCGTCAAAGAAAATAACAGGTTCCTCGGCTTGATCACCCGCGTGGATCTGCTGAATTACCTGCGCCGAAAAGCAAATTACTGAACACAAAAAACTGGAAGAACAGAATGGAAGAACAATCAAAACAACAGCTTGCGACACGAGTCATACACGCAGGACAAGAGCCCGACCCTTCTACAGGCGCCATTATGACGCCGATATATGCATCATCGACCTATGTGCAAAACAGCCCCGGTGACCACAAGGGCTGGGAGTATTCACGCAGCCATAATCCGACCCGAAGCGCTTACGAGCAGTGCATGGCAGACCTGGAAGGCGGCTGCCGGGGATTTGCTTTTGCGTCCGGGATGGCGGCCACGGCTACTGTCCTGGAGCTACTCGATTCGGGTGACCACGTCGTCGCCATGGATGATCTGTACGGCGGCAGCTTCAGGCTGTTTAACAATGTGCGTGAGCGTTCGGCGGGTCTTAAATTCAGCTTTACGGCAATAGAAGACATTGAAGCCCTGAAGGCGGCCATGCTTCCTGAGACCCGTATGATCTGGGTGGAAACCCCGACCAACCCCTTGCTGAAAATCGTTGATATTGCGGCGGTGGCCGAAGTTGCCCGCGAACATGGCGCCTTGCTGGTGGTTGATAACACCTTTGCCTCACCGATTCTGCAAAGACCATTGGAACTGGGTGCGGACATCGTGGTGCATTCCGCCACCAAGTTCCTCAATGGCCATTCCGATATGGTGGGTGGCATTGCCGTAGTGGGCGCCGATTCTGATTTGGCGGACAGGCTTTGGTACCTGCTCAATTCCATCGGCGGCATACAGGGTCCATTTGACAGTTTCCTGGCAATGCGTGGTCTGAAGACACTGGCCCTGAGGATGAAAGCACATTGTGACAATTCCCTGCAGATAGCGGGCTGGCTTGAAAGTCATCCAGCCGTTGCCAGGACCATTTACCCGGGCCTCGAATCACACCCGCAACATGATCTCGCCATGCGGCAAATGAACGGGCAGGGCGGAGGAATCATCAGTATAGATATGAAGGGTGGTTTCGAGGCCGCCAGGCGAATGCTGGCAGGCTGTCGGTTGTTTTCCCTGGCCGAAAGCCTGGGCGGCGTGGAAAGCCTGATCAATCACCCTGCAATCATGACCCATGCTTCTGTGCCTGTCGAAAAGCGCGCCAAGCTGGGGATCAGTGATTCGCTGGTGCGACTGTCCGTCGGGGTTGAAGACGTTGGCGACCTGATCGACGAACTCGACCGGGTGCTTTAAAAGGCTAAACTATTCCTGCAGTTCCGGCAGGTCTTTGAACAGTTCCAGGGCCTCTGGGTTGGCCAGTGCGTCCACGTTTTTGACAGCCCTGCCATGGATGATATTGCGCACGGCCAATTCCACGATCTTGCCACTGACGGTGCGCGGTATATCGCTGACCTGGACGATACGTGCGGGCACGTGCCGCGGTGTGGCGTTCTCGCGAATTACCTTACGGATACGGGTCTGCAGTTCATCGTTCAGGCTTACACCCTCACGCAGGTGCACAAACAGCACCACGCGAACGTCGTCATCCCAGTCCTGGCCAATGCATATGCTTTCCAGCACCGCATCGAGACTCTCGACCTGGCGGTAAATTTCAGCCGTGCCAATGCGCACACCGCCGGGGTTAAGCGTCGCATCGGAACGGCCAAAGATAACCATGCCGCCGTGTTCGGTAAGCTTGGCAAAGTCGCCATGCGCCCAGATATCCGGATACTGCTCAAAATAGGCAGCCTGGTACTTGCTGCCGCCTTCGTCACCCCAGAAACAGACAGGCATCGATGGAAAACTCTGTACGCAGCATAGTTCGCCGGTCTCGTTGACGTCGGCCAGGCTGCCATCGTCACGCAGTATTTGAACAGCCATGCCGAGCGCGAGGCACTGTATTTCGCTGCGATAGACAGGCAGCAGGGGACAACCGCAGGCAAAGCAGGAGACGATGTCGGTACCACCGGCGATGGAAGACAGGCACAGGTCCTGCTTGATGTCCTCATAGACATAGTCAAAGCTGGCCGGCGCCAATGGAGAGCCGGTGGAGAGAATGGATTTCAGTGTAGCCAGGGAATGGCTTTCGCGAGGTTTGACCCCTGCTTTTTGCCAGGCAGATATTGACTTCGCACTGGTGCCAAAAATGGTAATTCCCAGATCATCCACCAGGTCAAACATGGCCTCAGGGCCGGGGTGGAAGGGTGATCCTTCGTAAAGTACCAGCGTGGCGCCGGTCGCTAGGCCGTTGACCAGCCAGTTCCACATCATCCAGCCACAGGTCGTGTAATAAAAAAGCCGGTCATCGCGCTTCACATCGACGTGCAGCAAATGCTCTTTCAGAATTTGCAGCAGGGTACCGCCGGCGCCGTGGGTAATACACTTGGGCACGCCAGTCGTGCCTGACGAATACAGGATATAAACCGGATGATCGAAGGGCAGGCGGGCAAATTCAATTTCCGTGGCATCGTCATCGCTGAAGGATGTCAGCAACTCGGCGTTTTCCAGGGTTGAAAGATTCGGTTCGCTGTCCACGTAGGGTGTGACAACAATCTTTTGAATACTTTCAATCCGTTTTTGAATTTCCCGGGCCCTGACCAGGCAATCATGTTGCTTGCCGTTGTAGGTGTATGCCGCAGCGCAAAACAGTACTTTTGGATCGATCTGCTCAAAGCGGTCAACCACGCCATTAATACCGAAATCGGGTGAGCAGGATGACCAGATGGCACCGATACTGGTAGTGGCCAGCATCGCGATAACGGTTTCCGGCAGGTTGGGCATATATCCGGCGACCCGGTCACCAGGTTCAACACCCGATTTACGCAATGCGGAAGCTACACCGGCAACCTGCTTGTATAACTGTTTATAAGTCAGGGAGCTGGCCAGTCCGGTCTCCGACCTGAATAACAGTGCTTCCCTGTCGTCCCGGTAACGAAGTAAATTCTCGGCAAAATTCAGACTGCCGTCCGGGAACCACCGGGCGCCAGGCATAAGTTCAAAATTCTCAACAGTGAGATCACCGGGGGTGCCAATAACACCGCCGAATTCCCAGACTGCGCGCCAGAATGCCTTGGGTGAATCGATAGAGAAACGGTACAGGCTCTGATAATCGACAACGCCGGGATCACGCTCCATGCGTATGAGTTGCATGAAGCGATTGATATTTGCTTCCCGAAGACGCCTGGCGCCGGGTAGCCAGAGGGGCTCGCTCATGCTTTTACCATTTCCGTTTTGATGTCCGGTCCAATCAGGACAGCAACTGCTTCATCTCCGGGATCACGTTGAACAAATCGGCCGCGAGACCAATATCAGCAACCTCGAAAATCGGTGCATCAGCATCCTTGTTGACTGCGACGATCGTGCCTGCGTCCTTGATTCCGGTAACATGTTGTATGGCGCCCGAGATGCCGAAGGCGATGTACAGATCGGGGGCAATGATCTTGCCGGTCTGACCCACCTGCATGTCATTTGGGCAATAGTCCGCGTCAACGGCGGCCCGCGAGGCGCCCGCGCCGGCCCCGATCAGGTCAGCCAGGCTGTAAATCATTTCAAAGTTCTCCCTGCTTCCCATCGCCCGTCCACCTGAAATTACGCGGCTGGCAGTTTGCAGGTCCGGCCGTTCACCACCGCCGGATTCCAGGCCAATATAGCGGGTGTGTGCGCTCGGTGGATGAGCAGCAGGACGGTTTTCAAGCGATGCATTGCCATCGTTACTGACTGCTTTCCAGGATGCGACGCGAACAGTTGCCACCAGGGTGGCTGATTCGGGCGCCGTTACATCCACGACGGCATTACCGGCATAGATGGGGCGTTTGAAATGATGACTGCCTTCAACCGCGGAGATATCGCTGACCTGGTTTACGCCCAGCAAGGCGGCGATCCGCGGCATCAGGTCCCTGCCGAAGGTGGTGGAGGGGCCGAGAATGTGGCTGTAGGCATCAGCTAACGCGACAACTTCCGCCGCGAGATTTACAGCAACAGGGGCTTGCAGGTGATCAGCCTCGATGGCGATGACATCTGCGGTGCCGCCTATGCTCGCGGCCTGGCTGGCAACTTCGCTGATGGATGACCCCATCACAACGATATCGTAATCATGGCCAATGGCCGCTGCACAACTCGCACATTTGGCGGTGCTGGGGTTGAGGGTCTGTCCGTCGTGTTCTGCGATGATTAGTGTTCTGCTCATGATGATTGCCTCATACCAGTCCGCGGTTTTTGAGTTCTGCGACAAGCTGCGCAGTATCTTCGACCATAATGCCTTTCTCTCGCACCGGTGGCGGCGCGTGCTGGGTGATTTGCAAGTCGTTTTCCGAAACAGCTCCCAGCTCATCCAGCGGGATGACTTCAAGCGGTTTGCGTTTGGCTTTCATAATATCCGGGAGTTTAACAAAGCGCGGTTCATTCAGGCGTAAATCCACCGTAATTACCGCGGGCAGGTCTACCTCGATCGTTTCCAGTCCTGCATCCACTTCGCGCGTCACGGTTGCTGTGCTGCCTGACAATTCTACGCCCGAAGCAAATGTGGCCTGCGGACGGTCCCACAAGGCCGCCAGCATCTGCCCGGTCTGCGAGTTATCACCGTCAATGGCCTGCTTGCCCAGTAACACCAGGCCCGCTTGTTCTTTCTCGATGACCTTCAGAAAGGCCTTGGCGATGGTCAATGGCTGCAGGTTCTCACTGGTGTCTACCTGGATGGCCCGGTCTGCCCCCATGGCTAGTCCGGTACGCAATTGCTGCTGGCATTCATTACCACCCAGGGAAACAACGATGACCTCTTCGGCCTGGCCGGCTTCACGAATGCGCAAGGCCTGCTCCAGCGCGATTTCATCAAATGGGTTGATACTCATCTTGACGCCATCTGTATCGACACCACTGCCGTCGGTTTTGACGCGGATTCGAACGTTGTAATCAATAACGCGTTTTATGCCAACCAGTATTTTCATGGGTGTTCCTTGATTCTGTTGTTAAATAAGAAGCTACAAATTCTGATAGTTCGGCCCTGCGCCACCTTCCGGCGTGACCCAGTTTATTACCTGGTACGGATCCTTGATGTCACAGGTTTTACAATGCACGCAGTTGGCTGCATTTATCTGCAGTCGTTTGCCTGCCGCTGAGTTTTCGTCCTCCACCATCTCGTAGACCTGGGCCGGACAGAAACGTGTGCAGGGGTGATTGTATTCTTCGCCGCAGCGTGTGGTACACACCTCGGGGTCGAGAATCTGCAGGTGTACTGGTTGATCCTCGTCGTGATCGGTCGCGGCAAAATAGACCGATGCGAGCCGGTCACGGGGTGCAAGGTCGCGTTTTACCCAGTGCCGGTCAACTGGTTTCAGATCTGCAAGTTTTACCAGGGCAGAGTGATCTGCATGGTTGCGCAATGTGCGTGGAAGTTTGCCGGCTGTTACGGTCTCGATACCGGCCGTGATCAAGCCGCGCCACAGGCCCTTGTTGAAACCGGGGCGGATATTGCGCACCTTGTGTAATTCGGTGAAAACGCGAGAGGCCCTGAGTGCGGCATCAAAGCCATCGCCGCTGCCTTTCTCAGCGATGTGCTCGGCGGCCAGCGCACCGGACCTGATTGCCTGGTGTGTTCCCTTGATCTTGGGCAGGTTCAGCAGGCCGGCGGCATCCCCGATCAGCAAGGCGCCGGGCATTTCCAGTTTTGGCAAGGATTGGGCGCCGCCTTCAATGATCGTGCGGGCGCCGCCCGAGAGAATCTCACCGCCTTCGAACAGCGGCTTTACACTGGGGTGGTGCTTGAATTGCTGGAACGCCTCAAAGGGGGAGAATTCCGGGTCGGAGTAATCCAGGGCACAGACAAAGCCGACGGCCACGCGGTCCTTATCCATGTGGTAGATAAAACTGCCCCCGTAAGTGCTGGTGTCCAGCGGCCAGCCGATACTGTGCTGTACCTTGCCGGGTATGCATTTGCCGGATGCCACCTGCCAGAGTTCCTTGATACCAACGCCGTAAACCTGCGGGTCTGAGTCGGCATCAAGATTGAATTTTGCGATCAGTTCCTTGCTCAGGTGGCCACGGCAGCCTTCCGCCAGCACCGTTAGCGGCGCGTGTATCTCAATGCCCTGCATATAAGTGTCCTTGGGTTGACCATCCCGGTTGACACCCATGTCGCCGATGATAACGCCGCCGACACCGCCATCTTTGAGGTAATGGATACCCGCCGCCGCATAACCGGGGAAAATATCCACACCAAGGTCTTCTGCCTTTGGTGCCAGCCAGGCGCAAAGTGCGCCCAGTGAAACGATGAAGTTGCCATGATTTTTTTGCTGCGGAGGCGTGGGTATCCTGCGTTTGGATGCGGCAGTCAGAAATGAAATCTCGTCGCTTACCACCGGAATACACATCGGCGGGAGATTATCCCGCCAATCCGGTAGCAATTCATCCAGGGGACCCGGTTCGATGACCGCGCCCGAAAGGATATGCGCACCGACCTCGGCACTCTTTTCAATTACGGCGACCATCAGGTCCTGTTTGAGTTGTTTCAGGCGTATCGCGCAGGCCAGGCCGGCAGGTCCGGCTCCGACGATGATGACGTCATATTCCATGACTTCGCGTTCGGTCGCTGTTTCACTCATGTGGACTCCAGAAATCCCCAGTGCAGACGAGTAATTATATCGGAATTCCCGTTATTCGTATGGCCAGAATTATGGTTCTTTGTAACCCGGGCCTTTAACAAAACGCCCCGGGGTCGAACCCGTATGTTCACCATCCATCAGCACCGGGACGCCGTTGACAATTACGTGCTGCATTCCCGTTGAATATTGGTGAGGTTCAGCGAAGGTTGCGTGGTCGCGAATGGTAGCCGGATCAAAGATTACGATATCGGCGTAGTAGCCTTCTTGTAATGTGCCGCGGTCACTGATTTTGAGGTTTTCAGCAGGGAATGATGTCAGCCTGCGGATAGCTTCGGCCAGTGAAATGATCTGTTCATCCCGCACGTATTTACCGAGCAACCGGGAGAAGTTGCCATAGGCGCGCGGGTGTGGATTGCTAAGCAGGAACTTGCCTGCCGGCGCCATGGATTCGGCATCCGAGTCAAAGGCCATCCACGGTTGGGCGATTTTCTTCCTGACGTTTTCCTCTGACATGATGAAATACGCGGTGGATACACGGCTGCCGTCTTCGACCACCAGGTCCATCATGGTGATTTCAGGCGAGGTGCCGCGCATGGCTGCCACCTCGGCGAGGGTTTTGCCGGTCAGGTGTTTCAGGTCGGGGTTTTTGAAGCCGATAAGCAGGACTTTGTCGGGCCCACCGGTGGCCAGGTAAAGGTTTTCCCATTCGTCGGTGGGGGTGCTGATCTCTAGGGCCACGCGCTCACGGATGGCCGGGTCCTGCAAACGCTCTATCCAAGCATCCAGACCACCTTCCTGGACCCACGGTGGCATGGCCGCATCCAGACCGGTCGCCCCGGCGGTGTAGTTGTACATGTCGGCCGTGATATCCAGTCCGCTCGCCCTGGCTGCTTCAATCCGCTCAAAAACCAGGTCCATCTTTGGCCAGTTTTCTTCGCCTGCTGCTTTCAGGTGATAGATTTCGGCACCGATTTCCGCTTCGCGGGCGATGGTTATCAGTTCATCAACCGCTTCCAGCAACTGGTTGCCCTCGCTGCGCATATGGGAGATGTAACGACCGCCATAGCCGGCGGCGACCTTGCTCAGTGCAATTAATTCTTCGGTATCTGCATAAAAGGCCGGTGCATAAATCAGGGAAGAAGCCACACCCATGGCGCCTTCTCTCATGGCCTGGTGGACCAGGGTTTGCATGCGTTCGAGTTCCTCAGCATCAGGCGCACGGTCTTCAAAGCCCAGTTCATGGATACGAACAGTGGTGGCGCCGACGAAAGAGGCAACATTGGTTGAGACACCCTTATCTTCGAGGAACTGCAGGTATTCACCCAGCGTGGTCCAGTCGATGTCGTACTTGATATCACCCTGTCGCTTAATAGATTCGGCCTTCATGCTGTCATTAAGTGGACCCATGGACCAACCCTCGCCCATGACCTCCAGTGTAACGCCCTGGCGGATATCTCCCTGTGACAGGCCATCCTCGATCAGGGATGTGGTGGCCCAGCTGAGCATGTTGATAAAACCGGGTGCGACGGCATAACCTGCTGCATCGATGGTTTTATCCCCGCTGCCAAGTTCGTTGCCAATCGCGGCAATGCGGTCATTGTTGATACCGATGTCTGCCCGATACGGTTCGCCGCCCGAGCCGTCATAGATCAGTCCATTGCTGATCACCAGGTCAAAATGCGCTGCAGGCGCTTTTTCTTCGACTGTGACATCACTACAGGAAAATAGGCTAACTGCCAGTGCGAGCAGAAGTGCGGTTTTTTTGAACATGCTGGATTCCAGGTTGTTTTTTTCGGGCTGTCGAATTTACTACAGATTCAATCCAAACGCTTGCTGAAACGCATAATGGCGAGTGACATCAGGACAACGATAAACCCTCCGAGGATCGCAAGTTCGACCGCGAGTTCCTGCAGACTGGCGCCACGCAATATGACACCGCGGATCAGGCGGATGAAATGCGTCAGCGGCAGGGCTTCGGCGATTACCTGGGCGGGGCGGGGCATGCCGGCAAATGGAAACATGAAGCCGGACAGCAGGATGGACGGCAGCAATACAAAAAAGGCCAGTTGCATGGCCTGGAACTGGGTGTGGACCAGCGTGGATATCACCAGCCCCAATGCCAGGTTGGTGACAATGAACACCAGCGTGACGATATAGACGTCAATCAACTGGCCGCGCAGTGGTACTTCGAACAGGAAATGCCCCAGCAGCAATACCAGGCTGACCTGTACCAGCCCGATCAAAACATAGGGTGTGATCTTGGCCAGCATCAGTTCCGGGGTTTTCACAGGTGTCGTTATAAGCAACTCCAGGTTACCCCGCTCCCGTTCCCTGACGATGGCGACGGCGGTGAACAGGATCATGGTCATGGTCAGGATCACGCCGACCAGGCCCGGAACCGTATTGACCGGTGAACGCCGTTCGGGATTAAAGAAAGTCCGTATCTCCACTGTCGGCGGCATGTCGTTGTAAGGTGACAGCCTGGTTCGCTGCGCAATGCCGGACAACTGTGTCGCGGCGCCCTGTACAACGGTATCGGAACCATCCACCAGCAACTGTACGGCCGCCCGCTCCGGCTGTTGCAGCCTGCGGTCATAATCCGCCGGCAGGTAAATGCCCACGCTGATCTTGCCCTGGCGCAGCAAACGTTCCAGTTCTGCGGAGTCGCTGACCTGGTAGGCCACGTTAATGATCTGGGACTGTGACAGGTCCATCACCATCTGGCGCGAGGCCGAGGTTCCGGCCAGATCGGCGACCGCCGCATCCAGGTTGCGGACATCCATGTTGATGGCGTAGCCGAACATCAATAGCTGGATGACCGGTATGCCCACGATCATGCCAAATGTCAGCCGGTCGCGGCGCAGTTGCCGGACCTCCTTCCTGACAATGGCAAGTATGCGCTGCAGTGATTTCATGCCCGGGCCATCCTTTCCGGGGTTTTCCGTTCCCGGGTTGCGGCAACAAAAACGTCTTCGAGCCCGGGCTTGGCGATTTTGCAGGCGGCCAGGGGCAGCCCGGCCTTTTGAATGATTGCACAGATTGCCTTGTCGGGCTCCGGCTGTTCTTTTGCCACCATGACACGGAGTTCATTGCCGATCTGGGCCGAGCTATGGATGAAATCTTCCTGTTCAAGTAACTTGCCAACCTTGCGGGGCTGCTCTGATTCCACTATGACGATGTTGGCGTCAATACGATCCTCCAGTTCTGCCGGGCTGCCCTCGGCGACCAGGCAGCCTTTATCCAGTATCGCCAGCGCGTGGCAACGTTCCGCCTCGTCCATGTAATGTGTGGATACAAGTATCGTGGTGCCTTCATCCACCAGGTCGAACAGGGATTCCCAGAATGCCCGCCGGTTCTCCGGGTCAACCGCACTGGTCGGCTCATCCAGGAACAGCAATTCAGGCCGGTGCAGGGTGGTGGCGGCCAGCGCCAGGCGTTGTTTTTGGCCACCGCTCAGCGTACCGGCCCGTTGTTTGAAAAGATGGGCCAGTTCATACCGCTCGCCGGCCAGGCCTATCCGCTGTGTCTTCAGTTTTCGATCGAGCGTATAAATGTCGGCCATGAATTGCAGGTTTTCGCTGACCGTCAGGTCCTCGAACAGGGAAAACTTCTGGGTCATGTAACCGACTTTTAGACGCAGCGCTTCCGCCTCATCCGGAATTGAGTAACCCAGCACGTTGATGTCGCCCGTGGTGGGGGTCAGCAGTCCGCACAGCATGCGAATGGCGGTGGTCTTGCCGGACCCGTTGGGCCCGAGAAAACCATAAATCCGGGAACGGGGTATCTCCAGGTCCAGTGAACGCACGGCCTTGACGTGGCCAAAGTCCTTGCCAAGTTGATGGGCTTGTATGGCCAGCTCAGTCATCGGCCGAAACCGCGGCGGGAAAATCCACCTGCAGGGGTACGCCGGATGGTATCGAGGCCGCATCCGGCACATCGATCTCGGCCAGGTAGCTCAGACGCGACCGGTCGTGTTCGGTGAGCGCGAAATAGGGGGTGAAACTGGCATCCGCAGACACCCAGCGAACGGTACCGGTCATGGCGCGGTTATCACCATCTATCCGCACATTGAGCCGCTCACCCGGCCGTACCGATGCGCGCCACGGTTCAGGCACGTAGATGCGCGCGTAAGTCCTGGCCGAATCCAGGATAACGGCGACCGTTGCACCCTGCTGAGGTCGCTCACCCAGTTGATACAAGCGTTTATCCAGCATGCCATCGATGGGGGCGACAATCTGCAGGCGGTCGATATCCAGTTGTATGCGGCTACACGCAGCCTCAGCTGACCGCAGTGCGGCCACTGCCTGCTGCAGTTCTTCGACAGTCGTGCCATTCAGCAGCCTTTGCAGTGATTCGGTGGCGGCCTTCTCGGCGGCGGTGGCGGTTTTCCAGCGCGTGCTGGCGCGGTCGAGCGTTGACTGGTCGGACAGCCCGCGATTGAACACCTCCTCCGCGCGTACCAGTTCGTCCATGGCATTCCTGGTCGTGGCCTGCGCAGCTTCCAGTTGGGCGCGTGCTTCCCTGATGGTCTCGGGGCGTGGTCCGCGTTCGAGTTCGGCCAGTCTGGCGGCAGCCTGGTCCCTGAGCGCAAGTTGTTGCACCAGCACGTTTTCGAGCCTGGCAGGGTCCTGCTGAAGGATCAGGTCGCCGGCCTTGAGCGCCTGGCCGTCCTGTACGTGGATGGCGATGATGGGTTCATTGCTCTCCACCTTGAGTTCAACGCGGTCACGCTCGAGCGTACCGACCATGAAAGTTTCATCCGCGCTGTTGCATGCTGCCAGCGTCCCCGCCAGCAGCGGGATCAACCACATTTGGTATTTCATGACATCATCCCCTGTTTGAGCAGTTGGCTTATCTGTTGGCCGAGCAATTCGATACCTTCATCATCAAAAGCAAGGCCGATGACAGGTTCGGCCAGCGACCGGGCAATAAATGGGAAAACACACATGGCCATGATCAGTACCGCCGATATTCCCGGAT
Source organism: uncultured Lysobacterales bacterium (assembly GCA_937927755.1). GTDB lineage: Bacteria > Pseudomonadota > Gammaproteobacteria > Xanthomonadales > SZUA-36 > SZUA-36. The sequence continues at coordinate 13,132 of CALBDB010000053.1, forward strand.
CCGTGTCCTGCCGCAGCCGGCCGGCTGACTTCTCCCGGTCGAGCAGGGCGGGCAGGGCGCCCCCCAGGCGTGGAGCCATGTTTTCGGTGAAAAACTGTTGCATTTCGCCACCCGGCAGCAGTACCTCGCGTGTCAAAAGGCGCGGGATATTGGGATGTTTGCTGGCCATCGACAGTAACAGGGCGGCGATACGGTCCGGTGATGCCTCGGCGCCGTCTTTCATGGCGGCGATGGCCCGGCCCAGGGGCTCCAGGGTGCGTTCCATGACCTCTTGCAACAGGGTCTTCTTGTTGCCGAAGTAGTAGTGCACGAGGGCAGGGTTAACCCCCGCCTGGTCAGCGATCCGGCGAATGGATGTGGCTGCATATCCTGTGTCAGCAAAAAGTTCCTCGGCCGTGTCGAGTATCCGGTCCTTCAAACCCTGTTGGCCATCGGCCAACGGCCGTCCGCGTGATCTTTCTGGTCTTTTTGTGTTCTGGTTCATGGCTTAATATTAATTAAACAGTTAATTAAATACAAGACCGGCTATCATCGACTGTGCTTTCAGGCCGGAGCCTGTAAAATCGCTGAATATGGAACACGCGGAAAAAAATGGCTTGGACAGAACCTTATCGGTAGCGCCGATGATGGATGGGTAATATTAAACTTAAATATCAATTAGATATGTTTTGGCGTGTGCAAAGAGTGTGCAATGGCTCTCGGTTTGTCTCCCTTGGCCTTTCTGCTAAATAATAACGTAAGATATTGAAATACAAACTCTTTGATCAGGGAGTTAGTGCCATTGTACCCACTGCAGTATATCCATGCTTTTGGACAGATTACGCATCAGATCTAATTACCCAATCACCAATGACAATTTAAAACGTATTTTCATAGAAGCTTGATCCTATCGGTATAAAACCACATGAAAACAGTGTCCTCATGCTTGAAGTCATTTTTGCACTAAACCCATACACAGCAACATTCCCGCAGTTACAAAAAGATCAAAGTTTGAAACCATCTTGTAGTTGTGGGAAAGCTGGATAACTGCTTGAAACCATCCATACCTTTAATTGATTATAGAGGGTATAGAAAAGCATTGAGCCAATAGATATCAACCAATGCAAGGTATATCAAATCTATATACTTGGATATGCTGGCAATAGGCTGTTTTTAACCAGAAAGCAGTCGCCTACCAGATGTGAATTTCAATAATTTAAAGGACGGCAAACGGCCAGATATAGTCATTTCGTTCGACTCTGGCAATTTATCCTGCCCCAAAAATCCCTGTTACAGATTCTCATACCCACCAAACAGCTATACAATCTTCAGCTGAAGAATTACAGTGACTATATATCTGTAATATGGAAGGTTTATCTTGAAGAAAAATAATCGGTATACTTGTCTGATCCTGATTGCTCATGTACTCACCTGTCTGTCTTCCGCCGTCTCCGCCGACCAATTAGAACCACGATTTTATCCACCCGGCACCAATAACCTCGTTGCATATTACGATCCCCATTTGGATATCACGGTAACGGCTGACTTGAACTTGTCCTGGACTCTGCCGCTTGCGAACCTCCCCGTGACAAATCGGAATTACGAAAATGCCGAGGAATACATCAAGCAACTCAACTTCACCAATAACCAAAAAGGTTACCTGGATGTAAATACCTGGCGACTGCCTATCAGTTTTAACAACGATGCAGGATGTGACTTATTTCCAGAGGTGGGAGTTGGCTATTACTGTAGCAAGGGTGAAGTAGGGCACATTTTCTATACCGAATTTAACGGCGAAAAACTTCAAGGTCTTCCCCCAGTCTGGCCATTTAAAGAGACAATTTACGGTCATTATTGGTCCAGCACCAAATCTGCCCCTCTTAATCTTGGAGATACCGTCGAACGCTCACGGCTAGCATTTGATATGAGTAAGGGGTTTCAGAAGCACTTCGGGGAAACTTGGAAAGCTAGCGTTTGGCCTGTCACCGATGGTGACCCCCTGGCTCGGCCCGCGGTGAAAATACTCGGCATTGGCCTTGGCCATTATTTTCCTCCAACCGATGTCAACACGACAAGTAACGAGGTTGAACGCATTGAGGTCGAAAACTCCGGGAATGCGCCCCTGACGATCCAGGCGATCAATCAAACGAATGCCACCGAGTTTCCGGTATTTGTTGATCAATGTTCGGGCCAGGTCTTGAACCCAGGTGAAAGCTGTGATTTTGCCCTTAGGTTCAGTCCAATCCAGGATGGGGGGCGAACCAGCACACTCCAAATCGTATCCGATGCACTTAGTTCCCCGGATACATTTACGGCCTCGGGAACCGGTGTTGGTGTCGCCGTGGAGGTTTTAACTCCCAGTGAGCTTCAATTTGGATTAATCCCGACTCACCTGATAACGCCTGAATCAATCGCCGCATCAGAAAAGAGCGTTGTACTCGAAAACAGTGGTACCGCCGCATTTAGTGTACAGAGCGTTATCTCTGATCAACCTGAATTTACTGTGACCTATGAAAACTGTTCCGGGCTTGAAATTTCTCCCCAAGATTCTTCGGGTGTGCATTTAAGTTGCAATGTAAGAGTAAAATTTCATCCTGTTACACCTGGCGCAAAGAGTGGTCACATTCTCATTACCACCGATTCATCGACATCGCCCATTTCTGTTGCTTTGACCGGGACCGGTACAGAACCGAACCTGGTTTTGTCATCCTATGTCCAGGATTTTTCTAACCAGGCTCTCAATACCACCAGCGCGGCTCATACTGTCACAGCAACCAATACCGGTAATGAGACACTCCGATTCTTCAACGCATCAGTGACCGATATAGGTATTCGCAGTGACTCTAATGAGTTTCGTATTATCAATGACCAGTGCGGAGCAAGTTTAGATGCTGGAGCTTCATGTACTTTTGACATCGTATTTGAGCCCAGTGCACAGGGACCCCGCAGTGGGAAAGTGCATATCGCAGGCTATGATCGCACCGTATTGTTAAGCGGCATCGGCGAAGCCGTCGCGCTAGAGTTACTTATACCCAATGATCTGCATTTTGGTGAGCAGGCCGTCGGTTCTTCGAGCACCGCCCAGTCAGTTTTTCTGGCTAATCTGGGTAGTGCTGATATCTCGGTCACCAGCATTATTCCGGACAATCCCGCTTTTGCCGTTGATACAGATAACTGTTCGGGTCAGGTCGTGGTGCCAAATGCAAGCTGTGGTTTCAGCATTCGTTTTAGCCCCTCGGTTTCAGGAGCCCAGGTAGGACACGTTGTAGTGAATTCTGGCGCACCCTCATCACCTGACAATGTAGCCGTCACTGGTACCGGGACAATTCCCGCACTTTTGGTAGCGCCCGGTCAATTGATGTTTGGACAACAGGAAGTAGGAACGCATGCGTTGCCTCTGACCATGGTTTTAACAAATACAGGAAAAGCTGACCTGCTGATATCAGCTCTGAACTCTGCACTTAGTGATTTCCCAATAATTTCTGAAAACTGTATTGGTCGTAATCTCCCTTCAGGTAGTAACTGTCATGTCGTCGTGGGTTTTGTACCTGGCCGTGACGGTGGCATCAGCAGTTCAATTGCGATCACTTCCAATGCTTCTACTTCTCCTGATAATGTCATCGTCTCTGGCACCGGTGATGGAACAGGGTCTGTTTTGTTGGATCCGACGATATTGCACTTTGGCTCTCATCCATTGGGTACAACAACTGCACCGCAAGTGGTGACACTGACCAATTCGGGTACAGCCAGTCTGAATGTGGCCAGTCTCTCCTCTGATAATGCAGAGTATGTTATCGTTACCGATGGATGTAGCGGACAGTCGATTGCGCCGGCAGGGACCTGTCAATTTGGTGTGGAGTTCAGTGCCTCTCTTATGGGTATTCAGAATGGGCATATTACGGTCCCATCTGATGCATCCAGTTCGCCGGACCATGTTGCTCTGACAGGAACAGGAATCACACCATCAGTTCAGCTGTCTGACTCCAACATTCATTTTGGACCGTTGACGGTTGGTGATTCTGCAACACCACAAACAATTACTGCGACCAATACAGGTAGTGCACCATTATCAATATCAAGTATTGATTCAAGTAATCCTGAGTTCAGTATTGGTGCCGATACCTGTTCAAGCCAGGTTTTGGCAGCTGCAGCCCAATGTAGCTTTGCAGTTGGTTTCACACCAACATCTGATGGCGCTCAAAGCGCCTCGCTGCAGTTTATTTCCAATGCAGGAACCTCTCCTGACACGATTAGTGCGGCGGGAAGCGGTAAGAGGGTTTCATCAGAAACATTATCTCCATCATCGCTCACATTCCCAACGGTCGTTATTGGACAACCGGCAATCACCAGACAGGTGTTGCTAACCAATACCGGTTCGGCAAATCTTGTTGTCGGGAGTATATCGTCAGCATCCCCACACTATAGCGTTGTAGATAATCTATGTAGCGGTATGAGTATTGCACCACAAACCCACTGCACCTTCAGTGTTACGTTCTCACCGAATGCAGTTGGGACCTGGGATAGCCAAATAGAGATTCACACCGACATTCCAAGCTCACCGGATTTGCTTCCTGTAACAGGAACAGGGGCTAGTTCATTGATCCCACCAGAGCCAGCAGTACCTGTCCCTGCAATATCTAAATGGGCCCTGATATTGTTATTAATGCTTTTTGGCTTGGCTGTGTTTACTCAAAGAAGAAATCTACTCTAGCAATCAGTATTCTATGAACTAAAAAGGGTCACTTCGGTGACCTTTTTTATTGTAAGTTCGTAATGACTGATAAGAATCTTAAGGCTGTATTTGGCTGAAAGAAGTTATAGCCATTAGATTGTACTGACAGTCCGGTACTAACCGCAAAGCAGCCATTGGGTTTTATCAGTCGGGGTTATCAGAAATTGCTAATCTGCTTACGGGTGTAGTAACTGTGATATTCACACACACAGAGCGAAGTACCCCCCGGGGGTTAAGCCTTATATATGCAATGGACCCACCACCCCCGCCAATACCCGCCTAACGATTGAACATAATCGCGGATTACAAGCAATGCCTACGGCACTGTCCGCTACCGCCTTGTAATCTCGATTATGTGTAAATCGATAGGCTGCCTCATTCCCATTTATCGGCACTTTATTGAGTAGAACACCGCTTCAAGCCAACAGTAGCCAGCTACTGTGCTCAATTAATCTCGTTTTTTGAAAAAAACTGGATTAACCATGGGTGAAGTGACTGCTTAACGAGACAATAGAAAGGTGAAAGCTCCCTAAGCAGTCCATCAATAGTAGATGTGGTGTGATGACATCAACAATTATGGTTTGAGTGCCCTCCAGTAATCCATAGCCTTCACTTGCTCTTGTTTAGGAGGTATTAGGAACCAGGGATTAACCATGTAGTACTCACGTTTAATACGTTTTAGTAGCCCTTTCTTGATCCATAGTGGTGTCGCCTTCTTGAGTTTCGCCTGTTCGGCTGGAGTATACGACTTTGGACGAAGAGTTAACCTGCTGTTTTCTCCTGTAC